>CAYPCP010000081.1:0-6065 GCA_964409255.1 uncultured Pseudobdellovibrionaceae bacterium
CAAGGACATCGCCGGGGTGAACAAGGATTTCATCGTGACGGAAGACGCGGATGAACTGTTTGAAAAATCGGATGTCGTGATCGATTTTTCTTCGCCGGAAGCGACGCGTAAAAACGCGTGGATCGCAGCGAAGCATCACAAGCCCCTGATCATCGGCACCACGGGCCTGACCGAGAACGATGAAAAAGAACTGCAGGATGCCGGAAAGGAAACGGCGATCGTTTACGCCGCGAATATGAGCGTTGGCGTTAACCTGCTCCTCGCTCTCGTTGAACAGGCGGCGGCGCGCCTCGGGCCGGAGTGGGATATCGAGATCGTCGAAAGCCATCACAATAAAAAGGTCGATGCGCCGTCGGGCACGGCGCTCGCCATTGGCAAGGCGGCGCGCAAGGGCCGCAATGGCGGCGCGTTTGTCACGGAGCGCAACGGCCTTCGTCAAAAGGGCGATATCGGTTACGCCGTCATGCGCGGCGGCGACGTGGTGGGCGAACACACGCTGACCTTCTTCGGCGCGGGCGAACGCATTGAGCTTGGGCATAAAGCGACCGATCGCGCATTGTTCGCGCGCGGCGCGATCCGTGCGGCGCAATGGGCCAAGGGGAAGGCGCCTGGCCTTTACTCCATGCGGGATGTTTTAGGCCTTTAAACGGAATTCCTCTGCTGCCGGCGCGCACAGCGCGCTTTCCATGGCGAGGATGACTTTCTTGCGCGGGCTGCCCCAACCGTAATTATCGATGATGCCGGTCGAGCGTATTACCCGGTGACACGGAATCAGCAGGGAGACCGGGTTCGATCCCACCGCATTGCCGACAGCGCGCATCGATTTCGGACGGCCAATCTGTTGCGCGATATCCTGATAGGTTACGGTCTCGCCCAGCGGAATTTTCAACAATGCCTGCCATACCTGAATCTGGAAGTTCGTTCCTTGCAGATCGAGCTTCAACTTCTTTTTCGCATCGCCATGCCCGGTCCATATTTTCAGGATTTCAGAAGCCGCCGCGCGGGTCGCGCCGGAATCTTCGCGGTACGTTGCGGAAGGCAGATAGGCTTTCATTTTTTTCACGGGAATGTCGCGCGCTTCATCCATCAGAAACCCAAGATAGCATACGCCCTTCGCCGTTTGCGCGACGAGCATCTCCCCCAGCGGCGAGGAATGAAACCCGTACACGACGCCCACCCCGGCGCCCTTTTCCGCCGCGCTGCCCGGCGTCACCGCTTCGCAGGAAACGAACAGGTCGTAAAGGCGACCCGTACCGGACAGGCCGGCGGCACTGGCGGCATTTTCGGTCGTGTGTCCCTCCGCCAGCAGATCGCGCGCATGGCGGTATGTCATATATTGCACGAGACGTTTAGGGCTGATCCCTACCCGTTCTTTGAAAATTTTTTGAAAATGCGTGGGTTCATAGCCCGCTTTGCGGGCGATGGCGTCAAGATCCGGCTGGCCCTGATAATGGGCCACCAGATAATCGATGCTCCGGGCGATCACATCTTCAACAAAATCGGTCATACACAGGAGAATGGGCGGGAAAGCCTTTACCTTCAACCCGTTTTTTGGGATTTTGGGGATCATGCCCATGAAGAAGGACGATATAAGGGAGTTTTTTGCCCGGTTGCGCAAAGCGAACCCTGAGCCGAAAGGAGAGCTGGATTACACCAGCCCTTTCACCCTGCTCGTCGCCGTCGTGCTGTCGGCGCAGGCCACCGACAAAGGGGTGAACAAAGCCACGCCCGCCCTGTTCAAAGCGGCCGACACGCCCGCGAAAATGGTCAGGCTCGGCGAAGATAAAATCCGCGAATGCATCAAGACGATCGGCCTTTATAAAGGCAAAGCCAGGAATGTCTGGATGCTCTCCCAGATCTTGGTGAATGAATATGGCGGTGAAGTGCCACGCAGCCGTGACGCGCTCGTAAAACTTCCCGGCGTAGGCCGCAAGACGGCAAATGTGGTCCTTAACATCGCGTTCGGCGAACCGACCATAGCGGTCGACACGCATATCTTCCGCGTATCGAACCGGACGGGCCTCGCGCCCGGCGCCACCGTCGAAAAAGTGGAAGAGAGGCTGGAGAAGGTCGTGCCGGATGAATTCAAGCGCCATGCCCATCACTGGCTGATCCTGCATGGGCGTTATATTTGCAAAGCGCGCAAACCGGATTGCGCTGTGTGTCCGGTTTACGACCTGTGTTTATATAAGGAAAAGACCGCGTAGGGTTTAGCCGGCGCGGTTGCTGTCTGTCTCGTAAGATGCCACGATCTGGCGGAAGCTTTCCGCGATTTGCGCGGCGCGTTCCTGATAGAGGCCCTGAATACAGCTGCCTGCATCCGGCGCCCCTTCTCCGCTCGCGCGGCTGCGGACTTCATAGTACGCAACATCGGCACGATCCGCTGACGCATCGGCATCTGTCGTGAAATACACATCGAGAACGCAGGACGCCGTGCGGTATTGCCAGATCACGCTGGGCGCATCGACGCGCTGAAGATCCGGCGCCGCCAGAATAAGACGCACATCTTCACCGGCCAGTTTGAGAAGGGTTTCAGGTTCGCTCGCCACCGTTTCCTGGACGGAACGTGCATAGCGCATCATCTGATTTTTATTCAGATCGGCAAGATTTGCACGCTCCCCGTTGAAATGGCCCGGGCTTAAAACGAAACCCTTGGCAGCTACCAACAGGAGGGAGAACATCACCACGGTTACGATACGCACCGTCCGGTGATTCTCCCATAACAGCGAACCAGACTTCGCAGTCTGGTTCAGCTTTTTCTTGATTTTTGTAAGGCTGGTCATCCCAGTGAAAAAGCCTGTCGCGAAACAGGCTATTTTCCTCCTTTTACCTATTCGGCTGCTGCTGCGGCTTTATCCGCAAACGGCAGTTCCGTGTTGTTGTCCGCCTTTTTGTTCGGCTGGCGGTTGTCGGTGACTTTACGACCACCCGCATTTTGCGATTTCGCATCCAGCGGGGTGACTTTACCATCGAGCGTCGCGCCGGCTTCAACAGCCAGTTCCTTGTACGCGATTGCGCCCGTGATCGAACCGCCGGAGCGGATCGTCAGGCGGCCTTTTACCGTCAGGTCGCCTTCGAAGCGGCCGGCAACGGTGGCTTCGTCGATTTCGACGGTGCCGTAGAACGCACCGGACTCGGCGATTTCGAGAACGCTTGCGCCTTTCAGGGCGGCTTCGACCGTGCCTTCAACGACAAGGTGTTCACAAGCCTCTATTTCGCCCGACAGCGTAATGCCCGGACCGATGAGCAGCTTGCGGCCGCGATTGGCTTCGCCGACAGCGTTGGAAACGGCTGAACCGTAGCTCGTGGTTGCCGCTGCCGAACCCGGATATGCGCCGGGGTAAGCACCCGGAACGCGACCTGCGGCGGCCGGCTGACCCGGGCGCTGGAATGCACCGCCCGGAATGTCCATGCGGTTGCCTTGCGTTTCGTTTTGCTTGTCTTGTGCCGTATTCTCAGAAGCGTTCATGTCCGTCGTATCCTTTTTTTGCGCGGGTTGAGCTTGTTGTTGAGTAATCACTGCGGGTCCGGTCGCATTCTGGTTCGCGGCGTTTCCCTTATCACCGGCCTGTCCCGCATGGCGGGCCACAGCCGTTTGTTCCATCATCTTGTTGTTTCCGTAAACGGGAAGTTCTGCCCCGTTATTTTCATTCGCCTCGACGGCGTCGGGCTCTTGCCCGGCATGTTGGCGTCCACGGTGAAACATCCGATTATCCCTTTCGAACAATCCATCAAAAGCAAGGCCCATGCCACATTGAGGGTAATAGAACCGATGCTGTCTGAATGGGGGGAACGTACCACCCTCCTTCACGGGCTGCAAGAGATTGAATCGGTTTTCCCCGAAAGATTAACAACTGCGGCTACGGCCCGGTTCCCGGCTGTTCATCCGAACCTGTCCGTAGCGTTTCGGTAATTAAGGCTTTGTATAAACTGGATATTTTTACTCATTGAAATGATTGTATATTTTCTCGGCCACAGAGCGCGAGATCCCGGCCACCTTTTGGAGGTCGTCGATACCCGCACGGGCAACCTCCCTGGCCGACCCGAAATGAAGCAGCAAGGCCTTCTTCCGGCGTCCGCCGATACCCGAAATTTCATCCAGCGGAGACTTTGAAATGTCTCCCGTCCGGCGCGTCCGGTGGGCGCCGATGGCGAAACGATGCACCTCATCCCGCAGGCGCTGCAGATAATGCAAAACCGGATCGTGCTCGGGCAGTTGAAAGGACGGGCGCCCGTCGATGAAAAATTGCTCCCGCCCGGCATTGCGGTCCGGCCCCTTCGCGATCGCCACGACGGTCAGATCCTCCCACACGCCCAGCTCGACCAGCGCCTCCTTCACGGACGAAAGCTGTCCCTTCCCGCCGTCGATGAGAAGCAGGTCCGGCCAGTCCTCGCTTTCCCGCGTCAGATTGTCTTTCAGCGCCCGCGAAAAACGCCGCGTCATGACTTCGCGCATCATGCCGTAATCGTCGGCGGCATCGGCCTGCTTTATGTTGAATTTGCGGTACGCCCCCTTCTGGAATCCGTCCGGCCCGGCGACGATCATTCCGCCCACCATGTTCGTGCCGCTGATGTGCGAGTTATCGTAGACTTCCACCCGACGCGGCGGCGCTTCCATATCGAACAGGTCGCCCACCTGGCGCAAAAATTCCGCTTCGCCGGCGCGCTCCATGAGATGGCGCTTAAGCGCTTCTTCGGCGTTTTTCAGCACGAAATCGATCAGCCGCCTGCGCTTCCCGCGCTGAGGCGTATCGATCGTTACCTTCTTCTGCGGCTTTTCCTTAAACCCGAGCGCTTCTTCGAGCAGCTCCCGCTCATCCGGCAGGTGCGAGGTATGGATAAACGACGGGACAGGCTTGCTCTCGTAAAACTGCGCCATGAATACCGACAGAATATGACTCTCGGTTTCCTCGGGATCGTGGCGCGGAAAATACGAACGGTTGCCGTAGTTCTGCCCGCCGCGGAAAAAGAACACCTGAACGCAGGTTTTCCCCTCACGCCGCGCGATCGCCATCACGTCGGCATCGCCGATACCTTCGATATTGATGTCCTGCCGCGCCTGAATCGATGTCAGGGCCTTGATCCGGTCACGGTATTCGGCGGCGAGTTCATAATCCATCGCCTCGCTCGCGGCCTGCATGTCGCGCACGAATTCATCCTGTATAGCGCGGCTTTCGCCGGTCAGAAACTTGCGCGCCTTGTCGACATCGGCAAGATAACCCTCTTGCAAGATTTTGCCCACGCACGGCGCGGTGCAGCGTTTGATGTGATATTGCAGGCACGGGCGTTTACGGCTGGCGAACACATTGTCCGAACAATTGCGCAGCTTGAATACGCGCTGCAACACCTCAATTGTATGATTGACCGCCCCGGCGCTGGCGAAGGGGCCGAAATATTCGCCGCCGCCGTCCTTTTTGCTTTTGCGCGCGCCGCGATGTTTTTTGATCTGCGGAAAATCATGGTCCGCCGTGATCATGATGTACGGGAACGATTTATCGTCGCGCAGAAGAATGTTGTACCGGGGCTTGAGCTTTTTTATCAGGTTGGATTCAAGCAGGAGCGCTTCAACCTCGGTATGCGTCTGCACGAATTCCATGCTGTGCGTTTCCGCGACCATACGCTGCAGCCGGATCGGCAACTTGGTCACGAGGGCATAATTGACCACCCGTTTTTTCAGCGCCTTGGCCTTGCCGACGTAAAGCACCTCGCCTTTTTCATTGACCATCCGGTATACGCCCGGGCTTTCCGGGAGCTTTTTCACATACTCCCGGATCAGGGCGGACCCGCGGTCCAGCGCGTTTATAGGTTTGGCGTCATCCATTCTGTGGAATGTAGGTCACACCGGGCGATTCAGCAACTTGCGTGAGAGCGGCGCGTATGTTTATGTGCAGGGGAATGGCCCCGTGGCGGAATGGTAGACGCCAGCGACTTAAAATCGCTTGTCCGTAAGGGCGTACCGGTTCAAGTCCGGTCGGGGCCACCATTCACATCAAATCCGTTACGCTTTTTTTGATTTCATCGCCGCGCAAGCGCGGGATGGGGCCGGTTCAAGTCCGGTCGGGGCC
>CAYPCP010000081.1:6165-8272 GCA_964409255.1 uncultured Pseudobdellovibrionaceae bacterium
TGATTTCATCGCCGCGCAAGCGCGGGATGGGGCCGGTTCAAGTCCGGTCGGGGCCACCATTCATATCAAATCCGTTACGCTTTTTTTGATTTCATCGCCGCGCAAGCGCGGGATGGGGCCGGTTCAAGTCCGGTCGGGGCCGCCAACTATTATCCCAGCACCGTAATCGCCTGCGGGTGTCCGCCGAGATTGCGGATCAGGTCGATCACTTCATCAGACGCGCGGCGGAGCAGCACAACGTCCGTGGCGCGCAGCACCAGCGAGAGGCCCAGCAGCCCGCCGCGATAATGCGGATAGCTGCCGATATTCACTTCCGGATAGCGCAGCTGAATCTCCTCCAGCTTTTCCGCCACGACGCTTTCCTGCAACGAGCAGGCAATCGTGTTCGACAGCACCGGTTTGCCATGCGTAAGCATCGTCATGATGTTATCGAACATCGCCTGCATGATGCGCGGCACGCCCGCCATGACGTAAACATTTTCAAGGATGAAACCGGGCGGGCCACTCACCGGATTATCAATCAGCTTCGCGCCTTTGGGGATCATCGCCATTTTCTGGCGGGCGGGCGTGATATCTTCGGGGCGGCCATAATGCGCAATCATCATGTCCAGCGCTTCGGCGTTCAGTTCAAGTTCCGTATTAAACGCCCGCGCCATTGCGGCCGCGGTTATGTCGTCATGCGTTGGGCCAATGCCGCCGGTGGCGAACACGTAATCGAACCGTCCTTTTAGATCATGAACAGCGCCGATGATGGATGCCTCAATATCCTGCACCACCCGCACCTCGGCCAGGATAATGCCTTTACCCGCCAGATTCTCGGCGATCCACGGCGTGTTGGCGTCGTGGGTGCGCCCGGACAATATCTCATTGCCGATAATGATCAGGGCGGCGGTATAGGTATCGCGCGGCGCGGCGTGGGTCATGCGGTGTCCGGTTCTTGTATTCTGTTAAATATTGGATTATCCGTGATAATGTTATATCTTAGCATATCACAAATTAAGGAATTGAAAGAGCGTTAGATGAGCCGGACGGCCAACAAATACACCAGCGAAGGCATTGAAATTCATGCCAATTCATCAGATTTCGATGGCATGCGCCGCGCCGGCCGCCTGGCCGCCGAGGTGCTCGATATGATCACCCCGCACGTCCAGCCGGGCGTGACGACCGAGGCGCTCGACAAGCTCTGCCACGATTTTATTACCAAGCACGGGGCCATTCCCGCGCCGCTGAATTACGAAGGCTCCGCGCCCATTCCGTTCCCGAAATCCATCTGCACGTCGGTCAACCGCGTTGTCTGCCACGGCATTCCGGGGGACAAGGAACTGGTCGATGGCGACATCATGAATATCGACGTCACTGTCATTCTTGACGGCTGGTATGGCGATACGTCGCGCATGTTCCTCGTCGGCGATAAAATCAAGATCAAGGACAAGAACCTCGTCGACATTACGTATGACGCGATGATGGCGGGTATCGAGGTCGTGCGCCCCGGCGCCACGCTCGGCGATGTCGGCGCGGCCATTCAGGCCGTGGCGGAAAAGGCACGTTTTTCCGTCGTGCGCGATTTCTGCGGCCACGGTCTGGGCCGTCATTTCCACGCCCCGCCGTCCGTCGTGCATTACGGCGTGAAAGGCACCGGCACCGTGCTGGAGCCGGGCATGTTCTTCACCATCGAACCGATGATCAATGCCGGCCACTGGGCCACGAAGGTGATCGAGCGCGACCGCGACGGCAACCCGGATGGCTGGACGGCCGTGACGCGCGATTCTTCCAATTCATCGCAGTTCGAACACTCCCTCGCCGTCACCGACGACGGCTTTGAGATTTTCACCCTCTCGCCCAAGGGATATACCAAGCCCCCTTACGTTTAGGGTCTTTTCGCCCTTCGGGGTTGGTGCTAACACTTATGCATGCAACCTGCGCGAGAAGACGACAAGCCTGACGATAAACCGCACTACAGCGGTCACCGCGAGCGCTTGCGCGAACGGTTCCTCAAAGGGCCGGACGCCCTGCCCGATTACGAACTTCTCGAACTCATCCTGTTCATGGCCATTCCGCGCCGCGATGTAAAACCCATCGCCAAAAAACTCGAACAGCGTTTCGGCAG
>CAYPCP010000082.1:0-8115 GCA_964409255.1 uncultured Pseudobdellovibrionaceae bacterium
CGGCGTCGCCGCGGGCGGATGCCAGACCCTTGCGGGCGAAGTGCAGGCCGTCGGCGTAGTCGGTCATCGAGTCGACTTCGCTGTTCACGTAATCTTTATATTCAGCTGTCAGTTTCTGGGTGAACGGGCTGCCGACTGCCGACGCCCCGTTCAGGGCCTCCACCTCATCAAAATCACGGAAGCCGCAGGCGCTCAGCGAGAGCACGCAGGCCAGTACCGTTAAACCGCGCATGGTATTCATTGAAAACTCCTTAGAAATGATGTCCCGGAGGGAACCCTATATCAGTGTTTTTTATAACCCAGACTGGCTAAATGTAAAGGGTTCTTTGAATAAAAAGAAGCCCTTAATGGTTAAAAGAACGCTTGTCAGCAAAAAATAGTTGCCGTAAAGATGCGCTTCTTCCCCTTTGAAGGGGACAATGCGGGTGTAGCTCAGTTGGTAGAGCGACAGCTTCCCAAGCTGTAGGTCGCGGGTTCGAGCCCCGTCACCCGCTCCAATTTTTTATTTACATATTTATAAGAGGTTCCCCTTGGATAACGCGAAAGCCACGCATCGCGAATGGATCGGTCTGGCCGTGATTGCCCTGCCGTCCTTGATCTATGCGATGGATCTGACTGTGCTGATGCTGGCGGTACCGCATCTGACCATGGATCTGAAGCCGACCCCGGTGCAGCTTCTGTGGATCACCGACATCTATGGATTCCTTATCGCGGGGCTGCTGATCACCATGGGCACGCTGGGCGACCGGATCGGGCGGCGGCGCGTGCTGATGATCGGGGCGGCTTCATTCGGCGTAGGCTCGGTCATTGCGGCGTTCGCCCCGACGGCGGAGGCGTTGATCGCCGCGCGGGCTTTGCTGGGCGTGGCGGGGGCGACATTGGCGCCGTCGACGCTCTCGCTGATCCGCAATATGTTTCATGACGAACGCCAGCGCACCTTCGCGATTGGCGTATGGGTGGCCAGCTTTTCGGGCGGTTCCGTTCTGGGGCCGCTGGTGGGCGGGGCGCTGCTCGAATTCTTCTGGTGGGGCTCTGTGTTCCTGATGGCCGTGCCGGTCATGATCCTGGTGCTGGTGCTCGGCCCGGTCCTGCTGCCGGAATCCAAAGACCCGAATGCGGAACGCCTTGATATTTTCAGCGCCGTGTTATCGCTCGGCATGATTTTGCCCATCATCTACGGCATCAAGAAAATCGCCGAAAGCGGGTTCGACATCATGCATCTGTCCGCGATCCTGTTCGGCCTTGCGATGGGGCTTGTCTTCGTGCGCCGCCAACAAACGCTCGATCACCCCATGCTCGATGTGGCGTTGTTCCGGGTGCCGGGGTTTTCGGCGGCGCTGCTGATCAACATCATGGGGCTGTTCATGGTGCTGGGCTATTTCATGCTGAGCGCGCAATACCTGCAATTCGTGCGCGGCCTGACGCCGCTCGAAGCCGGGCTGGCCACCGCGCCGACGGGGATCGTGTTTATTGTCGGTTCTCTTTATGCGCCGACGCTGATCCGGCATTTCCGCCGGGCGAATATTCTGGCGTGCGGTTTCTTTGTCGCGGCGCTCGGGTTTGCGCTGCTCTCGCAAATCACCGTGACGACGCCGTTATGGATGTTCATTGCCGCGCTGACGCTGTTCTGCGCGGGCATTTCGCCGGTCGGCGCGCTCACCACGGATATGGTGATGACGATCGCGCCGCCGGAACGGGCGGGCGCGGCATCCGCCATATCGGAAACCAGCTTTGAATTCGGCGGGGCCGTGGGCATCGCCGTGATCGGCAGCCTCGTGATGGTGTTCTATGGCTCGATGATGCAATCCATCGCGCCGGACGGCACGACGGAATCGGCAATGCAGGGATTGGGCGCGGCGATGGCGCAGCTCGCCGATCTTCCCGAATCGGCCGCCGATGCCCTGCGCGCGGCGGCGACGTCATCGTTTACGCGGTCCATGCAATGGATCGCGGGGATCAGCGCGGGAACCTCGTTTATCGCGGGAATCCTTGCGCTTGTGCTCCTGCGCCGTTATCAACGAACGACGGTCCCCCGCGAAAATTAGATGGCTGTTATCTAACGCTTGACTTGGCGCGTGCGGTGCGTCATTTTCACGCGCTATCGCACCGTCGTATTGCCATAACGCTATAGAAAACCGAACCGGCATACCCGTGCGTTCAACTGTCCTACAGAGGGTTCACATGTCCAAAACAATGATTGGTGTAAAGGTCGCCGTCCTGGCGACGAATGGTTTTAATGAAAAAGATTTCATCGCGGTTCAACGCGCACTGGCCGAAGCCGGCGCAAGCATGCGCATCATCAGCACGGACCCGGGCCTGGTCAATGGCTGGGATGGTCAGGGCTGGGGCCACAATTTCGCGGTCGATACGCAACTGAACAATGCGCTGGGCGTCGATTACGATGCGCTGGTCATTCCGGGCGGCCAACGCAGCCTCGATAAACTGCGCCTGACCGCGCACACGCGCCGTTTCATCGGCAGCTTCATGGGCGCCATGAAGCCGGTCGCCATCATGGGCGACGCGCTGCAACTGATGGTATTCGCCGAGCAGATGAACGGTAAAACCGTTTCCGGTCCGGCCGCCATGGAAGCCACCGCGATCAAAGCCGGCGCCACCTGGCAGAACGAAGCCGTTTCGATGGACGGCGCCCTGATCACGGGCGTATGCGACGAAGAAGGCCGCGCGGCTTTTGTCTCGACAATGATCGAGATGTTCGAGCAGAATACGACCCTGCAACAACAGGCCGCTTAATCAAGTTATGAAAGCTGAAATCCAGAGCATCGTCGGTGAGATTGAAAGTGCGCTGACGCTGCTCAGGAGGCATCTTTGACTGGGACGCCGCGCTAAAAAAGCTCGACGATCTCAACGCTCAGGCGGAAGACCCCAATCTCTGGAACGATACGGCAAAGGCGCAGGCGCTCATGAAAGAGCGCACGCACCTTGATTACGCCATCCGGTCCGTGCGGGAAATCGAATCCGCCCTTAACGACAATATCGGCCTGATCGAAATGGGCGAGGAAGAGGGGGACGCCACTGTCGTCGCCGAGGCCGAGGCCGCCCTTGCCGATTTACGAAACGCCGCCGAGAAGAAACAGCTCGAAAGCCTCCTGTCGGGTGAAGCCGACGGGAACGACGCGTATCTTGAAGTCAACGCCGGCGCTGGCGGGACCGAGGCGCAGGATTGGGGGGCCATTCTGCTGCGCATGTATATACGCTGGGCGGAACGACGGAAATTCAAGGTGGATCTGCTCGAAAGAAGCGACGGGGAAGAGGCTGGCATCAAATCCGCTACGATCCGTATTTCTGGTTACCAGGCCTACGGATGGCTGAAAACCGAGAGCGGCGTGCATAGATTGGTGCGTATCTCCCCATTCGACAGCGCCGCCCGCCGTCACACCAGTTTTGCATCCGTGGGGGTGACCCCGGTCGTCGATGACTCGATCGAGATCGAGGTTCTGGAAAAAGATTTGAAGGTCGATACCTACCGTTCCTCCGGCGCCGGGGGGCAGCACGTCAACACGACCGACTCCGCCATCCGCATTACCCACATGCCGACCGGGATCGTGGTCGCCTGCCAGAACGAACGCTCCCAGCACCAGAACCGGGCGCAGGCCATGGCCATGCTGAAAGCCCGCCTGTACGAGGCCGAGCTGCAAAAGCGCGAGGAAGCCGCCGCCGCGGCCCAGAGCCAGAAAACCGAGATCGGCTGGGGCCATCAGATCCGTTCCTATGTTCTTCAACCCTATCAGATGATTAAGGACCTGCGGACGGGGACCGAGAACACCAACAGCCAGGCCGTTCTGGATGGGGACATCGACATGTTCCTCGAAACCTCCCTCGCGCATCGGTTGGGCGTGGCCGACAAACGCAAAAAATAGCGTGGAAAATATAAAGGTTAACGCGCTCAATCTTCTTGCGATACAAGGGCGTAACGCTTATGGTGCTGTGGTTTTCGAATACCGGTCAGGTCTTTAAGGAATAGCGATGAAATACACTTCCCGCGCCGCGTTGCTGACTCTTCTTGTCATATTCTCTGCTTCCGGCAGTGCGCAGGCACAGGTTCAGCCCGGCGCGATTCCCGAATTCATTCCATCAAGCCCGTGGGTCGTGGGCGAATCCGGTCTGGGCGAAGTGCGCGGGCTGAAGGGCGTGAAACTGCCCTGCATGATGGCCAATCAATTCGACAATGGTTTCGTCGTGCGCCTTGCGGGCGGCGGCGGCCAACTGACGGCGCTGGCCGTCGATTTCCGTCAGAATATTTTTGCGCCGGGGCAGCGTTATCCCGCCGCGCTTTACACCGACAACGGTTTCCGCGGCACGGTGCAGGGCAGCGCGTTCAACGCCTCGACCCTGATCTTCAATCTGCGCGATGCGGGCGACGTTTACGGCGCGCTGAAGGCCAGCCGTCTTCTCGGCATTTCGATGGGCCAGAACGACATGCGTTTCTCGATGAACAACGTCTCGCAGGGCATCGACAATCTCGAAAACTGCTTCGGTGGCGGCAACGCCGCGACACAGCAGGCGGGCGCACCCATCCCGGCGGGCCAGCCGCTGCCCGATTTCTCGCAAACGCCAGGCACGCTTGCTGAAATTCAGCATGGCGATGCAGGCCGCGAAGTTTACATCAAGCGCGGTGAAGCGGGCACGCATGCCGCGCCGGCCCGCATGAACGCGAGCGCCGCAATGAAATCGACGGGCGCGCAGCCGTCCAAAGCGCCGATGGGCGTCGCGATGGGGTCGTGGAACGCCAAAGCCGGTGAAAATCTTCAACAGGTTTTGAGCCGCTGGTCCGGCACCGCCGGTGTCGAACTGCAATGGCAGGCATCGAATGGCGGCGGTCAGGTCGCGCAGGATTTCAATCACAGCGGTTCGTTCAACGATGCGGTTGCGGCGTTGCTCGCGGAAAATGCCGCGGCGTCCGGTCTGCAAAGCCGCTATGACGCGGGGGCCGCGGGGCCGCGCGCCAACGGGCCGTCTTACGTCGCCGATGCGCCGCCTGTGGCGATGGAGCCGCGCACGTCCGCCGCCGATCCGACATCCGCCTACGCTCAGGGAACGGGCGGTCGCGGCGGTCAATGGAAAGCGCCCAAAGGCGGCAGCCTGCAATCCGTGCTGCAGCAATGGGCCGCGCAGAGCAATGTCGAAGTGCTGTGGTACGCAACCGGCGGCTACCCGATCAAAGATGACATCAATCAGGGCGGGACATTTGAATCCGCGCTGCAAACTGTTTTACAAACATACGAGAATGACAATAACCGCCCTGTCGCGCGTCTGAACACAGATCCGCTGTCCGGGCGCAAGGTCCTCGTCGTTGAATCCGACCGGACGTTATAGGAAGAGTAAACTTGAAACGCTACGTGACCTCGTCGCTGCTTTCCGTTTCCGCGCTGGCCCTGCTGGCCGCGGCGGGCGCGGCGCATGCGCAGGCGCCCTCGGTGCTTCAACCCAAGGGCGGCTGGTCGGTCACGAAGATGGATGCCGCGTCGAACGGGGCGGGGCCGTACTGCGCGCTGGCGCGCCAATACGATAAAAACATCATCTTTACGCTTGGCCGCAACATGACGGACGAATATTCGCTGGCCGTCGATTTTCAAAAAGAACAGATGAACCCGGACACGGCGTATAAGCTCACGCTCTCGCCGGGCGCGGGGCAGCAGCGCGCCTTCAACCTGATGCCGCTGTCCGAACGCGCGATGGTCATTCGCCTCGGCTGGGATGAAAGTTTCTTCAAGGCGCTGGATACGTCGCGCATGCTGCGCGTGGGCATCGGTGATGTCGATTACAGCTTCAACATGCCCGATATCGCCGCTGGCCAGAAAGATCTGCAGAACTGCATCGACGGTCTGAAAGACAGCGCCAAAACGGCGGCAGCGGAACCTGCAGATAATTCCTCCGCCGGTGATGTCCTGAATGCCGAAGCCTCGGGCGCAAAAGGCTTCTCCGCCCGCAAGGGTGCCGAAGCCGTCATCGAAACCGCCGAAGCGGTACCGGCGCCCAAAGTCGTCGCGTCCAACGTCACGCCGCTGCCGGCGGGCGCGGGGCCGGATCAACCGCTGCCCGGCACGTCTTCCGTGGATGATCGCGCGCTGTTGAAACAGGTCGCCGATCTGCGTTCCGACAATGAACGCATGCAGCGCACGCTGAACGATCAGCGCAAGAAGCTCGAGGAAAGCTACAAGAACGCACAGGACAGCAACGCGCTGGCCGAGATGGAAGAAAAAATCCGTCTCCTCGAAAATGAAAACAAACGCCTGGGCGCCGGCGGCGCGGCTGGCACGGTCACGGCGCAGGCCGCAACGGGCGCCGTAAAGGCGGCGGCGGAAACCGCCACCGCGGCAACGGTTACGACCAAGGAAGTGACGCTTTCGGGCATCGACAATCTTGAACTTGAAACGCTGCGCGCCAGCGTGAAAAAGGAACAGGAAGAAAAAGCCAAGCTTGTGGCTGAGATGGCCGCGCTGAAACGCGACATGCAGGAAGACAAAGTCACCGCGACCGAAACCCCCACGCAAGGGTTGATGGGCGCGAACGGCAAGGTTGAGATTGAAAAAGCCACGCGTCGCTACACCGAAGCGGAGCGCGAGGTTCAGCGTCTGGCCAAGCTTCTTGAAGAAGAACGCCAGATGAAGGCGACCCCGGCGGTGGCGACGAATGCCGCGCTGACCAAGGATGCCAAGGCCGATGCCAAGGCGGCCGACGAAAACAAAAAGCTCAAAGATCAGATCGCTACGCTGGAAAAGCAGGTGAAAGAGGCGGGCGTCTCGAGCGCCGAAACCTCCAAGGCCGCAACCGAGCTTGCGGAACTCAAGACGCGCTTTATCGAATCTGAAAAACAGCGTGAGAATATGCGTCAGGAAAACGCGAAAATCGCCGCCGACCTGAAAAAAGTGCAGGAGCAGGGTACGCAGCAATCCGGTCTGCAAACGCAGCTGACCAAGGCGCAGGAAGAAGCGAAAGCCGCGAAGCTTGCCGCCGCTGCCGCCGAACAGAATGCGAAAGCGACTCAGGATAAATTCGCCGCCGCCGAAGCGGAGCTGAAAAAGCTGCGCGCGACTGTGGCGCTCGATACTTACCGTCAGGCTCCGGCAAAAGCGAAAGACGACGGTCTGCAGGCGCAGGCCGCCGCGCTCGCCGCGACCGAACCGGCCGCCGGGTTTGAACCGCCGCCGCTGCAATCCCCGAACATCCAGCAGGCCAGCGTGCCCGCGTCCCAGGCCGCAACCGGCAAAGGCTATAGCGAAGGCGACGTGAAAACGCTCCTGTCCCGCGCCAACGTGCCGATGAACGGCAAGGTCCGCAAAATGTCCGATGGCGTTTATGGCTGGAAAACCGATACGCTGATGGGCCGGGCCGAAGTGTCCGCCGCCGGTGATTTCGGGCGCAAGGTCGATGACTACATCAACAAGGCCAAATCACAATGTCAGGGTGATTTCGCCGCCATCCCGTCTGCCCAGACGAACAGTTCCGCCAACGTGGAACTGGCCTGTGTCGGCGCCGCGGGCAGCACGTCGGCCTCGGTGGCTTTCTTTGAAACCGACGGCAGCTTCGTTGCCATCACCCATGAAGGCAGCGCCGAGAACATGGAACTCGCCATGGACACGCGGGATCAGGTCGCGCGCGCGCGTTAATTCCTTTTTCGCTATCCCGGATAACGAACATAAAAAAAACCGGCCACTGGCCGGGTTTTGTTTCGTGGCCTTCCGGGCCTATTTCTTGTCTTTGTCGTCCGTGCGGGTGAACGGGGAGAACATGCGCATCGTGTTTTCGAACATCGCCATGTTTTGCTTGTTCAGCTCTTCCAGATTGCCGGCCATCGGGAACATGCCTTCGATCGACTTGCTGATCTGCTGACGCAGCTGTTCCTGGTTCTTGGTGAACGCTTCCATGCTGTGGTCCAGATAGTTCGGAACCAGCGAGCCGATATTGTCGCCATAGAAACCGATCAGCTGACGCAGGAACCCGATGGGGAGGAGGTTCTGACCGCCTTCCTTGGACTCCTGATCGACGATGATCTGGGTCAGGACCTGACGGGTCAGGTCGTCGCCGGATTTGGCGTCATACACGACGAAGTCATGGCCTTCTTTGACCATTTCGCATAAATCGTCGAGGGTCACG
>CAYPCP010000083.1:0-8035 GCA_964409255.1 uncultured Pseudobdellovibrionaceae bacterium
TGTACGTGCCTGACTATGTCATCAATGCGGGCGGCGTGATCTGCGTGGGGTATGAATATTTCCGCAAGTCGTCCTACAACCCGATGGAATTCGACATCACGCGCGAGCGTATGATCGACCATGTCGAAGGTGTGGGCCGCAACGTGATGGAAACGCTGGAATACGCGCGCGACAACCATCTTAATCCGGGTGAAGCGGCGGACCGTCTGGCGGAAGAAAAATTCCTCGGCGGCGAAGCGCTTGAAGACGGATCTAGTTCAGAACCTCCGACCAGCTTCGGGCGATCCGGCGGTATGACATTGGTTCAGTAACCTCGTACAGCGGCAGGGGTTTATCCAGCTCCTGCGCTGTGTCGCGCCCGATCGGCGCGGCTTTGATGCGAATTTCGCTGCCCGCCGGTAAATATTTCATGCCGCCGATGGGCAGCGCCAGACGCAATCCCCCATAGAGATGCGTATCGCCGCCGAAGACGTCCGGCTCGTCACGCTCGCTGGCGGTGATAAAGCCCGAGAGCTTCGCGCCATTGGCGAAGGACATTTCCACGCCGCCGCTGACGCCGTCATCCCCGCCCAGAAAACGCCCCGCCTTGGCAAAGAAAGTTACATCACTGTTCGGCACTTCATACCACGCGTTGAGGAAGCCGGTGCTGTAATCAAGATCGAGAACGTCGATGCTCATCGCGCTGGCGGGGTTGCGTTTATAGACATGCCAGGCTTCCGCGCCGAATGCGAACGTCTTGCCAAAGGGGCGGTAGAGTATTTCGCCGCCGAAACCGGTATACATTTCTTCCAGTGCGCCCGCGCTCACCGCGATATGAACGTCCGGCGTCACGGTTTGCATCCAGCTCAGGTAAGAACGGTCCACCGCGAGCGTGCGCGAGGCGAAAAGATCGACATCCGAACGGATAGACGGGCGCGTGATAACGCGGTAATCGGCGAGATGATGAAGATTGTCGGCCATGTTCCAGCGGATCGACGTTCCGGCGGTGAAGCCGAAGGGAAGATCCTGCACCTTTTCCGCGATCAGGGATGTGCGGTAGAGATAGCCGGCGTCTTCTTCGGAAAGGCTCGCTTCGGTTTCCCAGATCAATCGCGGCATCCATGCATATTCATAGCGCATCTGCGATTTCTTTTTCTCTTCATCGTCGATGAAGCTGACATCCTGCCAGATTTCTTCGGGGCTTCCGTTATTGTGAACGGTGGCGACTTCGAGATCGCGGCGCATGATGCGGATGGTTTTCCCCTTCAGTCCGCGCGTGCGCGGTGTGATTTCAAGGCTGGCAATGTCCGGCCCTGCGTTATTGGCCATATGGCGGATGGCGCGGCCGATTTGCAGGGCGGGGGGCAGGTTGCGGTTGAGCGTAAGGTTGCCGCGCGCCCGCGTGCCGTCGATTTCGGTATCGTAAAGCGGAACGTCGTCCACGCCCGCGCTTACGATCATGTCGGTGGCGCTGGTGTTTTCCGACCGGTAGGGATGAAGCGCGGCGGGCGTTCCGCGATCGTCATACCCGAGCGGCCAGTCGAACAGCCCGCCCTGAAACGATACGCGCGCGAATATTTTATCGGTTCCGGCGACGCCCGCGGAAAACGAAGCCCAGTTCACAGGATTGTAATTGAAGGACAAGGTCCATGGCGCCGGGGATTCATAAGTCGGCGTGAGCATTTTTTCCGGGGCGTAATCCTGCGCGCCCCAATCGGCTTTGAGGGAAAAGCCTTCGATCGGCGTGTTATATTCAAGACCGGCGAAAAACCCGATATCGGGTCCGGTGAACCATTCGTGAATGCCGTTCGGTGAATCATCGTTGAAATCGCGGGCGCGGGCGAAATGCTTGGAAAAACGCCGCATCGGATTGCTTAAGTGTCCGTCGCCCGCCATGCGCCCCCATCCAACGCCCGTCGTCACGTCGAAATCCCAAAACCGTTTGGACAGCGCGACATATTCGCTGGCCATGCGTTTATGCCCGACCGCGGAATTAAGGCCGAGCGCGATTTCGGGTTGATAGCGGCCTTCCTCGGACAGCCGCAATTTCACGTCGATGCCGGGATAAAGACGTTGTGCCTGAAGGCTCAATGTCGAAATTTCACCGCTCTGACGCAGCTGCACATACACAGGGTCCCAGAGCTGCATGCCGACATACGCGTGAAGATAGGGATCGAGCGTGGACAAGCCGAAACGCATCGTGCCCGCATCGTCCATGCGCGCGGACGGCACGGTGTTGAGGCCCAGCATGCCGGTGACACTCGCTGTGGGTGCATACGATTGTGCCCGCGCGTCGCCCGCGCAGATCATACTTGCCCCCATTAACACAATCATCAGCTTTAACGCATGCATACGCCGGAAGGCACGAATGTGCCGAATAAAACAAAGGTGAATCAGGTCCTTATAGTTTTTGATATATACCTATGCGTGTCAAAAGCTTTGCAAAAGTTTTCAAGAGCTTGGTGTGATTATCCACATGCCCTAAACTATGGATTGCAATGACCCGATTACCCTCCGACTCGCTGCTTTTGTCCCGAATCCTGGCCACCCTGCCCGAAGGATTGCTGGTCTGCGTCCCGGAAGGGGAGGCCAGCCGGATCATCCACGCGAATCGGGCGGCGGAAGAATTGCTGGGCTGCGCGCCCGGGGAGCTGGCGGGGCAGGCCTTTGAAACCTGCCTTGCGCAGCATGTGCAGGATGAGCGCCTGCGCCAGAGTCTTTTGCGGGCGGCGCGCACGCGCAAAAGCGAAACCGTTCAGGTGGAAAATCATGAGGACGGCGTGGTGTCATGGTTGAGCATGACATTGCTGCCGCAGGACGGTTTTTTCCTGTGCCGGATCGATAATATCTGCAACCAGAAGATCAACGAGATGCGCGTGGCCGAAGCGCACAAGCTGGAGGCGCTGGGGCAGCTTGCCGGCGGCGTCGCGCACGATTTCAACAACATCCTGTCGATCATCGACGGTTATGCGCGCATCGCGGACAAGGAGCTGAGCGAGCAGCCGGCGATCAGCGATTATCTGGGTAAAATCCGTCAATCGGTGCGCCGGGGCGCGGCGCTCACGCGGCAATTGCTGGCGTTCGGGCGGAAAAACACGACCGATGAATCGGTTACGGATCTTGGCATGCTGGTTGCTGATCATGAAGGATTGCTCAGCCCGTTGCTCGACGCGTCGATCCGCCTTCATATCGCGGTGGAACAGGATGTGTATATCGAATGCGCGCCTGACCTGATCGGGCAGATCCTTATGAATCTTATCCTCAATGCGCGGGATGCGATGCCGGGCGGCGGGGATATCCATCTTCATGTCGAAACCCTGCAGCGTATCCAGCCGCGCAATGCGCGCGCACTGGGCGATTATGCGTGCCTGACCGTGCGTGACACCGGAACGGGCATGGACAAGGCGACGCAGCGGCGCATTTTCGATCCGTTTTTCACGACCAAGGACCCGGGGAAGGGCACGGGGCTGGGCCTGTCGATGGTCTACGGGCTTGTGCAGCAGATGAAAGGTTTCATCGAAGTCGACAGCGCGCCGGGGAAGGGCACGGCGCTGAGCCTTTATTTCCCGCTGCAATCCAGCGACAGCGGCCATGCGCCGGCAGAGATGGAGGATATGGACGATGACGGCGCGGTGCGTCTTGACGGCTATACCGCCCTTGTCGCGGAGGACGAGCCGGACCTGCTTAATCTTGTGGCGTCCATGCTCAGCGACATGGGGATGAAAGTCATCACCGCCGCCAACGGGAACGAAGCCCTGGCGCGGCAGGAAGATTATGAAGGCCACATCGATTTCCTTGTCACGGACGTCGTCATGCCGGAGATGAGCGGCGTGCGATTGTCCGAGCTTTTCACCAGCCTGCGGCCTGATTCAAAAACCGTCTTTATCAGCGGTTATCCGTCGGCGGGTAATATGGCGCGGATCGAGTTGCCGCATGGGGCGTGCCTGCTGTCAAAGCCGGTCGCCTATGAACGGCTTGCGCACATTCTGGCGCAGATGACGCAGGGATCGTTACAGACCGGCCTGTCGCGCATGGCGGGCGAATGGCATCACGGAGGGGAATGATGGCCGATATATTCGATACGGTGAAGGTGCTGCTGGTGGAGGACGATTATGATGGCCGCACACTGCTCAAAGTCATGCTGAACCAGATCGGCATCAAATATGTGATCGAAACCAAAAACGGGCGTGAGGCGCTCGACCTTATGGGGGCTATGACCGACGGTATCGATATTATCCTGTGCGATTGGAATATGCCGGGGATGAGCGGGCCGGAACTGCTCGACCATGTCCGCACCAAAAACGGGCGTGAGGCGCTCGACCTTATGGGGGCTATGACCGACGGTATCGATATTATCCTGTGCGATTGGAATATGCCGGGGATGAGCGGGCCGGAACTGCTCGACCATGTCCGCAGCAGCCACCCCGATATCCCGTTTCTTCTGATCACCGGGCGGGGCGACCGGGCATCGATCAACGAAGCCAAGGATTTCGGGATCGACGGATATATCCGCAAACCGTTCTTCCCGACCCTGCTGGAGGCCAAGATCCGCGCTGTCCTGCACAAAAAAGCCATACGCGCGGCCTGAAAAATTCCTTATCTGTTCTCTTGCCGGATTCGGCTGCTCGTGTACCTTTGTAGGCATGAACGAAACGGCGGATTACGATCTGTGTGTCATTGGCGGCGGCATTAACGGCGCGGGGATTGCCCGCGACGCCGCCGGGCGCGGTTTATCCGTTGTGCTGATCGAAGCGCGCGACCTTGCCAGCGCAACATCATCGGCGAGCAGCAAGCTTGTCCATGGCGGGCTGCGGTATCTGGAGCAGGGGGAGATCGCGCTGGTCCGTGAATCGCTGCGCGAACGCGAAATACTTCTGCGCAATGCGCCGCACATCGTCTGGCCGCTTCATTTCATCATGCCGCACGATACGCATCTGCGGCCCGCGTGGATGATCCGCGCCGGATTGTGGATTTACGATCATCTCGGCGGCAAGCGGACGTTGCCGGCGTCGGCTGCCATCGATTTCAACACCGATCCCGCGGGCGATCCGTTGAAAAAGGAATTTCAACGCGGGTTTTCCTATGCCGATTGCTGGGTGGATGATGCGCGCCTTGTCGTGCTTAACGCGCTGGATGCCAAAGAACGCGGGGCGGATATTCTGACGCGCAGCGCGGTCATCAATATCGCGCCGCGTGTGAAGGAGAAAGGCTGGCGCGTCACCGTTGCCGATATGACGAGCGGCGATCAACTGCGCCTTACCGCGCGCGCCGTTGTCAATGCGGGCGGGCCGTGGGTGCAGGCCGTTCTGGACGCATCGTCGCTGGCCCACCCGGGCGCGTCGGCGCGTCTGGTGAAAGGATCGCATATCGTGGTGCCGCGCCTGCATGACGGGCCGCAGGCTTATATATTGCAGCAGGAGGACCGCCGTGTCGTCTTCGCGTTGCCGTATGAAGGAAAATTCACATTGATCGGCACGACCGACGCCGGTTTTTCCGGCGACCCCACCGGCGTTCAGATCAGCGCGGAAGAAAAAGAGTATCTGTGCGCCGCCGCCAACCGCTTTTTCGCGCGGCAGATCACGCAAGGGGATATCGTATGGGCTTATAGCGGCGTGCGGTCGCTTTATGATGATGGAAAAACCAATTTATCCAAGGTGACGCGCGATTATAAGCTGATCTTCGACAAATCGCATGGCGTGCCGATATTGTCGGTGTTCGGCGGAAAAATTACGACGTACCGGGAGCTTTCCGAACAGGCCGTCGATAAAATCATGCCGCATCTGAATGTGCGCCGCCGCGCATGGACGCATAAAATGCCGCTGCCCGGCGGGGATTTCATGGGTCTTACGTTCGAACAGTTTTTGCAAAACCGCGCGGAGCGATATCTGTTCCTGCCGCCGGCGCTTGTTTATCGCTACGCCCGCACCTATGGCACGCGCATGGATGTGTTTATTCGTGAATCGACCGATATCGGCGGCCTGGGGCGTTATTTCGGCGACGACGTGTATGAAGCGGAAATCATTTATCTGATCGTTCATGAATTCGCGCGCGATGTGGAGGATATTTTATGGCGCCGCACGAAGCTGGGCCTTCATATCGAAGAGAAAACGCAGCGGACCCTTGAGGCGGCGTTTCCGTTGCTGCTGGCGGAGTTTATGAAAGATGACTGATACCGCGATCCTTGCTATCGATCAGGGCACGACGTCATCGCGCGCGATTTTATTTTCGCACGAAGGAAAAATCCTGAGCGTTCAGCAAAAGGAACTGACGCTGCATTATCCCAACAAGGGATGGGTGGAACAGAACCCGGACGATATCTGGCAGGATACGCTGTGGTGTTGCCGCGATGTCATGAAGGAGGTGCGGGGTAAGAACGTGCCAGTCCTGGGCATTACCAATCAGCGCGAAACGACGGTTTTATGGGATCGCAAGACGGGTAAGGCGGTTTACAACGCGATCGTCTGGCAGGACCGCCGCACGGCGGAGTATTGCGCGGGCCTTAAGCAAAAGGGCCATGAACAGATGGTGCAGGAGAAAACCGGCCTGCTGCTCGACCCTTATTTTTCCGCGACAAAAATCGCGTGGGTTCTCGATAATGTCGAGGGCGTGCGCGCCCGCGCGGAAAAGGGGGATATCGTCTTTGGCACGATCGATTGTTACCTGTTGTGGAAGCTGACCAACGGGCAATCGCACGCCACCGACGCCACCAACGCGTCGCGCACCATGCTGTTCAATATCCGCACGCAGGCATGGGATGACGATCTGCTGGAATTATTCAATATTCCGCGCGCGATCCTGCCCGAGGTAAAAGACAATGTCGCCGCATTCGGCACCGTCGATAAAAGCCTGTTCGGCGATGGAATTGTGATCGGCGGGATGGCGGGCGATCAACAGGCCGCGTTGATCGGGCAGGCCTGTTTCGAACCCGGGATGGTCAAATCGACATATGGGACGGGATGTTTCGCGCTCATGAATATCGGCGGCGCATTCCGCGTTTCGCAAAACCGTTTGCTGACGACGGTGGCATACCGTTTCAACGGCAAGGCGACATATGCCATCGAAGGCGCGATTTTCGTCGCGGGCGCGGCCATACAATGGCTGCGCGACAATCTGGGCCTGTTCCGCACGGCGGCGGAAAGCGAAATGATCGCAACATCCGTACCCGACAATAACGGGGTTTATTTCGTTCCCGCGTTTACGGGCCTGGGCGCGCCATACTGGCGACCGGAAGCGCAGGCGATGATCGCGGGCCTGACGCGTGAAAGCACGGCGGCGCATATTACGCGTGCCGCGCTTGAGGCGCAGGCGTACCAAACGCTCGACCTTATGGATGCGTTCATCAAGGATAGCGGATCGGACCCGAAGGTCATTCGCGCCGATGGCGGTCTGGTCGCCAATGAATTCGTCTGTCAGTTTTTGTCGGATATGCTGGGCCGCCCCGTTGAAATTCCGCATGTCGCGGAAACCACCGCGCTTGGCGCGGCCTATCTGGCGGGTCTGCACGCCGGCATCTTTAAGGATATTTCCGATATCGCTGCCGCATGGCATTGCGCGAAACGTTACGACCCGTCGATGGAGACGGGGATGCGCGATGCGCTTTATGCCGGGTGGCAGAAAGCGATCGGGCGCCTGCTGTCCTAGTGCGTGTCGAATTCTTCGGAGACCGCGCCGCAGCTCATCACTGCGGCGTCGATCACCGCGTTTCGCGCCAGTTTCAATTGACGCCGCGCTTCGCCGCTGGTCAGGTATTTTTCAACCTGTTCCAGTTGCGCCACGACATCCTGCACCAGCGTGACCGTGCCCATCATCATCTCATCGACGATGGCCCTGCGCTCGGCGGCTGATATTTCCTCCGGCGCTTCTTTGAAGTAAATGATTTTCCCCATGTTGCTTTTCCCCCCACAGAAAAAAGTTAACAACCGGGTTATTTATTACGGAAAATAAATGAAGAAAAAGTTAACAACCGTTAAAATCGCAAAAAATAGCGGAAAATAAGGGAGGAAATGGTGCCCGGGGCCAGAATTGAACTGGCGACACACGGATTTTCAATCCGTTG
>CAYPCP010000084.1:0-7898 GCA_964409255.1 uncultured Pseudobdellovibrionaceae bacterium
TTCCTCAAGCGCGAACGCGCGGCGGAACGTCCCCGCCTGCTGGCGATCCTCGCCGACCGCGTCGCCCGTGACGCGGCTGCCCTGCGCCGCAGCGGGGGTGGCGTCCGATGACACTCTCCCCCATCAGCGTTGCCGCAGAAGCGACCGTCAGCGAAGGGCAGCGCACGCTCACCATTGCTCTGTTCCTGGCGTTCGTCGCCATCACGTTGTTCATCACCCTGCGTGCGAGTCGGCAGACGAAGACGGCCGCAGACTTCTACGCCGGTGGGCGGTCGTTCTCCGCAGCCCAGAACGGCCTCGCCATCGGCGGCGACTACATGTCGGCCGCCTCCTTCCTCGGCATCGCCGGCATCATTGCGCTCTACGGCTATGTGCTGGTGCGCGGATTCAACCGGATCATGGACAGCGACGATCTGTTCGTCGTTCTGGCCACGGGCGGGCTTTTGACCATGTTCGGGCTTCAGGCGTTTATCAATATGGGTTCGGCCCTTCATCTGTTGCCGACGAAAGGCATGACGCTGCCCTTTATCTCCTATGGCGGGTCCTCGCTCTTGTCGATGGGAATGGCGATGGGTATGGTTTTGTCTTTGACGCGGCGTCAGGCGCGATCCGGCATTGCCCGGGGCGGTCTGTCGGTGCGTCCCGTAGGGGGGAATTAGGAATATGAACGCGCAAAGCAAACTGATCCTGCTCAGCGCCGGGGGAACCGGCGGTCATATGTTTCCGGCGGATGCGCTGGCGCGCGATCTGATCTCACGCGGCTATCGCGTGGCGCTGGCGACGGATGAACGCGGCAGGAAATATTCCGGCTTCGTCGAAGGCGTTCCCGTTCACGTCCTCAGCTCCGGCGGTCTGCATCCCGGTATCGTGAGCAAGGTAAAAACCGTTCTCTCTCTCATCGCCGGTTATTGTCAGGCGCGCACGCTGATCAAAAATATCGAACCGGCGGTTGTTGTCGGTTTCGGCGGTTACCCGTCTTTCCCGGCTGTCTATGCGGCGCAGAAAAAAAATATTCCGACGGTCATTCACGAACAGAACGCCGTGATCGGGCAGGCGAACGCGATGCTGGCGCCCAAGGCCAGCAAGCTGGCGACCAACCTGACGAAGATCGAAGGCGTGTCGAGCGACGATGCGGTCCGCACTGTGGTGACGGGCAATCCCGTGCGTCCGGATATTGCGGCGCTCTACAACAAACCGTATCCGGTGATCGAAGAAGACGGCCCGTTGCGCCTTTTCGTGATGGGCGGCTCTCAGGGCGCGAATATTTTCAGCGATGTTCTGCCCGCCGCCTTCGCCAGGCTCTCTCCTGATTACCGCGCCCGTCTGGATATCGTTCAGCAGGCGCGCGCCGAAACCATCGATGCCGTCCGCGCCGCCTATGAAAAGGCGGGGATCAAGGCCCATGTTCAGACCTTTTTTAACGATGTCCCGGCCCAGCTCGAACGCGCCCATCTGGTGATTTCCCGGTCCGGCGCCAGCACGGTGGCGGAGGTCACGACCGCCGGAAGACCCGCGATTTTCGTGCCTTATCCCCATCACGCCGACCAGCAGCAGAAGAAAAACGCCGATGCCGTGGCCGACGCGGGCGGGGGCTGGGTCATGACCCAGAACGGCTTTACGGTCGAAGCTTTGCTTGCGCGGATCGAGACTTTTCTGCAAAATCCCCAAATTCTCTTCCGGGCGGCGGAAAAAGCCCGGGCCTGTGGAAAGCCTGATGCCGCGCGGCGGCTGGGCAATCTGGTCACATCGCTGGCCAGCGGGTGGGATAACGGCGAAACGCTTTAGGTGTCGCTCTTATATATAAGTAGTAAGCAGAAGGATTTTTATCATGCGTGTGATGCCACAGGATATCGGGGCGCTGCATTTCGTCGGGATCGGCGGGATCGGGATGAGCGGTATTGCCGAAGTGCTTCATGCGCTGGGTTATCGTGTGCAAGGCTCCGACCTGTCGGAATCATATAATACCGACCGCCTGACCAAAAAAGGCATTCCGGTTTTTATCGGCCATGACGCGAAGAATGTTCAGGAAGCCGCGCTGATCGTCGTGTCTTCGGCCATCAGAAAAGACAATCCCGAACTGCTCGCCGCGCGCGCCGCGAAAATGCCGGTGGTGCGCCGGGCGGAGATGCTGGCCGAGCTGATGCGCCTCAAACGCTCCGTCGCAATCGCGGGCACGCACGGGAAGACGACGACGACCTCCATGGTCGGCGCGATGCTCGAAGAAGCGAATTTCGATCCCACCGTCATCAATGGCGGTATCGTCAACAGCTACGGCACCAACACGCGCGTGGGCAAAAGCGGGTGGATGGTCGTCGAAGCCGATGAAAGCGACGGGACCTTTACGAAACTGCCCGCGACCGTCGCGGTCGTCACCAATATAGATCCCGAACATATGGATCATTACGGTTCGTTCGATGCGATCAAAAAGGCTTTCCACACTTTCGTTGAAAACATCCCGTTTTACGGTTTTGCCGTGCTGTGCACCGATCACCCGGTGGTGCAGGCGATGATCCCCGATATCACGGACCGCAAGATCATCACGTACGGTTTCAATCCGCAGGCCGACGTCCGCGCGACCAATCTGCGCAGCGGGCCGGACGGCAATATTTTCGATGTGACCTTCGCGCCCGCGATCTGCGGCGGCAAGGAAGAAACGCTGCGCGATGTGTTCCTGCCGATGCTGGGGCAGCATAACGTGCAGAATTCCTTAAGCGCGCTGGCGATTGCGCGTGAATTGAACGTGCCGGCGGCGACCATGAAAACCGCGCTGAAGAATTTCTCCGGCGTGAAACGCCGTTTTACCAAGACCGGGGAAGAGGGCGGCGTCACCGTGATCGACGATTACGGCCATCACCCCGTGGAGATTCAGGCCGTGCTCAAGGCCGCGCGTCAGGCGGTCGAAAAATCCGGCGGGCGTATCCTGGCGGTGATGCAGCCGCACCGTTACACGCGCCTGTCGTCGCTGTTCGATGATTTCTGCGGCTGTTTCAACGATGCCGATACGGTGATCGTCGCCGATGTGTATCCGGCGGGCGAAGCGCCGATTGACGGCGCGGATAAAACGCATCTTGCCGACGGCATCCGCGCGCGCGGCCATCGTCATGTCGAAACGCTTCCGACGCAGGCCGCGCTGGCCGGCATGGTCGCCGACATCGCGCGTGAAGGCGATTACGTGATCTGCCTGGGGGCGGGCGACATTACCAAATGGGCCTATGCCCTGCCGGAACAATTGAAAGCCGAACTGGCGGGACGCGCGAAACAACGCGCCTGAATTCCTTAAAATTCAGCCCAAATTGTTTTAATTCTTAAAAAATAATTAAAGCGACCCTTCGTATAATGGAATCGTATCTTTGTTTTTAGGGAACAGGGAATGAGGGGTTTCATGCACGTCGGTATGTCTGTGTTACAGGCCTGTTATCAGGCCATTCGTCAGCACTCCTTCCTCGGCGCTTATAACGACACGTTCGACGTCGTCCGCGCCGACAGCGAGGAGATGCAGGAAAAGATTTTCCGCCTGCGGTATCAGGTTTTCTGCGAGGAAAATAACTGCGAACAAACGGGAGCGTACCCCGACGGCCTTTTAAAGGATGCCTATGACGACGGCGCGTTGCATTTCGCGCTGGTCCACCGCGAAACCGGCGAGGTCGCGGGCGCGGTCAGCGTCGTGATCCCGCGCGGCGAAAAAACCGAAGGCGTGTTCCCGGTGCAGGCGCAATGCGATCATCCGCTGATCCACATGGAAACGGAGGTGCGGCGCCTGTGCGAAATCTCGCGCCTGTTCATGGCGCCGAAATTCCGCCGCCGTCCCGAAGACGGGCATTTCCTTCCGGCCTATTACGAACAGGATTGGGGTTTTAAATTCGGCGACGGCAAAATCGATTATTTCCGCCGCCAGATTCCCTATGCCCCGCTCGGCCTGCTCAAGGCCGTGTTCGATACGGCGCTGCAAAACCGCATCATGGATTGCGTATGGATGGTCGAATCGCCCCAGTTAAAGGCGTTGCAGGAAATCGGGCTGGGCTACCGGGTTCTGGGGCCGCGTCTCAACGGTCCGGTGCCGCGCCAGCCGGTTATTTTCAATATCAAGATCGCGCTCGACACCATGCGCGACAAAAACCTGCATTGTTATGAACTGGTTTCGGACCGGGGGCGGCTCGCCCGGCTGGCCGACGAACAGAACAGGAATTACTGGCAGGACCACGTCTTCGGCGCGGAATGCTGGGACCAGATTTACAATAAATTCCTCTAGATATAACCATCGTGGTGCCATATTCTGCGCTCAGTCCTTATAGGGAAAGAGACTGCATCATATGGGTTCCGCTGCCGCTTCCATAATATCTGATCTGCCGCCCGTGCGCGGGCGTTACACGGAAAACGCGCCGCTGGGCGCGTCGGGCTGGTTTAAATGCGGCGGCACGGCGGAGATTATGTTCAAACCCGCCGATCTTGAGGACCTTCAGAATTTCCTGCGTCACACCGCCGGCGGCGATGCGGCCGATATGGCGTCGCCCGTTTGTTATGCCGGTGAACGCGGCGCGCTGCCGGTACAGGTTTTCGGCGCGCTCTCCAACACCATCATCCGCGACGGCGGGCTCCGGGGCGCGGTCATCCGTCTCGGGCGTGAATTCGCCGGGATCGAAACCGATGGCGATCTGGTGCGTGCGGGGGCGCTCGCGCTCGATGCCAATGTCGCGCAGGTTGCCGCCGAAGCGGGCATCGGCGGCCTTGAATTTTTCTCCGGCATTCCCGGCACGATCGGCGGCGCGCTGCGCATGAACGCCGGATGCTATGGCACCGAAACGAAAGACGTGCTGGTCGAGGCCACCGCGCTGGACCGTCAGGGAAAGCTTCATACCCTCACGCCTGAACAGATGCACATGACCTATCGTCATGTCGGCGTGCCGGATGATTTCATTTTTGTCGGCGCGACATTCAAAGGTAAAAAAGACAATCCGGATAACGTCTTGGCGCGCATGGCGGAGATTAAACAAAAACGTGAAGACGCCCAGCCGATCCGTGAGAAAACCGGCGGCTCGACCTTTGCGAATCCCTCCGCCGATGATGTGGCGAAAGCGGGCCTGCCCGAAGGCACAAAGGTCTGGCAGATCATCGATCAGGTCGGCGGGCGCGGGCTTAAAGTCGGCGGCGCGATCATGAGCGAAAAGCACTGTAATTTCATGATAAATACGGGCACGGCGACATCCGCCGATCTCGAAGCGCTGGGCGAGGAAATCCGCAAAAGGGTTGGCGAACGCTTTGGAATCAGCCTACGCTGGGAAATTAAACGTGTGGGGAGTGCATGAAATTTTCCGTAGGCGTTTTAGACGCTTTGTTTGGGAAGAAGATAGAAATGGAGTTTCAGGACTCTGATGGTCTTGCCGTTAAAAGACGTGTCTCAGAAAAATGGTTTAACTCTATGATTGAAAATGGAGATATTTCTGCGCTTCGAGAGGTTGTTGTTAATGTTTTGCATCCTTACGCCAGTTTTACAGATACATGGATTGTAGGCCGTAATATTGATCAGGATGCTTATGATAAATTTATAAATCATGATACTGGGCAATTATATGCGATGATTCATTTTGAAAATGGAGAGTCGGTTACGAATTTAGTGACCAGAGAAATCTATGAGGATTTTCAAGAGTCTTTCCCGGTGCTGAAAGAAAAAGAGCTAGAAGATTTCGCAAACGATATGATGAATGAATTGGGTTGGATGTCGTCTAAAGAGAGGGAAAGAAAATGAAAAAATCAGTGGCATTGCTCGTTGGCGGTTGGTCGGCGGAGCGCGAGGTATCGCTGAACAAGGGCAAGCAGGTCGAAGCCGCGCTGAAGGAAGCCGGCTACGAAGTGAAAGTGATCGACGTCACCCACGATCTTGCCAAACTCGTCAAAGACTTAACGCCTAAACCGGATGCGGTGTTTAATAACCTGCATGGCCGTGGCGGCGAAGACGGCGTCATTCAGGGCGTTCTTGAAACGCTCGAAATTCCTTATTCCCATTCCGGCGTTCTGGCGTCCGCGATCGGCATGAACAAGCCGTTCGCGAAAAAGCTCGCCGCCTCTGTCGGCGTGCCGAGCGCCGAAGGGCGCGTCCGCACGAAAGAAGAAGTGCTGGCCGGTCACGTGATGGAACCACCCTATGTCGTCAAGCCGCCCTGCGAGGGGTCGAGCGTCGGCGTGCGCATCATTCTGGATAAAGACAATCATCAGCCGCTCGACGCTGAAAGCTGGACGTTCGGGAACGAGGTTCTGGTCGAGCGTTACATCCCCGGCAAGGAACTCACGGTCGCCGTCCTCGACGGCAAGCCGCAGGCCGTTACCGAAATTATTTCCCATACCCGTTTCTTCGATTACGAGGCGAAGTACAAGGACACCCGCACCGAGCTCGTCCTGCCCGCCCAGATCCCGCAAAAAGTCTATGATACGGCTTTGGATTATGCCGCGCGCGTGTATAATGTCCTTGGCTGTGCCGGGCTGGCGCGGTGCGATTTCCGATATGATGATTCAAAGAACGGTCCCGACGGGCTGTTTTTCCTCGAAATCAACACCCAGCCGGGCCTGACGGCGGAATCCATCGGTCCGTCTCAGGTCGTCTATAACGGCATGTCCTTTGTCCAGCTTTGTTCCCACCTGGTTGAAACCGCAAAATGTCACGGATCGGTACAAGACGCAGCTCCATCCTCAAAAGACGCTCCTCTCAAACGGAGCGCCTGATCTTCTGGATTCAGAAGACCGGGATTTTTGTCGGGATCGCCGCTTTGCTTTTCTGGATCGGGTCGTGGATGACCTTATCCGGCGGTGTGGCGCGTCTGGGTGAATGGACCAATTCCAAAACGCTGAATATCAGCGCGGGCATGGGCTTCACCGTGCGCAACATCATGGTCGAAGGGCGCAAGAACGCCGATGTCGATGCGATCCGCGCCATCGTGAATGTGGAAAAGGGCGATCCTCTCTTCGCCTTCAACCCGGACGAAGCCAAGGAAATGCTGGAAAAAATTTCCTGGGTACGCGTCGCGCAGGTGGAACGCCGCCTGCCGGATACGATTTACGTTCATATACAGGAACGCCAGCCGCTGGCGCTGTGGCAGCGCGACGGCAAGCTCTGCGTCATCGACGATGAAGGCGTGATCCTGACCGACCACAACCCGGAAAATTTCCGCGAACTGCCGCTGCTGGTCGGGGAAGGGGCGCCTGAAAACGCCGCGGGCCTGCTGGCCATGCTCGAAGCCGAACCCGAAATCGCCCGCCGCATGGATGCCGCCGTTTTTGTTTCGGGCCGCCGCTGGGATCTGAAACTGCGCAACGGCGTGCTGGTGAAGCTGCCGGAAAACGAAATCGGTTTCGCGCTGTCCCGCCTGATGAAGGCGCAGCGCGAGGAAGATTTAATGGATAAGGAATTGACCGCCATCGACCTGCGCGAGGGGGACCGCATCACCGTGCGCACGAAACCCGGCGCCGTTCATGAATATAAAGCCGGCTTTACCGCGACGGGCACGGGCGGGGGCGCGATCTGATCATGAAGCATAAACCCAAACCGCGCGGAACGTTGCTGGCGGCGCTGGATATCGGCACGCACAAAATCGCCTGTTTCATCGGTCGCGTGGCCGACGATGACGGCAATGTCGAAATCATGGGCGTGGGGTATCAGGCGTCGCGCGGCATGCGCAACGGCAGCGTGGTTGATCTTCAGGCCGCCGAAGCGGCCATCCGCCAGACGGTCCACGCCGCCGAAAACATGGCCGCCGACGTGATGAAGGGCTATCCGCTCCGTGAAGTCGTCATCAACGTGCCCGGCATTCACGCCAAATCCCACGTCATGTCCGCCGACATTCAGGTGCACGGCCACGACATCACCGACAACGATATCCGCCGCGCGCTGAGCAAGGCGCAGGACCAGG
>CAYPCP010000085.1:0-7850 GCA_964409255.1 uncultured Pseudobdellovibrionaceae bacterium
GCCAGCCTGTTCGCGGATCAGGCAAATATGCCGGCCCGCGTTGAATACACCCAAGGCATGTGGCCGCCGCCGAGCGTCGAAGCAGTGCCGCCGTTCGACCTGCCGTTCCTGATGACGATGATCCTGCTGCTCTCAGGCTGCACGGTCACGTGGGCGCACCACGCGCTGCTGCATGGGGACAACAAGAACACCGTGAAGGCGCTGGGCATTACGGTCGCCCTCGGTTTCATCTTCCTGTGCTTCCAGGTGTACGAATATTTCCACGCGACCTTCCCGTTCAAAGGCGGCGTGTTCGGTTCGACCTTCTACATGGCCACCGGTTTCCACGGCTTCCACGTTCTGGTCGGGACGATCTTCCTGTTCGTGTGCTGGCTGCGCGCGAAAAAGGGCCATTTCACCCCGCAGAAGCATTTCGGCTTCGAAGCCGCCGCCTGGTACTGGCACTTCGTTGACGTTGTGTGGCTGTTCCTGTTCATCGCCATCTACTGGTGGGGCAGCAACACCGGTATCGGCCAGTAAGCCGGACCTTCTTCCCAAATTTCCGCAGCGCGCCTTTGCTTCACCGCAAGGCGCGCTGTTCTTTTAACCGCTGTTCGGCGTGACACCTAAACCCGTTGACCGGAGGGGGCGGCTTGTCCATGATGGCGGCGAAAGGGCGGCGCTACCGTTATTAGCCGCTGGATATGATCATGATGGATTTGGATCTCCTGGTCCGCTCTATGGCCTGTAAGTGCCCGCGCTGCGGCAAGGGCGATCTGTATCCGTCCACGTTCGACATGAACGTCGTGAAAAAATGCCCCGCGTGCGGCCTTGATCTGTCAAAGAACGACAGCGCAGACGGCCCCGCCGTTTTCATGATCTTTATCATCAGCCCTCTGGTCGTGCCTTTGGCGCTGCTGACGGATGCGCTGTTTTCGATCAATTTATGGGTCAATGTCGGATTGTGGGGTCTCATCTCGCTTGGCGCGGCACTCGGAATGCTGAAGCCGGTCAAATCCTACATCATCGCCCTCCAGTACAAGCACCGCCCCGGAGACTACGAATGACGCCGCGGCGCATCGCCGCCGGCGTCATGACGCTCGGCGGGGTCGCTGTTCTATGCACGCTCGGCACATGGCAGGTGCAGCGCCTTGAATGGAAAGAAGGCGTCATCGCCCGCCTCGACGCCGCGCGCCAATCGCCGCAGATATTATCTTTTTCGGATTTGAAGACGCTTGGGGCGGAAGACCTTCCCCTCGCCTATGGCAGCGTGCGCGGCACATTGCTGTCGGATCGAGAGATTCTCGTCGGACCCAAAACCAACGAAGACGGCGTTATCGGCTATCATCTTGTCACCCCGTTAAAAATAGCGGGCGGCACAGTCCTCGTCGATCGCGGATGGGTGGACGATGCTGCGCGCGATCCCGCGCAGCGCGCGCACTTGCGGTCACCGGCGCCGGTTACATTCACAGGCATCGTGCGCAAACCCGATTACAACCGTTTTGCGTCCGGCAACAACCCGGCGGGCGATCAATGGATGCGCATCGATGCCGCGCAGATTGGAACCGCGAAAAAACTGGGCGAGACGGCACCCCTTTTAATGTACGCCGAAAGCGCAGACCGGAAATTCGACGCCGCCCGCATGAATCCGCCGGGCTGGGCCCCGCGCAACAATCACAGGCAATATGCCGTGTTCTGGTACGGCATGGCCGCGGCGCTTGCGGGCTTTTACGCCGTATTCACATGGCGCAATAAAAAAGCCGCCCATTAGGCGGCTTTCTTTTTATCGGTTCGGACAGACCCGCGTCAGTTAAAACGCTTAGCCGGTGCCGGATCGGTTTTCTGCGCAAACTTCACGCCATCGACCAGCGATACATATTGCTGATCGACACCACGCAGGGAGTCTTTGAATTTCTTCAGCTCACGGCCTTCGAGGCTTTCGCCCGTCGGCAGGTTAACCGAATTCGGGTTTACCTGTTTGTTGTTGACCATGACTTCGTAATGCAGGTGCGGACCCGTCGAACGGCCCGTCGTGCCGACATACCCGATCACATCGCCCTGGCGCACACGGGCGCCACCCTTGGCGGCAATGCGGCTCATATGCGCATAAGCGGTTTTCAGGTTGTTGTTGTGGCGGATGCGGACATAGTTACCGTAGGAGCTGAAACGGCCGGCCTTTTCAACCGTGCCATCGCCAGCGGCGTAAATCGGCGTGCCGGTCGGCGCGGCGAAATCGACGCCCTTGTGCATCTTGCCGTAGCCCAGAACCGGGTGACGGCGCATACCGTAACCGGAGGACATGCGCGCGCCATCGATCGGCGTTTTCATCAGCGTACGGCGGGTCGAACGGCCATCGGGACCGAAATAATCGACGCGGCCATCTTCCATCGTATAACGATAGAGCGGGATTTCCTTGTCACCGAGCGTAAGTTTTGCGTAGACGACTTCGCCGGTTTTGGCGATATAGCCATCTTCGGTTTCAAAGCTGTCATACATGATTTCGATTTTATCGCCCTGGCGGATATCGCGCTGGAAGTCGATGTTCCAGGAATAGATGCGGATCGCTTCGGAAATGATAGAGGTCGGTATACCGGCCTTCTCCGCCGAACCATACAGCGATACTTCAATATTGGCGCGCTGGGCGCGCGTGACTCGCTCGACCCGCTTCTCTTCAATCGCGGAAGCAAAACCGGCGTCACCCTTGCTGACGACCAGCGTCTTGACCGGGTCGATAGCGATTTTCATGTGCGTGAATTCCATGTCGCCCGATGCGGAAACCGGGACGAAATGCATCTGCACATCCTGACCGGCCTTCAGGCGGCGCGGGTCGAAATGTTCCTTCATGGCGGCAACAACGTCGCTGGCATCCTTGCTGCCCACGCCGGCGCGTTCCATCACGCTGCCCAGAGCGTCGCCCGGCTCGACCGTAACGATTTTATCGGTCGGCTGCGGCAGGCTGCCGGACATGGCCGAGACCAGCGAAAGCTGGCCGTACAGGGAACCGTCCAGCATGCTGGAGAATTCCTTGGTCGGACGACCGACATTGGTTTCAGCGTAGTAATCGATAGGAAGGACGGCGGAGGACGGAGGGGTAAAAGCGGTAATCACGGCAATGCCGGAGAAGAAACAGACCACCGGGGTCACGAGAAAGCGCAGGCGGAGACGTCCGCGGCGCGTGAGAACGTGACGTTCCCGTAAATGAAGCAGGCGACCGGCGACTGCGCCACCATTGACTGCCATCGATTTAGTACTATTTAAAACACCCGCGAGCAGGCCGTTTTGATTGTTTTCAAACGTCATTCCGAATTCACACCGTTTTGGGATTTGCCGCTGCTGCGTCTGGATACGGTACCTTGGTAGGTTGCGTTATAGCTCGTAATTTCCAGACTTAGCACACCATGGAGTCCTTTCCAACTCTTTCATAAAAGACTTAACAGCTCTTTTAAAAAGCGAAAAATATCATTAAAATTCAACATGTTATCTTCAACATATTGAATTTAAAGCGTTTATTTTACAGGCCACATTCCTTGGAGATTGCCGTGTAAGCGTCACCCGAGCCCGTCAGGCTGAAGGTGTCCGTCGTTGCCGTGCCGCGCTTGGACACGCCTTTGACCACCATGGTCGAACCTTTGCGGATCGCTTCTGCCATACGATTGTCGGCATCGGCATCCGCCGCCCAGGCGGTTTCATCCTGTGTAAACAGGGTGAACTTTTCAGACCCGATCTGCACGCTCACCTCGCCACCCTCTTTATAAGGATAGCCGGTGATGTAGCTGAAGACATTCTTGCTGCCTTCGGCCGGGCGATGGGTGATCAGCGCGTAAACCTTGCCGCGCGTGGAATAATTGCCTTCCGCCTTTTTCGGCGTTGCGGCCATATAGCAAACCTTGTTGCCATTTTCAGTGAAGGTGTAAACCGACCACTCGCCATGCGTGCTCAGCAACGTCGATTCCGACGCACGTGCATCTGCAACAGAAAGGGCCGACACGGCCAGCGTGGTCAAAGCAAACGTCTTGAAGAACCGGGTCATTAATCTGTGTTCCTGTCTTTGTTCGTCTAGCAGGTGCCGACTTTAAGGAATTTTTGCACCCGCACAAGCGGAAATTAACCAAGCGGTGGATTAACCCAGAAATAAAGGAACCCTAAGGTTTCCGCCAATCTGCGTCTGTATGCCCGGGCAAAAAGGCAGGAAAATGGCCGTTTTGCGATATAAGATAAAAACCCGCTGCCGTGGGGAGGGCAGCGGGTGATTTATGCCGTGTGGGGACCGGCCTTCTGATGATTCTAATGTCCGCCTGTTAAGCGGCCTTTCCGTAGAAGCCCGCCGGGCCGGCTTTGCGCATCGCGAGCTGCTGGCGGTAGGCGGCGTCCATCGCCTCGGCCTGTGCCAGCAGGGCATTAAACCGTTTTACACGCCCTTGATCCTTCGCGGCGAAGGCGGAGTCATATAACTCTTTGACATCAAAGAAAGAAATATCGTTTTGGTTGATCTCTGCGGGGACCAGAGCCTTCCAGAGCTTTTCTTTCATGATCTTCATCGTTTTCATCGCCACGCCCTCTAGGGTTTATTTTTCCAAAAGTGGTTGTATTTTTATAGACAAAACATTAATAAAAGGTTAAAAACTTTAAAAATTAAAAATAGCCTTTAAAATTACAAAAAATGATTACGCCACAACAGATCAGATCGGCCAGAGCCTGGCTCAATTTAGGTCAACAGGATGTCGCCAAGGGGATTGGGGTATCCTCCCAGACCATTTCCGACATCGAAAATGAACGCACCAATCCAAAAGCGTCCATTCTCGACGATCTGCAAAGCTTCTTTGAATCGCGTGGCGTTGAATTTTTGGCCGAGGGCGGGATCAATCCGCGCACACTGAAAACAAAATACCTTAAAGGCACTGACGGTTTTCGTGAGTTGATGGATGACGTTTACGCGCAGGCCAGCACGGTCGGCGGAAAAATCCGGCTGTGGAATGCAAAGCCGTCAAACTGGACGAAATGGCTTGGCGATGAATGGTACGCCGCCCACACGAAACGGATGCAATCCATCCTGACCAATATTTCTTTCAATGTGACGTGCAAAGAAGGCGAAACCAACTTTATCGGCGGCAAACATTCCGAATATCGCTGGGTGCCTGAAAAGATGTTCAACGAGCAATCCATTTATTGCTTTGGCGACCGCATCGCTTTCATGAGCTTTGAAGAAGACACGGTCAATATTTACGTTCTCTATAACCGCTCGTTTTCCGACAGCTTTAAACTTCTTTTCGATCTCGTATGGGATGAGATCACGATAATCCCGACGCAGGAGGGGTATAAACCGTAAAACCATGTCCAAACCCCATATCGCTCTCTTCGTCCGCAACGGGCTTATCGGCAACATCGCGCTAAACAAGGCGCTGCCCGCTATTTTTCAATCCGGGTTTCAGCCCGTCATTTTCAATACAGGCGAACCTTATTCGAAAAAGGCGGACATTCCCGAATTGCGCGAAATCGGTTTCCTGGAAACAGCATTGTTGCGCGACGTCGTTACGCCTTGCCTGAAAAAACACGATCTGCAATCGCAGAACGGTCAAGCAACGCCGGGCCTTTGCTATACCAATGAAGATCTGGCGCGGCTGTATAAACTGGATTACGAAATCGTTCCCGATGTAAACGACCCCTCGTTTGTCCGCCGTATCGCGGCCGATAAAAATATCGTCGGATCGCATTCAACGCGCATTCTTCAGATTTTTCATGAGCCCTTGCTGGCTGCGTTCGAGGAAAAGAAGAACGGCTTTGTCTGGAACACGCATACGGGCCTTCTGCCGCAATATAAAGGGGTGCATGTCCCCTATCACGCGATCGAAGACGGCCAGAAAGTCTATGGATGGACGCTCCATAAAAAAGAGCGCGGCATTGATACCGGTGAAATCCTCGATCTTGACTGGCTGGAGCTGGACCCGCAAAAGCCCGTATTGATGACGTATCTCGATATGGTGCCGAAAGGTGCCAAGATGCTGGCAAACGTCCTTTCCCAATATGTAAGAAACGGCAACGTCGCCAGCAAGCGCCAGCCCGTGTTCATGTCAAAAAGCTATTACACCCACCCGACGAGCGTCCAGATGCAACGTCACGAGAAAAACGGCGTGCGTTTTGCAACCGATGCGGAGACCGTCGATATCTACATGCGCGCATACGCAGTGGCAGGCACGCCGCAAGCAGCCGATCTGGAGCGTCTGCTGTGGGAGGCCATCGGCGAACGACGCGCCGCGGCCCCGCAAAAGCAGGCTTCCTGATTTATCTCTTCACCACACTTTCCAGCCTGTCGAGAGCGTCGATCAGGCGGGGTTCATTGACAGCGAAGCACAGGCGAAGCCAGCCGGCACAACATTTACCGAACGCGCAGCCGGGCGCGAGGCTTAGCGCCGCATCGTCGATCAGTTTTTTCGCAAGACCCATGCAATCCGGCTCGCCATCGACGGTGAAGAACGCATAGAACGTCGCCTCAGGGCGAACCATGCGGATACGACCGTTGGCGGCGAAACGATCCATCAGAAGATCGAGATTCGATTTCCACAAAGCCGTTTGCTCAGCAATAAATGACTCGCCGTGACGTAGGGCCTCGATGGCGCCGAACTGCGCATAGGTTGGCGGCCCCATGTTGTCGTAAAGAGCGATATCGCGCACGATCCCTTCGGACGCTGCCGGGCCGACAAGCCAGCCGAGGCGCCAGCCGGTCATGGCATATGTTTTCGAAAAGCTGTTGACCGTGAAAAGAAGATCGTCCGGTTCCGCAATTTCAAGGAAACTGGGCGCGTGCGGCATATCAAAGACGATACGGTTGTAGACCTCATCCGCGATGATCCAGATGCCGCGCTCGCGCGCAAATTCCAAAAGCGCTTTCATCTGCGGTTTGGGCATGATCCAGCCCGTCGGGTTGGACGGGGTAACGACCAGGATCGCCTTGGTTTTCGACGTTACGGCATCGAACACCTTCTCCATATCGAGCGCCCACCCGTTCGCGCCATGCTCCAAGGGGACCTGCACCGTTTTGGACTGTGTAAGCTCAATAGCGCCGAGAAGATTTTTCCAGATCGGCGTAATGGCGATGATTTCATCGCCCTCGTCAAGGATGGCCGTCAGCGCAAGATGCATGGCCGTCGTGCCCGACGATGTCGCAAAAATGCGGCTGGTCGGAATATTAAGATTCATCAAACGGCTGTAATAATTCGACACTTCCTGACGAAATTCATTCGTGCCGACGGCAGGCGCGTAAAAGGTCTTGCCGTTCTGCATGGCGTCGAAGGCGGCTTGAGAAACAAAATCCGGCGTTTTAACGCTGCCTTCCCCTTGCCCTAGAGAAAGAATGCCTTCGCGCTGCCAGCCGTAACGCAGCATCTCCGCACCCGGATTGGGCGAAAGCCGTTCGAGGACCTTGCGAAAGCGCATGTCGTTTTGAGAAGAGGGTTGGGAAGAACGTCGTTGGGGCATCTCTGCCACGTTGTGTTGTTGGCTCATGATAAAAATAACCTGTAAATATGGCGTATCTTCGGAAAGATCGCGGTGTTCTGGGGATTTTTGGATAATTCGCGCCCTGTGCGCTATGTCGGAAGAATGCGTGCCCTAACGGGCCGCGGCGGCGGCGCGCGCTGCTGCAGCTGCGGCATTGGCGGCAGCGGCGAACAGGTTGAAAATGGCGCACGAGAACGTCATGCAACAAATATAAACGGGAATTTCGGGAAATAACAAGCCCTTTATTACAGGGAATGGTTAAGAGACCCCGGAGCATATTTGTTGGTCCAGCGGATTTGCCCGGCGCTTTTTATTAATTCTGACGCCGAGTTAAGCTGAAGACGCGCCACATCGTGTTCTTCTTTGAGGAAAGAATA
>CAYPCP010000086.1:0-7758 GCA_964409255.1 uncultured Pseudobdellovibrionaceae bacterium
CCCGATCATGATCGGCGCGCTCGTCATGCGCAGCAAGGCGAAAAAAATTCGCGCCAGGCTCTCGGCCCATGTCGACAATATCGGGCAGCAGCACGTGTCCAGCCCGCCGCATCGCGCGGCGCCGGTATCGGACGCGGCGATGGCCACCGCCTGACATACACGCAAACCCTTTCGCCCCTTTGTATTTTTAGGAGAGATAAATGCGCATCCTGTCCCTTGTTTTGATCGGGTTCCTTATCGCGGCGCCGGCACAGGCCGGATTGTTCGGCGACACGAAGCTGGACGCGTCGTCCGGCGAAGCGCTCGCCGAAAGCTGGAAGAAGGCGGACAAGGCCCTGTCCGAAGCCGACAAAACCATGCTGTATCGCGCGATGATCCGCCATGCCTTCCCGCGCGAGTCATTGGATATGACGGAGATCCTCGATTCCTATAGCCCGCAGGACCAGTTCGTCGATCTGTATCACGAAACGATTATCGAGGATGAAGGGTACGATACGGAATCCTTCTCCGACATGTCCTATACGATCATGGAAAATAAAAAGCAGCGCAAAGCCATCGACGGCAAGACCGCGCAGGAAGTGATCGCGGCGTTCAAGGCGGATGAAAAAGCGTGGCTGCAGGGCGTACTGCCGCCCGTACAGGCGCATCTGCAGAAACTTGAAACGCGACAAGTCACGCTGCTCAAGGAAATCTCCGCCAATCAGTCCGCGGTCAACGCGCCCGACACAAGCAAGGCCGCGCTGAAAAACCGGCTGGCGGAAGTACAGCTAAAAGACGTGCGTGTGATCTGGGGTTATTCGCCCGCCTTCCCCCCTTATTTCAAGGTTGTGCCCGATTCATTGGTCTTTACCGCGACAAATAACGGGAAATCGGCGGTAAAAGAGCTGGATGTGAATCTTCAGATCATGAAAAAGGGGCAATCCTTCCCCGATATCGATGAAAATTACACGCACAGCGTCGATGGCGGCCTTAAACCGGGTGAAACGCGCGAATTTGTCCTCGATCTTGGCGATAAATGGTGGGCATCCGCTTACACCATCATGACCGAGCCGGCCTTAATCCGTACGGAAGCGTACACCATGGTACGCGACAATGGTTCGCACGGGCAGGTCATGCCGGCACATCTGACGCCGGTCCTCTCGCTCAACGATCTGATGGATGACGGTGGCCAGTATCTGAGCCTCGCGCTCGTCCGCCAGCATTATCGCGGCCAGATCGAGGCGCTCGCCGACCCGAAATACATGGACCGCGCCATCGAATTGAAAAAGATCGAAGCGCAGATCCCTGCCTTCCGCAAATCGGTGCGCCAGTTGCAGGAGGATATGAAGCTGGCCGATGCGGCCTTCACGCCGCAACCCGCGCCCGCCGAAACTGTGCCGGAGGCGGATAAGGAAGCCAGCGTCACGCCCCCAGCCGCCGATACAGATAACGCGCCGATAGCGACAGAACTTGCCATGAGCGACGAAGGCGCCCGGAAACGGGCGGGCCGCAACGCGACCTGTACCGGAGCCGGGCTTAGCGACGACCAATGCCATTGCATGGAGATGGGCAGCATGGATCATGACATTTCGCTGATCGAGCTGGAGTGGTTTTACCTAAAATCCGACAAGCTGACGGCCGACCGCAAGACAGCGATCGAGACATTGGCCAAAAGCTGCGGTTAATGCCCGGAATTAATCGGGGACGGTATATTCATAGCAGCGCATTTGATAAAGGCCGGGAAACCGGCCTTTATCGTTCCGGCAAGACCGGAGTTCGCTATGTTATTCACCAAAGATGAGATCAAAACCCGCTGGCAGACCTTACGGGCCAAGGCTGTCGTCAACGGCGCCATTCCCATCGAAGCGGAGCTGAGCCTGACGATGCTGATCGTCGGCAACGCGTTTCTCACCAAAAAGCAACGCTCGGGCGAAGATTATGTCGGCCACCCGATGGCCGTGGCCACCGCGTACACCCGTTCCAAGAACAAGCGCATTATCGGCCTTCTCCACGATCTGATCGAGGACACGGACTGGACGCTTGACGATCTGCGCGAAGTGGGCTTTTCCGAACGCATCGTCCTTGCCGTCGATGCCTGTACGCGCCGCGAAGGGCCGCCGCATTTCGCCCCCGGCCAGCGTGAGCCTTATTTCGATTTCGTCGTCCGGTGCGGACAGGGGGGCGACGACGCCATCGATGTGAAGATCAACGACCATCACCATAATATGGACGCGAGCCGTTACCGACACATCAACGATTCCGAGAAAACCAATCTCAAACAGATGGCGTACAACATCTCGTACCACTACCTCGTCGACCTGAAGAAATTCCGGGAAGACGGCGTAACCCATTATAATTACCCGGGTACGCCGATACTTGATTACATACGGTCGCGGGCGGAATTCGCCGGGCACCCGGCGATGGTAAACCGCCTTCTGGATGAATTTTCCTCTGACACGGACCGCCTGGACGCGCCCTCGACCCAACGCCGTTCAGGCCCGGCGCCGGCACTGCCGTAAGAACCCTTGACATAATTATGTAAAAAATATACGGTCGCCGCCATGAAAAAACTTTTCACATCGGCAATGGCGGGAATGGCCTTTACGGCATCAGGCGCGCTTGCGGGTGAAAAGGACGCACCCCCGCTTAAGGAGGGCCGGATTCTCTGGGATGATCCCGGCGTTACCATCGTGCTGGACCCTACGCTCAAAACCCCGGAAGTTAACGAATTTCTGGTCATTTGCCCGGGCCTTCCTGTGCTGGACGGTCAGTTTTCACCGGAAAAAGCCGTTGTTGGCGTCTTCCGCCGAAACACACACGAAGATTTATGGGATGCTGCCGATCATCTGATAAAAACGGCCGAAGAAGCAGGCATAGACAAAGAAACCGCCCATTTTCCGGCGGGAAATTATGGCCTGATCCGTACGGATGGCACGTTGAAACCCGCATACACCATCCGTGAAGGTCTCAATATGTTATTCGATTTCCTGAAAAGCGCCGAACCGCTGCCACATACGGACGCGACCCAGCCCGCATTGATAGAGCGTCTGCGCAGCCATACGGAAAATTTTTGCTTTGCGCGGTTTTAGGCCCATGACCATAAAAACGCTTTTCGCCTCAGCTACAGCCACAGGACTGGCCTTCGCCGTCACCACCGCCACCGCGCAAGTGCTGGGTGGTACGATGTATGTGAGCGATGGAGTCAGGGTTATGAGCGATACCGAAGCCGTCATGACCGGGCAGGCGAACGCCTTTACGCTTATGTGCCCGGGCCACCAGATGCGGAATTTTTATGACGCCAAGCCAGACCGCGCCGTCATACGCCTGCATTTCAACACACGTACAGAGTTTGAAGCGGGGATTGAAAGCGTCCTTTCATACATTACGCGCGAAAATGCCCATGATTTTTATCCGAACTTTAATACCGGATTGATCGACGGGCGCGGCAGACTGACGGGCGCCGCCAATACCCGCGATCTGCTGGAAAAATGGGAAGCCCTTATGGAAGGGCCAGATCCGGTCCCGGCGGCCTCCTTACGCGAAACGGACGTCATCCGGCGGGCCGCGAATTATGCAGAAAATCACTGCTTCGGCAGATTTTGAGATTTGCAAAAGTTTCTCTTTGATTTTCATCAATCTTCGCGTATAACCCCCAGCCTGTGGATAAAAAATCTACATTATAAAAAATAAATATAAGAAGGTGTGACATGAACAACAACTTTTCGCTCGCGGTCTCCAACGACAACGAAAAAGGTACTTTCCCGCTGCGCAACAGCGAGGCACAGAACGCCTATCTGACGGCCCTGCGTCATTTCGTGAGACTGGAAGAGGAAGAGACCGGCTGCGCTCTCAATCACGCCCGTAACCTGGCCCTGCGCGCCAATGCCGTGGACGGCGAATCCCGCCACTGGACCACGCTGACGAGCGCCGACCTGCAGGCCATCATGCCGGACCTCACCGTCACGCGATTCATGGCCCTGTATGGCGATTACAAATCGAATATCGCCTCTGCCTGGAACACCCATCCGGCCATCGTCAACATGGTGGGCGAACACCTCCATGCGCTGGGCACCGAAAGCGACCTTTACGCCTATGGGTTATTCGTGCAGAAACACGCCCCTGCGAACCAGAAGGCGCACGCGCTGAAAATCGACTAAAACGGCGTTATGCTGCAACCCTATATGACGGGCGCGCCTGTGGTCGGCCGTGAGGATGCCTGCGGCTTAAACCCGGCCTCTTCCCGCGTTCGGTCCTCCTCCAGCGCGGCTGTAACCGCAGGATCAAGATGACCGTGCACCCGGTGCAGCAATTCATCCAGCAGCCACAAAGCAGACATGCGGGGTTCGACCGTGCTCGTCTGTTCATGCGCCTGCTCAATCAGGCCAAATCCACCTTCCGGCGATAACGTCACAATAAAGGTGGCCGTATTTTCACCGCTGCGCAGATGCAGCGGGAAAGCCGTCAGCTTTGTATCCCTGGATCCCTCAATCGTATATTTTTCCCCGACCTCAAAATCCTGAAGCGATGTTGCACCAGCGGACGTCTTATAAGCGGCTTGCAAATCCTGCGGCGCGGCTTTTCCCGCCGACGCCGCGGCCGCTGCGGATGACAATGTCGCCGTCAGCTTTCCGAGCAATCGCTCCGCATAATCCGCGCCAGCCCAGTAGGCATATTCGTTGTTCGTAAGGATGCCTTGCGCTTTTTTGTCATAGAAATTATCTGCGGTTGTCGGGGCCGCCTTTAAGGCCGCCCTATCCTTTGTCAGAGAATCGGATGCATCCAGCAAGGCCAACCCAAGGCGGGGCATATTTTCCGGGTTCGCATTCTCCTTCACCCATTCGACCAGCCGGGCCGTAAAATCTTCCCGTCCGAAATACACCGGTTTGAAATTGGGGAAACCTTCGCGCTCTAAAAGCGGGCTGCTGTCATTCATCGTCGCGGTAGACAGGTTGCCTGTCTCATCGATGCCGGCCAGAAAGATCGGCGTGTCTTCACCGCCACGCAGGCGCAAGGCAAACACGGTCGTGGACGCACCGCCGCGACCCATTATTTCATAGGCCGTGGTAAGATCGAAAAACTGTTGGGGGCGGGCAATGCCCTCGGCACTTTTCTTATAAGCTTGCAGGACAATTTCACGTAATTCGGTAAACTGTTCGGGTATGGCGTCAGCAGGCAGATTGCCCCAGTCCGAAACCGAGAGCAAATGACGCCACACATAATTCATGGATGCGCTTTTCTGCGCCGCCGCCTCCCGTTTGTAATCGTCGATCGCCAAAGGCAGACGATCGCGCAGATGGTTTACTATAGAGAGGGTTTTTTCATACTCTCTCAGCGCTTCTTCTTCAGAACCATTTTCAAACGGGTCGTCTGTCATTCGATATGCCTGCTTTGATTTCAGGGTATTAATATTTTATTTATTATTTACCATAATTATAAACATCATGATACCCACTTGGGAAAATATGTCAACAATTCCAACATTTATCATTGACTTTCAGTATCTTAGTTGAAAAAATAAGGCCATGAACGTCCTGCGGCTTCAATGTGATGACAGACCGGGTATCGTCGCCGCCGTGGCAACGACGCTGGCGAATTCCCAATGCAATATTGAGGAATCGTCGCAATTTCACGACCCCGGCTCCAACACCTTTTTCATGCGGGTCGTCTTTTCCTGCCCCGAAGCAGGGTGCAGCCTCAATTTCCGTGAACGCTTTGAAAACGTCGCGCAGCAATTCGGCATGACATGGCATTTGTGCGACCTGATGAATCCGGTGCGCACGCTTGTGCTTGTGTCCAAGGCGGGGCACTGCCTGCACGATATGCTTTATCGCTGGCAATCGGGGCACCTGCCCGTCACGATCACAGGCGTCGTGTCCAACCACGCCACGCTCGGCCCCATGGCCGCCGCCTATGACCTGCCGTTCCATCTTCTGCCCGTCAACAATGAGAACCGGGCCGAACAGGAAGCCGCCATCGGCGATCTAGTGCAGCAAACGGAGAGCGAGCTGATCGTGCTGGCGCGGTACATGCAGGTTTTGTCGGATGATTTTTGCAGCAAATTCGCCGGGCGCATCATCAACATCCACCATTCCTTCCTGCCCGGGTTCAAGGGCGCGCGGCCCTATCATCAGGCGTATGAGCGCGGGGTGAAGATCATCGGCGCGACGGCCCATTTCGCGACCCCCGACCTCGACGAAGGGCCGATCATCGCGCAGGACACCGCCAACGTCGATCACAGCCATTCGCCCGAAATGCTGCAGACGCTAGGGCAGGACAATGAAAGCCGCGTCATGAACCGCGCCGTCCGCCTTTACGGCCAGCGCCGCATTTTCCTGCACGGCCAGCGCACGGTTATTCTGTAGAGACGCCGCTCTCCATCTATATGCAGCCCACATAGGTTTGCGTTGCCGAACAGGTCTGGTTGATTTCGCTGCAGTTACACGCGCATCCCCGCATGGAGCATTTTGGCTGCGCGCCACTCCCCCAGGCTTTGGCGGGCACGCTGCAGTTGGTCGGGGTACACGGTCCGGTGGAGCAACTCGAATTGGCATTGCAATTATTCAGCCCGTTGCAGGATTTCGCAGCATATTGCCCCCAGCCATTGTCGGTCCATCCGCTCGGGCAGCTCGCGCCGGGAATTTTGCACCCCGTCACCCCGCCCATCGTGACGGTCGTGCCGCCCGCAGCAGAACAGCTTATGCGGCTTGCCGTCGCCACCGTCCAGTTGTCGCTGATACCCCCGACGGTCACGGTCGCGGCATGGGTCGTGCTGCCCGACGAAGCAGATGTCAGCCGCACGCGCAGGCTCTGACCGTTTGTGATCGTGCCGGACGTCACCCATGCCCCGCCATTTATGCTGACCTGCGGACTGCCCTGGCCGGAGACTGAAACGCCGGCGGAGACATTGATCCCGCTAATCGTCACAGTGTTGGAGGTAATCTGGGTACTCACGGCCACGCCTGTCTGGTCGGTGAAGGTAAAGGCATTGGGCGTCATGTCGTCGGAGGTGCAGGCCGCCCGGTTATAGCTGGCGCTGCCGCCGAACAGGCCGTCGTTGCATTGCCGGGACTGGGCAATGGTGGCGCAGTCGGCATGGCTTGCCGCCGTATAGAACACATGGGATTCGCCGTCATTCTTCGTCACCCCGTCGAGCGTGCAGGACGCGGCGGGCCCGGGTTCCGGCATGTCGGCGCAGCCCCAGCCACCGGCGGTCTTGACGGCGAGCTGTCCGGTCGTGCAGCTCGGCCACGAGGCCGTCACGGCATTGTCCACGTAGGATTTCGTGGCCGCATGATCGCCCGCCGACGGCACGGGCACGGAGAGCGGGCCGGACATGGTGTCGCCGGTGCGGCTGACCTTGTCGTCCGCGCCGTCGGCGCAGTGCCAGGCGGCACCGTCATATTGCGCACCCTGCCCGGCTGTGCATGAAAGATCCGAGAGGGTATCGGCCCCGCCGCCCATGCCGATCCATTTATCGCCGTCGCAATATTGCATAACGTTGTGCGTGATATTGAAAACCTGATCGCCCGTTTCGCCCGGCGGGTTAATGCATTGCGCATGAACAGGCGTGGATAACAGTGCAGCAAAAAGCGTGGCAAAGAAAAGATAACGCATCGGTTCTGACCCTTTCCCCGGGAGGAAAAAAAGCCGCCGGGGTGTCCCGGGCGACCGGGTGTTCAAAACCGCTAATAGTGAAACGGCGCAATAGCCTTTAGGCCGAAGCCTTGGACATACGCCATCGCCACCCGGCCAGAAGACCGAGCGGCATCAACGATGCTC
>CAYPCP010000087.1:0-7673 GCA_964409255.1 uncultured Pseudobdellovibrionaceae bacterium
ATGGTTAACAGCCCCGTTCGGGGGCTGTTTGCGTCTTGACATTTCCGTAAAACGTCTTTAAAGATGGCCCCCTAAAAGTTAACTTTGATGGGTAAGCTATGGGCCAGTTCAGCGCATTCGCGCCGATTTACGTTCGTTTAGCCGCTTTGGTCGGCCTGCTTCTGGCGATTCTCTGTCTGCCGGCACAGGCGGCCGAATCACGCGGGGACGAGGCCGGTTTTCTGGCCGGGGCGTCGGGCCGCCATAACGGCGTGGCTTCCCTGCCGCAATGGACCCATATCCTCGCCCAGTATGAAAAGAACAAAGGCACCTATGCGCTGTGCCGTGAAAACCCGTCCCAATGCCCGTCCGAACGGATCGCCGTTTGGCAGCAATTCGTCGGCGGCGCCAAGGGCCAGCCGGATTTCCGCCAGATCGCCTATGTGAATCACTGGATCAACCGCATGCCGTACCGTCAGGACGACCTTGTCTATGGCGACAACGATCACTGGGCCAGCATTGAAGAATTCCTCGCCTATGCGGGCGACTGCGAAGATTTCGCGATCATGAAATATATGACGCTGCGCGAGCTTGGCTTCCCCGCCGACGCGCTGCACATCACGATGGTCTATGACGTGTTTTCCGGTACGGACCATGCGTTCCTCGTCGTGAAATCCGACGGCGCCGAATACATCATGGACAACCGCGAAGGCGGCACGGACCCGGAATTGTTCACGCGCCGTTACAAGCCGCATTTCGCGTTCAACGAGAACCACATCCGCACCTACAACAGCCCGCTGATGGCGCGCAGCATCCGTAAGAACGACACCGAAGTTCTCACCGGGAACAGATAATCAGAAACCCAGAAACCTAGAATCTCAGAAACTCAGGGAATTGAGATTCTGTTCCTCTGAGATTCCGAAATTCTATTCAACCCACGCAACGCGCAGGACGTTTGTCGATCCCGGCGTGCCGAACGGTACACCGGCGGTCAGCACGATGCGCTGGCCTTTTTCGGCGTAGTTCTGTTCGCGGACAAGCTGCGTGGCGATCTGCACCGTTTCGGCAAAGCTGCTGATGAGTTTGACGTGAAACGACGTCACGCCATAGGACAGCATCATGCGGCGGGCGGTGGATTCGTTCTGGGTCAGCGACAGGATCGGCACATCCGGGCGCTGACGCGCGGTGCGCAGCGTCGTCGAACCCGACGTGGTGTAATTGACGATACAGGCGGCGCGGATGTCGTGCGCGACATGCGTGGCGGCGACCGTGATGGCGTCGGACGCGTCGTTTTCCGTTTCCGGGTGCGTGCCTTTCATGATCTTGCGGTATGCCGGATCGGCTTCCGTGCGTTCGCAGATGCGCGACATGATCGATACGGATTCGACCGGATATTTCCCGGCCGCCGTTTCGGCGGACAGCATCACGGCGTCGGTGCCGTCATACACGGCGGTGGCGACGTCGGACGCTTCGGCGCGCGTCGGGCGCGGGTTTTCGATCATTGATTCCAGCATCTGCGTCGCGACGATGATCGGCTTGCCGGCCATGCGCACCTGACGCACGATTTTTTTCTGCACGGCGGGAACGTCTTCGGGCGGGATTTCCACGCCGAGATCGCCGCGCGCCAGCATGATGCCGTCGACATGGTCGAGGATTTCATCCATGCGCTCGACCGCGCTGGGCTTTTCGATTTTCGCCATGAGCGCGGCGCGCCCGGCGATGATCTTGCGCGTTTCCGCGACGTCTTCGGGACGCTGCACGAAGCTCTGCGCGACCCAGTCCACGCCCATCGCGAGCGCGGCATCCAGATCCTTGCGGTCTTTATCGGTGAGCGGCGGAACGGGAATGATCACGCCCGGCACGTTAAAGCCTTTGTTGTTCGACAGGCGCGAACCCGCCATCACTTCGCCGACAAGATAATCCTTCCCCTGTTCCGTGATGCGCACGCGCACCTTGCCGTCGTCGAGAAGAATGTCCGATCCCGGCGCCATCACCTTGATGACTTCGGGGTGCGGCAGGTTGACGCGCGTTTCATCGCCCGGCGTCTCATCGAGGTCGAAACGGATTTTCATCCCTTCCTTTACGTCGATCGCGCCGTTGACGAATTTCCCGATCCGGTTCTTCGGTCCCTGAAGATCGGCGATGACGCCGATCGGGCGGCCATATTCTTTTTCCATCGCGCGCACGGTGGCGAGGTTTTTTGCGTGCGCTTCGTGCGTGCCGTGCGAAAAATTCATGCGGAACACATCGACGCCGGTTTCAAAAAGTTTTCGCATCATCTCCGGTTCGCCCGAGGCGGGTCCGAGCGTGGCAACGATTTTGGTCTGGCGATTGCGTTTAAGCGTCATGATGCGGTTTCTCCCGTCTTTTTATGCGACAGGAACCGCTTTGATTCAATGGGTTAAATTTGCCGTTTGGCGGGATTTAAGGAACTAAACCCGGCCAAAGCGCGTTATTGCGGTATGAACATCATCGAGAGGATAGATTATGAAACGCACTTTTTCCCTGCTCGCCGTCACGACGGCGCTGACTCTGTCCGCGGCCAACCCCTCCTGGGCCGCCGAGGCACAGGCGAATGCGAATACTTCTACATCCGCCCAGACCGCTGCAAACCAGGACACGGGCTTCTTCGACAGGATCGGCCGCAACGTTAGCGGGTGGTTCTCGTCCGACAATGACGCGGCGGGCCGCGCGGAAATGGCCGCCGACCGCTCCACCAACCAAGGGCCGACCAATACGGCTGAAATTCAGGCCACGATGGATGCCGAGGCGCGCGCCAACGCGCAAACCGCGCCTTCCGCCGGTGCGGCGCAGCCGCAGGGATCGATCCCGCCATCGCCCCCGCCTTCCTCCACGACCCGCAGCAACCTCGATACGGGCGCGAACGTTAATGTCGGCGTCGGTACCGGTGTCGGCGCGGATCTGGGCGGCGGAACCGCCACGGGCATGGGCAATGTCGGCGCGAACACGAACGTGCGGGCCGGCGCCGGGGCAACGGGTTCGGCCGGGAACCAGTAAGCCGAAAAAATTCTCAGGACAAAGTGTAAAACCCCTTGCCGTGCATGCTATGGCAAGGGGTTTTCGTCTATGATGCGCCGTCGAATCATTTGAAAGGGATCACGATGAAACACACTTTCTTCCTTCTTGCCGCCACGGCGGCGATCAGCCTGACCGCCTTTGGCGCCGCCGCTAACGAACCGGCGAAAACCCAAGCCAAGGCAGCGGCAAAAACCGAAGCCAACGCGCAAGCCCAGGAACCGGGCCTGTTCGATAAAGTCGGCAACTGGTTCAAAAACGATGACGCCGCCGATGCCAAAGCGGCGCACGAAAGCGCCAAAGCCGAACCGGCCGCCGGCGAAACGCAACAGCCCAAAGCCCGCAAGGCCAGCCAGACCAACGCCAACGCAAAACGCCATCCGTCCGAGCAGACCAACCCGGCTCTTGGCCGCGTTCTGACCGAAGGCGGCGCTGAAATCGGCGTGCGCACGAATGCGAAACTGGGCCAGGGCGCCGCAGGCAGCTACGGCAACAACTAGGCCGCGCGCTTAAATAAAATTGATAAAGCTCCCGGCGCTGCGCGTGCCGGGGGTTTTTTTATGGCGGGACGGCGTGCTATGCTTTTTTCAAGGACGCCCGATGAAGCGTCCATCCGCACAGGAGGTCCTCACACTTGCATACCGTTTCCCTGATTTTGATCATGTTGCTCTTCGTCGTGCTCAGCGGCTTTATCGTCCGCATGCTGCCGAAGAAATTCCCGGTGCCCCTGCCTTTGATCCAGATCGCGCTCGGCGCGGTGGTGGCGACCTTCACCGGGCTGCATGTCGAACTCGAACCGCATATCTTCTTCGTCCTGTTCCTGCCGCCGCTGCTGTTTCTCGACGGCTGGCGCATCCCGAAACAGGGTCTGTTCCGCGACAAGGGCACGATCCTCGAGCTTGCGCTCGGCCTCGTCATCTTCACCGTCGTCGGCATGGGTTTCTTCATCAACTGGATGATCCCGGCGATGCCGCTGGCGATATGTTTCGCGCTCGCCGCGGTTCTCTCGCCCACCGATCCGGTCGCCGTATCCGCGATTGCCGCGCGCGTGCCGATTCCCAAGCGCATCATGCACATCCTCGAAGGCGAATCGCTGCTCAACGACGCGTCGGGCCTTGTCTGTCTGCGCTTCGCCATCGCGGCGGCGATGACGGGCGTGTTCTCGCTGCCCGACGCGGTGGCGACGTTCCTGTGGCTGGCGCTCGGCGGCGTTGCCGTCGGCGTGGGGATGACATGGGGCGTGACGCGTCTCAAAGGCTGGATCGCGATGCGCTTCGGCGAGGAATCGGGGACGCAGATTCTCTTAAGCCTTCTGATTCCGTTCGGCGCTTATATGCTGGCCGAGCATTTTCATTGTTCGGGCATTCTGGCCGCCGTCGCCGCCGGTATCACGATGAGCTATTCCGAAGCGACCGGCCAGACCATGGCCATCACGCGCGTGCGCCGCAACGCCGTGTGGGACACGGTGCAGTTCACGGCGAACGGGATCATCTTCATCCTGCTCGGCGAACAATTCCCCGACATCATCGAAAGCGCCGCGCACACGGTGCAGGAAAGCGGCCATCATGAATCCTGGTGGTTGATCATTTACGTGATGGTCGTTTATGCCGGCCTGATCCTGATGCGTTTTTCGTGGGTGTGGGTGTCGCTGCAATTCAACCGCCTGATCGCGCGCCGCCGCGGTGAAGCCGGGCCGAAGCCGGGCCTGCGCCTGATCGCCGTCATGTCCATCGCGGGCGTGCGCGGCGCGATCACGCTGGCCGGTATTCTCACGCTGCCGCTGCTCATGGCGGACGGCACCGAATTTCCCGCGCGCGATCTGGCGATCTTTATCGCGTCCGGCGTCATCATCGTCTCGCTCACCGTCGCGTCCGTCGGGCTGCCGCTGCTGATGCACGGCCTCAACCTGCCGCCGGAGCCGAGCCACGAGGCCGAAGAAGACATCGTCCGCGCCGCCGCCGCGCGCGCCGCGATCCGCGCCATCGAGCTTGAACAGCACAATCTCGCCGAAGGACGCAGCGACGCCGACCTTTACGCCGCGACCGCGACGCAGATCATGGATATCTACCGGCACCGCCTGGTCGATACCGGCACCCAGACCGGGGAGGAAAAGGAGATCGTCCGCAAGGTCGACGAGATCGAACGCAAGCTACGCCTGGCCGGCCTGCGCGCCGAGCGCGAGGAAATCTTCCGTCAGGCCCGCACCCGCCAGATCGGCGACGACCTGATGCGCAAGCTGGTCCGCGAAATCGACCTGATGGACGCGCGGTATACCTGATCCCGCCTAACCTATTATTATACCTGTATTTTTCCGTCCCACCGCTGCGGCGGGTTTTGGTTGATTTACCGGTTTTTCTTATGTAAAAAATCAGGCTATGGAAACCCTGTCGCCCGATGAAATCTTTCAAAAACGCAAAGACGCCTATTATGCGGCCCATAACGATGTCATGGGCTTTTTGCAGAACCATTTCGACACCGTGACGCACCGGCATTTCGGTTTTCCGCTGACGCTTTCCACCGCCGTCTACATGGCGCACCCCGCCTTTTCCTATTCTTCCGGCATCGCCATCGATTTGATGGGCGATCTCACCGGCAAGGATGTGGCGGATGTCGGATGCGGCAGCGGCGTCATCGCGCTCGCCGCGGCCTTTCGCAACGCGAACCGCGTTGTCGCCTGCGACATTCTGCCCGAAGCCGTGCATCTGACCGAATACAACGCGCAAATCAATAACGTGGCCGATAAAATTACCGCCCTGCAAAGCGACGTTCTCGAAACCGTCGTAAAGGCCCTGCCGGAACAGCGTTACGATCTTGTGGTTGGCAATCTATGGTTTCCGGCCAGACACGAGGGATATGAAGAATCCAGAGAGTTCGCGCTCAACGCCTATGACCGTTTCTTCGCGCAGGTCGGCCAGGTGCTGAAAGAGGACGGGACGGTCTATCTCACCTCATCCGAATTTTCCGACATCGAGGCGACCCACGCATTGTTCGAGCGGCATCATATCACCCCGCACGTGACCCGCTGCGTGGCCCCCCTGTTCGGCGGCAGGCTCGACATTGAAATGCATCTCTACAGCTTCGGTAAAAACGGCGCGTGGCGCCCGCCGCTTTATTTCCCCGCCCCTGCCGCGCCCGAGTCGCCCTGAATTCCGCCCGAGTCGGGCGAATCTTTTCCGTATCCGGGGGAATCGGGGCGTTAGTGAAAATGATTCCCGTCCGCGGCCCTTTTTAGGGGTCGAAATCGGGCTAAATTCATTAGCAGTAATTTTGAAATTTTCGGTCTTTTAAATTAACGATCTCGAATATGGCAGAAAAATGTCAGCCCCGATCAAGGGGTTGAAGGGTGTTTTCCATGGTATGTGCCATGCGTTTTCGAGGTGTGAATTGTGGCGTTTTTGTATAGACAGCCCCCCAGCATGTAGTATGATCAAGAAGAACTAAGCACTAGGGGTTGTGTTTATGCACAAACCCGTCCACAGAAAAATCCACAAGTAACTTAACTTCTTACAGTAGGGGAGTAAGGGAATGTTTGACTATGCTCAAATTCAGGGCGGTAACCGCGTCCAGATCGACCGTTCGCGCGATGCGAACCTGACCAAGTTCGGGATCGAGACGCTGTATGACCGTTATCTGCTGCCCGAAGAAGCCCCGCAGGACCTGTTTGCCCGCGTCGCGATGTATTACGCCGACGATTCCGCCCATGCCCAGCGCATGTATGACTATATTTCGAAGCTCTGGTTCATGCCGGCCACCCCGGTCCTGTCCAACGGCGGCACCAACCGCGGCCTGCCGATCTCGTGCTTCCTGAACGAAACCAATGACAGCCTCGATGATATCGTTTCCCTGTGGAATGAAAACGTCTGGCTCGCCTCGCTCGGCGGCGGTATCGGCTCCTACTGGGGCAATGTCCGTTCGATCGGCGAGAAAGTCGGCCGTAACGGCAAGACCTCCGGTATCGTCCCGTTCATCCGCGTGATGGACAGCCTGACGCTCGCGATCTCGCAAGGTTCGCTGCGCCGTGGCTCCGCTGCGATCTACCTGCCGATCTGGCACCCTGAGATCGAGGAATTCATCGAAATCCGCCGCCCGACTGGGGGCGACCCGAACCGTAAGGCGCTCAACCTGCACCACGGCGTTCTGGTCAACAACGCGTTCATGATCGCCGTCGAGAACGACGAGGAATGGGCGCTGAAATCCCCGAAAGACAACGCCGTTGTCGGCAAGGTGAAAGCGCGCGATCTGTGGATCCGCCTGCTCACCGCCCGCATCGAAACCGGCGAGCCGTACATCGTTTATATCGACCATGTGAACGACCAGATTCCGGACCACCACAAAATGGCCGGGCTGAGCGTGAAGATGTCGAACCTGTGCTCGGAAATCACGCTGCCCACGGGCCGCGACCATCTGGGCAACGACCGCACCGCCGTGTGCTGCCTGTCCTCGCTGAACCTCGAGAAGTTCGACGAATGGCAAGATCACCCGACGATGATCGAAGACGCGATGCGCTTCCTCGACAACGTGCTGAGCGACTTCATCGAGAAAGCGCCGGATTCCATGAAACGTGCCAAGTACGCCGCGATGCGCGAGCGTTCGGTCGGCCTGGGCGTGATGGGCTTCCACTCCTTCCTGCAATCGAAAATGATTCCGATGGAAGGCGT
>CAYPCP010000088.1:0-7659 GCA_964409255.1 uncultured Pseudobdellovibrionaceae bacterium
CAAGCAGGACATCATGTTCGCCGGCGGCGGGGAAGAATTGGACTGGACGCTGTCCGTCCTGTTCGACGCGATGGGCGCGATGTCGTCGAAATACAATGACACGCCGGCGAAAGCCGCACGCGCATATGATGCGAACCGCGACGGGTTCGTGATTTCGGGGGGCGGCGGTATCGTCGTCCTCGAAGATTACGAACACGCGAAAGCGCGCGGTGCGAAAATCTATGCGGAAATTACGGGCTATGGCGCGACATCCGACGGCGCCGACATGGTCGCGCCGAGCGGCGAGGGCGCGGTGCGCTGCATGCGTCAGGCCTTGTCCACGGTGAAAACGCCGGTCACGTATATCAACACGCACGGCACATCGACGCCCGCGGGCGACATCACCGAGCTGGACGCGATCCGTTCGGTGTTCGGCCAGATGGAACAGGATATGCCGTATATCAGCGCGACCAAGTCGATGACGGGGCACAGCCTCGGCGCGACGGGCGTGCAGGAAGCGATTTATTCGATGCTCATGCTGCAAAACGATTTCGTGGCGCCGAGCATCAATATCGAAACGCTGGACGAGGGCGCTGGCAACATGCCGATCGCCAAGACGCGTATCGATAACATCCGTCATGACACGGTGCTGTCGAATTCGTTCGGCTTCGGCGGCACGAACTGTACGCTCGCCCTCTCGCGCGTGGAGGCATGATCATGAGCGAAACATCCTCTGCGATCATGAAGGGTAAGCGCGGCCTCGTCATGGGTGTCGCGAATGAAAAATCCATTGCGTGGGGCATGGCCCAGACGCTGCACCGCCACGGCGCGGAAATGGCGTTCACGTATCAGGGCGACGCGTTCGGCAAACGCGTGAAGCCGCTGGCCGAAAGCATCGGCGCGAAGGTGCTGCTGAATTGCGATGTGTCGAAGGAAGAAGACCTCGACGCGGTTTTCGCCGCGCTGAAAAAAGAATGGGGCACGATCGATTTCGTGATCCATGCGATCGCGTATTCGGACAAGGAAGAATTGAAGGGGCGTTATGTCGACACGTCGCTCGAAAACTTCCTGACCTCGATGCATATCTCCTGCTATTCGTTCACGTCGGTGATGCGCCGCGCGGCGAAGATCATGAACCCGGGCGCGTCGGCGGTCACGCTGACCTATTACGGCGCGGAAAAGGCGATGCCGAATTACAACGTGATGGGTGTGGCGAAAGCCGCGCTGGAATCATCGGTGCGCTATCTGGCGGCTGATCTGGGTCCCGACGGCATCCGCGTCAACGCGATTTCCGCCGGGCCGATGCGCACGCTGGCCGGCGCGGTCATCGGTTCCGCCCGCACGACGTTCAAATACAACGTCATGACGGCGCCGCTGCGCCGTTCGGTGGAGCTGGAAGAGCTGGGCGGTACGGGCCTTTACCTGCTGTCCGACCTGTCGGGCGCGGTTACGGGTGAAATCCACTATGTCGATTGCGGCTTCAACGCCGTGGGCATGCCGATGCCGGACCAGCTTAAAACCATCGCCAATGGCGGGAATGGCGAATAAGCCGTTGACGTTTTCATAATATTTGCCGTATTGTCCGCCATAGACTTAAAGGGGCGAACAATGAAACCTTATACGCTTGCCATGGCGCTGGCCGCTGCCGCTTTGCCGGCGGATGAAGCATTGGGGCAGTATAATCCTGCCGCGGAGTGCAATACGCCAACCTGCCAGCCCCGTCATGAATATGTGACGGCCAAGGTCGCGCATCAGGACATTCTGAACGGCACGCGCGTTGAAGTTTCCTACAATGGAGAAAGCAGGGTGCGCCATGCCGATGGACGGCAGGAAAAAATCCCGGGGCAAACGATGCGGGGATATGTCCAGACCGGCTATAAGATCACCGTTCTGACATCGGAATACAAACGTCATGCGGATAAGCCTGTCATGCATGTCACGCTCGACCCGGCATACAAGACGGCGCTTACGTCTGAACGCCTTTGCCTGAGCGTGCCGGTCAAGGAATGGCAAGCGGCGCCGGACGGCGATCACACGCAGATAAGCTTCCGTCTGGATGAAAACCTGTCGGGATACAGCAGCCGGGTGAAATTTTTCGAGATCGTCGATAAAAATAACCGCGACAATGAAGTCTGGTGTTATGCGCTGAAAATGCGTTAGGCCGTTATCGCGAAAAAATTGACATATTGGCCGTTGAGCCATTAGAACACCCTCAAAAATATAATAATGAGGGTGTTTTTATGAGTGCGTTACAAGCCAGGGTGCTGCCGTTCGAGGCGGCGGCCAAAGACCGTGATCCGTCCAGATTCAATATGCAGGGGCTGCCGCGTATTTCCGATGAGGAACATATGCGCCGCGCGATGCTGACCGATGCGCCGATCAGTTATATCGCGGCGCGTGCGGGGCGCATGGTGTATGACGGCGAAGACGGGATGGGATCGATCAATGCCGAAGGCGTGATGATCTGTATCCTGACGAGCGAAGGTTACGCGCCGTCTTTCGACGATGTGAACAGCGCCTACAGACAAAACGGCGTGGTGCGGGGCGCCGTCGCGCATGTGCAGCGTTTCTATCCCGAAATCCATGCGCGGCTGGCGCCGGCGCTGCCGGACATGCGTCTGGACAAACCGGACATGAGACTTCAGCACGGTTAAGTGATTTTCAGCTTCATCTGCTGGGCGCGGCGTATGTCGACGTGCGCCCGTTTGCGTTCGAGTATCGGATCGCCCGCCGCCAGCATTTGCGCGATGTGGAAATCCGACGACGGGCGCGTGCCGTCGGGCGAATATTTTTCCGCATAGCGAATGCGCGCCTGAAGGCTTTTCGCGGCTTCGTCCAGGCCGCGCCGGTCGCCGGTGTGATGTGCCGTCAGATGCGCGACCGTGATCTGGTTCGCGACCATATGCAGCATGTTGAGATTGCGCGTGGCGCCGACAAGGATGTCGAAGTCGGAAAACAGGTTTGCGTCCGTTTCGATGTCCGGCACGGATTGCCGCAGGGCATAGTGCAGGACCGACGGCAGGCGGTTCCAGTCGTACGACGAGATATTGTTGCCATCGTGCCGGCGGGCCGTGTCCCAGTCCAGAATACCCTGAACGATAAGCGCGGCGTCGAAGCGGATGGTGTTGCGGGGAGAAGGCAGGTCGGATTTTAAGGCGGTAGCGCGGTGGGGCATGGAAAACCTCTTTGGCTGTTGCGCTTATAAGATATCAGTTTCGCTGCGGCGCAAAAGAACGGAGTGGCGGCGTTTTCTTGCCTATTTCACAGGGCGGAAAAAATAAAAATGCCCGGACGGCGGCACGCCCGGACATTTAATTTCGCCAAAAACCCGCAAAGCCGCGCGGCGCTTGCGGTATTCAATGCACGCGCATCAGGTTTTCTAAAATCACATCGGGCGTGTCGGAGAACACGCAGTCGACGCCCCATTGCTGGAGGCGGCGCGCTTCGTCCGGCTGGTTCACGGTGTAGACGAGGATCGGCATTTCCATGTCCATGATTTCATCGCAGAGCTCGCGCGTGACAAGACGCGAGCCGACATTGATCGTGGTGACATCCAGATAATCGGCCATCTCTCTCCAGTTGTCGGGCATGTCGTCGCCGCCGATCAGATAGCCGCGCGCCCAGTCGGGCGCCATGTCGCGGGCGACTTCGAGGCTGACATGCTGGAACGAGGAGATCAGCAGGCGGTTATGGTCGTCCCAGATCTGCGAAAGGACGTCGAGCGCGGCCTCGGCGGTTTCTTTCTCGCGGCCCGGGCAGGGCTTGATTTCGAGGTTGAGGCCGAGATTGTGTTTCAGCAGGACATCGACGGCTTCTTCGAGCGTGGGGATTTTGATCCCGGCGAATCCGTCGGAGAACCAGCTGCCGGCTTCGAGCTGCCTGATTTCCTCGTACGTGAAATCGGCCACGTTGCCGGAGCCGTTGGTCGTGCGTTCCAGCGTTTCGTCATGGAACAAAATCGGCACCGAATCCCTGGTCAGCTTGACGTCGAATTCCACCCATTCGACGCCGAGGTCGGCGGCGGTGGCGATGCCTTCGAGGGTGTTTTCCGGCGCATAGGCGGCAGCGCCGCGATGGCCGATAACTTTGGGTAGATTTAATCGCATAACCATTGTAAATATCACGCCTGAACAACGAGGTATAGAGAGTTATGGCCGCTTCCACCGTCAAGAAAATGCCCGCCCGCAAGGCATCCCCCGCGCGTAAACCCGCCAATGCGTCGAAGAAGACGTCGTCGACCTTTATCGGCGCCGATATCGAATGGCGCGAGACCAAAGGCAAGGGCCGCGGCGTTTTCGCGCTGCGCGATTTCAAAAAAGGCACGATGATCGAAAAATCCCCGGCCATTCCGGTGGCGTATGACGACGTGCCGGAAGGCGACGCGCCGGACGGCTACCTGCTGGACTGGGACCCGGACACGAAGGGGGAGGAGCATGTCATGGTGCTGGGCTATATCATGCTTTACAACCATTCGTCGAAGCCGACGCTGTATCTTGAAAACGACTATGACAAGATGACGATCGCGTCCTTTGCCGCCCGCGATATCAAGGCGGGTGAAGAGCTGACGTGGGATTACAACTGCGAAATCTGGTTCGACGAAGAATAAGCTATTCGCTCAATTTCTCAGCAAATCTTCAAGATCAAGCCGTTTTGAGGTCATGGCCAGATCGCCCTCGGGCGTGAAGGGCCATTGATCGCGCGGTTTATCCCAATAGAGTTCGACGCCGTTTTCATCGGGGTCGCGCAGGTACAGCGCTTCGCTGACGCCGTGATCGGCTGCGCCGTCCAGTTCGATGCCGGCGGCGACGACACGGCGCAAGGCATCCGCCAGCAGCGCGCGCGTGGGGTAGAGGATGGCCGTGTGATAGAGGCCGGTCGTCCCGGGCGGCGGCGGGGAGCCGCCTTTGCTTTCCCATGTGTTGAGCGCGAGGTGATGATGGTAATCGCCCGCCGCGAGAAATACGGCGCTGTCGCGGAAGCGTTCGGTAATGCGGAATCCGAGGACGCCCTGGTAAAAGGCCAGGGCGCGTTCGAGATTGGCCACCTTCAAATGGACATGGCCGATGCGTACGCCGGGGTCGATGGTTGGGGTGTGTGTCATGATAGGCTCCTGCCCAGGTAATGTAGGTCAGGCGCGGGCAATAAAAAACCCCGCGGGGGCGGGGTTTTCGTTGAATCAGGCTGCGTATTTAAGATCGACGGGTAAATAGATCCCGAGGTCGTAGCGGACCTTGTCATAGCGCTCCGCCCTCAGGCCGGCATCGACAAAGACATTCTTGAAGGACGTTGCCTCATCCGCGTCGCAGGTGTGGGTGTGGGCGGCGTTTTTGAAGGTTGCAATGAAGTTTTTCAATTGAAGTTTATCCAGCTGGATTGCCATGCCGGGTTTTATGCGCGCGGGCGATATGTCCGATTTATTGAGGTCGAGAAAAAACCGTGCCGTGGCGCGCATGAATTGAGGCGTGGTGAAGTCATCCGGCGTGGAAGCCCGTTCGAACGTATCGTGGAGATCGACGAGGGTGGGGAGAAAAACGCTAATCGTTTCTTGCATTCAGTCATTCCTTTTTGAAACATAAAAAACAGAGGTTAAAAAAAACCCCGCACAAAGCGGGGTTTTTAATATTTTTAAGCGGCATCTTCCTTACGCTCGCGCTTCGGTACTTCGCGCGGCTCGCCGGTGGCCTGATCGACGCGCTTCATCGAGAGCTTGATCTTGCCGCGGTCGTCGAGGCCGAGGACGATGACCTTAACCTGGTCGCCTTCTTTCACGACGTCCGATGTCTGGGCGACGCGCTGGTCAGCCAGTTCGGAGATGTGGACGAGACCGTCCTTGGAACCCATGAAGTTCACGAAGGCGCCGAAATCGACGATCTTCACGACCTTGCCGCTGTAGACTTTGCCCACTTCCGGTTCGTCGGTGATGCCTTTGATCCAGTTGACGGCCTTGTCGATCGATTCCTGGCTGACAGCCGATACCTTGATCGAGCCATCATCTTCGATGTCGATTTTCGCGCCGGTGACTTCGGTGATTTCGCGGATGACTTTACCGCCCGTACCGATAACCTCGCGGATTTTGTCGGTCGGGATCTTGAAGGACACCATCTGCGGGGCATAGGACGAAACGCCGTCGCGGGCATTGTTGAGGGCTTTCGCCATCTCGCCCAGAATGTGCAGACGGCCGCCTTTTGCCTGCTCCAGCGCGATCTGCATGATCTCTTCGGTAATCGAAGTGATCTTCAGGTCCATCTGCAGCGAGGTGATGCCTTTGTCGGTACCGGCCACTTTGAAGTCCATGTCGCCGAGGTGATCTTCGTCACCGAGGATGTCCGACAGAACGGCAAAGTCTTTGCCTTCTTTAATCAGACCCATGGCGATACCCGCGATCGGGCGGGCCAGCGGGACGCCGGCATCCATCATCGAGAGCGAGGTGCCGCACACGGTCGCCATCGAGGACGAGCCGTTGGATTCGGTAATTTCCGAGACGGTGCGAACCGTGTACGGGAATTTTTCCGCATCCGGGAACAGCGGGTTGATGGCGCGCCATGCGAGCTTGCCGTGACCGATTTCGCGGCGGCCCGGCGAACCCATACGACCACATTCGCCCACCGAGTACGGAGGGAAATTGTAGTGCAGCATGAAGCGGGAGCGGGATTCGCCTTCGAGCGCGTCGATGATCTGTTCATCCTGTCCGGTGCCCAGCGTCGTGACGACGAGCGCCTGCGTTTCGCCGCGGGTGAACAGGGCGGAACCGTGTGCGCGGGGCAGAACGCCGACTTCGGCAACGATCTGGCGAACCGTTTTGGTGTCGCGGCCATCGATGCGTTTGCCGGTTTTCAGGATGTTGCCGCGAACGACGTCGGCTTCGAGGTTGTGCAGCTCGGAAGCGAGGTTTTCTTTGGTGATGTCGCTGCCGTCGACGAGGAACGCTTCTTTCGCGGCGGCTTTAACGGCATCTTTCGCCGCGTAACGCTCTGCCTTTTGCGTGATGGCGTAGGCTTTGCGAACGTCGTCTTCGTATTTCGCTTTGAGGTCGCTTGCGAGCTTGACGAGTTTCGGCGCTTTTTCCGGCACGTCCCACGCATCTTTCGCGGCCATTTCAGCAAGGTCGATGATCGCGCCGATTACAGGCTGGAACGCATTCCAGCCGGTCATGACGGCTTTGAGCATCTGTTCTTCGGTCAGTTCCTTGGCTTCGGATTCAACCATCAGAACGCCTTCCTGCGTACCGGCGACAACCAGTTCGAGGTCGGACGATTTCATTTCTTCGAGCGACGGGTTCACAACGAACTGGCCGTTGATGAAGCCAACGCGCGCGGCGCCAACCGGGCCCATGAACGGAACGCCGGAGAGCGTGAGGGCTGCGGAGCAACCAACCATCGCAACGATATCCGGATCGTTTTCCATGTCGTGCGCGAGAACGGTCGCGACGACCTGAACTTCGTTGTAGAAGCCTTCCGGGAACAGCGGGCGCACCGGGCGGTCGATGAGACGGGAAACAAGCGTTTCCTTCTCGCTCGGACGGCCTTCGCGTTTGAAGAAGCCACCCGGAATTTTCCCGGCGGCGAATGCCTTTTCCTGATAGTTGACGGTCAGCGGGAAGAAATCCTGACCCGGCTTTACCGATTTAGCGGCAACAGCGGTGCAAAGGACGGTCGTGCCGCCGATGGTGGCCATGACGGC
>CAYPCP010000089.1:0-7603 GCA_964409255.1 uncultured Pseudobdellovibrionaceae bacterium
CTTTGTTGCGTCTGGGTTCAAAGAATAGCCCATCGAGGACCAGCAAGGCAATCCCGACGCTAATGCAGGAATCGGCCAAATTAAAGGCAGGAAAATGGTATCCCTGGGCGTGGAAATCGAGGAAATCCGCCACCGCCCCGAACCGGACCCGGTCGATGACATTGCCCAGCGCCCCGCCGATGACGAGGGACAGGGCGAACATCGGGGCCCAGGCCCGTACCCGGGCCAGCCACAGGCAGAAAACCGCCGAAATGGCCAACGTTGCGATAATCAGGAAGGTCGGCGTGTCGCCTTTGAACAGGCCGAAGCTGACGCCCTTGTTCCACACCATGACCCAGTTGAAATGTGGCATGACTTCAATGGCGACAAAGGGCAGGCGTTCGGGCGGGGTCATAAGCCAGTCGAAAAAGCCCATGCCCGTGATATGCGTTCCTTCGATAGCGGGACGAATAACCATCTCCAGCGCCGCCCATTTGGTGATCTGGTCGAGAATGATGACGTCGAGCACCAGCATGAAACCGATGAGCGGGTAAATCAGTCTGCCTTTATTTTCCGGTGTCATGCGGCTTTCTTTTGCTTGTTGTACCAGCGTACCGCATCGGCATCGCGCAACGTCAGGTCCGGGAATTCCGGATCACTGCCGACTTCCGGCAGGACTTTCCAGCAGCGCAGGCATTTATTGCCCTGCGCTTTGGCAAATTCCACGCGGGTTTCGTCGGCTTTTTTCACCGTGATGGCGGAGGTAATGCAGACTTCGGCCATGTCGATGTCTTTGAGCGCGTCGGCATGTTCGGTATGAACGACTGGCGCGGCTTCGAGGGATGAGCCGATCTCTTTCGACGCGCGGGCAGGTTCCAGCGTTGCCATTACAGCTTCGCGAACTTTCAGAGCGCTGGCCCATGTGGCTTCCAGTTTTTCATCGCGCCATGTGGCGGGAATGTCGGAATAGGTGCGCATGTGAATGCTTTCCGTTTTCTCGAACACGCCGTCGGGCGCGTGGCTCCACGCTTCCTCGGCGGTGAAGGACAGATACGGTGCAAGGCGCGTCACGAGGAAATCGAAGATTTCCGCCATCACGGTGCGTGTCGCGCGGCGTTCGAACGCATCCGGGCGGTCGCAATAGAGGCGGTCCTTGCGGATGTCGAAATACAGCGACGACAGATCGGCGTTGCAGAAGTGATAGAGCGCTTCCACCGCGGTGCCGAAATCGTACGCTTCGATCGCGTCGCAGATTTTCGCGTCGAGATCGGCCATGCGCGAAAGCATGTAACGCTCCAGCGAGGGCATATTTTTGTATTCCGATGCCGGAACGCGTTCGGCGGCGGTGAAGCCGTCGATGGCGCCGAGCAGGAAGCGCAGCGTGTTGCGGATGCGGCGGTACAGATCGCCCGTATTCTTCAGCGTGTCTTTCCCGATGCGGATATCTTCCGCGTAATCGGACGTCATCGTCCACAGGCGCAGGATGTCCGCGCCGTGTTCCTTCATGACTTCCAGCGGATCGACGACGTTGCCCAGCGATTTGGACATCTTGTAGCCCTTTTCGTCGAGCACGAAGCCGTGGGTCAGCACGTTCTTGTAAGGGGCATGGCCTTTGGTGCCGCACGCTTCGAGCAGCGAGGAATGGAACCAGCCGCGATGCTGGTCCGACCCTTCCAGATACAGGTCGGCCCATTGTGCGAGTTCCGGACGGTCATCGACGACGAAGGTGTGCGTCGAGCCGGATTCAAACCACACATCGACGATATCGAAGACCTGGTCGTAATCGGCGGCGTTGTATTTGTCGCCGAGGAAGAATTGCGCGTCTTTCGACCACCATGCATCCGAGCCTTCGGTTTCGAAGGCATCGGCGATGCGCTTCAATACGGCATCGTCTTTCAAAACTTCGCCGTCTTTCTTCGCCATGAACAACGCAATCGGCACGCCCCAGGCACGCTGACGCGAGATACACCAATCCGGGCGCTGTTCGATCATCGCGGTGATGCGCGTTTCGCCCTTCGCCGGATACCAGTTTGTGTCCTTGATGGCTTTGAGCGCCTTTTTGCGCAGGTCGATCTGGTTGTCCATCGCGATAAACCATTGCGGGGTCGCACGGAAGATAACCGGCGCTTTCGAACGCCAGCTATGCGGGTATTCGTGCTTGAGCGAGCCTTTCGCGATCAGCATCCCGGCCTCGTCGATCGCCTTGATCGGCGCGAAGTTACCATCGCCCATCTTGCCGTTGCAGTCATAGATTTCGAGGCCCGCAAACAGCGGCACGCTGTCACGGAATTTTCCGTCATCGGTGACGTTGTCGGTGATCTCAAGCCCTGCTTCCTTGCCGAGCATAAAGTCGTCTGCGCCGTGGCTCGGGGCGATATGCACGAAACCCGTACCGGCAGTGTCTTCGACGAAGTTGCCCGCCAGAACCGGCACATCGAAATCGAACCCTTTGCCGCGCAGCGGGTGCGCGCAGATCGTGCCGATGATGTCGGCGCCGGTCAGGTCAGCTTCTTTCGTCAGGCCGTCGATCTTCGCGGCGGCTTTGACATCGGAGATCAGTTTATCGGCCAGCACAAGGCGGTCGCCGACCTGCGCTTTCGATCCTTCGACGATGGTGTCGACGCGGTAGACGCCATAGTTGATCGCTTCGCCCGCCGCGATGCCGCGGTTGGACGGCATGGTCCATGGCGTGGTCGTCCAGATGACGACGTTCGCGCCTTCGAGGGCCTTGTGCGTTGCCTTCACCACTGGGAATTTCACCCAGATAGTGATGGATTTATGTTCGTGATATTCGACTTCGGCTTCGGCAAGCGCGGTCTTTTCAACGGTCGACCACATGACCGGCTTAAGGCCTTTGTAGAGACCGCCGTTCATCAGGAATTTATGGATCTCGCGTACGATCTGCGCCTCGCCATGTTTGGTCATGGTGAGGTAGGGGACTTTCCAGTCGCCGACAACGCCGAGGCGCTGGAATTCGCCGGACTGCGTATCGACCCAGGTCTGCGCGAATTCGCGGCACTCCTTGCGGAACGTGATCGGATCGACGTCGTCCTTGTTCTTGCCCGCGTCGCGGTATTTCTCCTCGACCTTCCATTCGATCGGCAGGCCGTGGCAATCCCAGCCCGGCACGTAAGGCGCGTCAAAGCCTTTCATTTGCCATGACTTGTTGATGACGTCCTTCAGGATTTTGTTGACCGCGTGGCCCATATGGATGTGGCCGTTCGCGTACGGGGGGCCGTCATGGAGAATCCATTTCTCGCGGCCTTTGGAAACCTCGCGGACCTTCTTGTAGAGGTCCATCTTCTGCCAGCGCTGAACCATCTCCGGTTCTTTTTTCGGCAGTTCGCCGCGCATCGGGAATTCGGTCTTCGGGAGAAAAACGGTATCCCGGTATTGGTCATTATTCTTTTCGTCGCTCATGGGGCGTCACACTAAACAATTAAATTGTTGGGAAAAAGGGAAAAACGGCGATAACCCGGACCTTCTTAAAGGGCCGGGGCGATAATTCGAATAATCATCGGAGACGCGGTTTGCATAAGCCTAATATGGGGCCAAAACCGCCCGGAAATCAAGGGGTCGGGGTGGCCTTGGCGGCCAGCATGGCAACCTGTGCGTCGTATTGGCGCTGACGGAGTTCTTCGTTCGCCGCGCGTTGCTCGGGCGTGAGTGTAATGGACACGCCGCCATGCTGCGGCTGGGCCATCATGGTGAAGGTAACAAACGGGCGCACGGGCTGATATTGCACGGCCAGATCTTCTTTTGTCGGAACCGTTTTGACCGGCTGGGCGGCCAGCATGGCCAGCTGAACGGCTTTCTGGCGTTCGGCCAGTGCGGCGTTCGGCGAATTGCTGTTGGCGATTTCCAGCGTTTCGAGGAACGCTTCCAATGCGGCGGAATCGGCAAAAAACTCGATCAGTTTGCCGCTGGGTATGCTGATTGCCGGAACGTCAAAGGCTCTGTGTGCGCGCGGATCCATGGGATTACATCTGCGGCTGTTGCTGTTGCTGCTGCTTGGCTTTCAGCGCTTCATATGGACAGCGGGCTTGTTGTTGCTGACGGTAGGCTGGCTTTTCTGTCGGCGCGATATCGCTTCCCGGCTGGGTATCGCCTTCCGTTTGGCCGCCGCTGGCGGCCTGATGCTGCGCTGTTTGTAATGCTGAAGTCATTGTTCACACCCTTAGTTTTCTTATGTTTTCGTGGCTTTTACGGCCTGAATTAGGTCGCGGACCATCCCATACAAGGGGTAGATATGTCAACACTTATCCACAGTTGTGGAATAAGTATTTAACTATCTGATATTCAATGATTATTTAGTGTATTTTATATTAGAAAATCGCCTGCACGAGCAGCACGGCCGCCGGGACGGTAATAATGCCTAAAATCGTGCTGATCAGAACGGCGCCCGCCGCGCGTTCCGGATGCAGGTTCAGATTGGCGGCAAAGGCGACGATATTACCGGCCAGCGGGACGGAAACGAAAATGGCGATCAGGCCATAGACATCCGGCCCCAACGCGTGGAAATGCAAATAATCGGCTGCGATGATACCGGCCCCCGCCAGCGGCCAGAGCAGGAATTTGGGCGCGAACATCCAGCGGATCAGCCGGAAATCCAGCTCCAGCTTGGGCAGTTTGGACAATGCGATCCCGATCAGCATCATGCCGATGATGACCCATGCGCCGGTTGCGTAATTCCAGTACCGGTCGAACACGACCGGTGTGGAAATATCGAACGCGTTGAACAGCAGGCCGAGCCATATGGCGTGAATGACCGGCAGTTTCAAAACCTTCATAATCGCGCCTTTCATGTCGGCATGGCCGCGCGCGCCGAAATAATAGCCCAGCAGGTTTTCGCTGAGCAGCAGGCCCATATTCATGAACAAATAAAGCCCGACCCATTTTTCACCGAAGAGGGCCAGCACGATCGGCAGGCCAAAATACCCGGTGTTTCCGGTGACGCTGCTCATCGCGATCAGGTTGGCGCGGCTATCGTTCAGGGAGCGCGTCGCCAGCGCATAAACGCAAAATCCGATGGTCGCGGAAATAACAAGGAACGTAACCGGAAGCGCAACATACTCAGGGTCGAAGCTGAGCTTCGTCATCGCGCCGAAATTGACGACGGGCGCGATGATGTAAATGACGATAATCGCCATGGAGTGCAGATTGACGTCCAGCCACCGCCCGGCGACAAAGCCGAGGGCGACAAGGATATAAAGCGGAATGATATTGGCGATCAGAAGGCCGAGAATGTCCATGCGCGCTATTTAATCAGAATGTCGCGCACCTGTGCACAGTCTTTTTCGATCTGGGCGATCAAGGCCTCAAGGCTGGCGAACTTGGCTTCCCCGCGCAGACGCTCGACGGGGCGAACGCGAAGAAGCCGGCCATAAATATCCCGGTCGGGAAAGTCGAGGATATGGGCTTCGATCTGGCCCTGCTTAACCTCGAACATCGGGCGGATGCCGATATTGGTCGCCGCCGGGTGCCATTCGCTTTCGCCTTCGATCTGCACCAGCGTGGCATAAATGCCGTAGGCCGGGTGGAGCGTGTCGCCCAGAAGGATATTGGCCGTGGGATAGCCCAGCTCATGCCCGCGGCGATCGCCACGGAAAACAGCCCCTTCGATTTCCCAGTCCCAGCCGAGCATGGCATTGGCCGTTTTAATCTCCCCGGTCCGCAAATTCTGGCGGATGGCGGTCGAGGAAAATTTTCGTCCTTGCGCGTCGGCCACTTCATCGAAGCACGATACATCGATACCGCTGGCGCGGATCGTGTCGGCATCGCCTTTGCGCAATTGTCCGAAACGGAAATCATGTCCAACGACGACATGGACAGGCTTGATGCCGTTTAACAATATGCGTGAGACGAATTCTTCCGCGCTCTGCGATGCGAAATCCCAATCAAACCCCAAGGAGAAAAGCGTATCGACCCCTGCCGCGTCCAGTCGCCGTGCTTTCACCGCCGCGGATGTAATGCGGAACGGCGGGTCGTCGGGTCGGAACAGCACGCGCGGGTGCGGCTCAAACGTTAAAACAGCCAGCGGCGCGTTTTTGCTTTGTGCGACCGTCCGGGCATGGGCCAGCAACGCCTGATGCCCCTTATGCACGCCATCGAAATTACCAATGGCGAGAACCGGCCCCTGCGCCGTTTCCGGCAGGTTATGAAGCGATTTATAGCTGTTCATCGAGCGCATTCAGAAGCGTTTCGGCGCGTTTGTCAAACGCTGCCTTGATGGCGGCGGGCATGGCCGGGTCCGGGCGGCCTGTCATCTGCATCCAGGGGGGAAGGTCTTTATCCGCGAGCGCCGGAAAACCGTTATATAGATCCGCGGGAAACCGGAAATCCCACCATTCGGATCGAAGCGGCACAATCGGCAGGTCAAGCGAGGCTGCCGCGTCCGTGAATGTTTTTTCCAAAGCCCGGCGGTTATCCAAAACCGTTTGCGGGAAATTCATGTAATCGCGCGCGGCGGGGTTGTTGTCCGGGTCGGTCGTAAAAAAATCAAACGGCGTTCCCATGTCGACTTCTTTGCCGCCCGCGTCGATGACGCCGACATCGATGGCCATGGCACGCGGATGCGCGCCGTTGCCGGGTGTGGACAAAAGCCGTTTGTCGGGCGGCGCGTTGCTCCAATGCGGGTTGGCCTGAACCAGATCGCTTTCCTGCATCATGGCCTGTGCCTCAACCGTGCGCAGGCCGTCTTTCAGCATAAGCGTCCATTCGTGTTGCCGGTAAAGGCGGGTTGCCACGCGCAGCACGATGCGCGCCAGATCTTCATGCAACCACAACCGCGCCTGCGGATGGTATAGCGCCCGGGCGAATATGTTTCGGGCGTGTACCGGGTTGGCATAGACAAGGTCGATACGGATCGGCGCGGCCCCTGTAAACAGGTCCATCGGCATCAGCGTGTCGGGGAAGGGGCGTGTCATCGGCGTATCCTTACAGACTTTAAACTGGCATTCAAACGTAAATACGCTAGGATCCGGCGCATGAATCGCTTTGTGCCCGATACCTTCATTTATGAACCGCCGATGGATCCGTATCTCGTCGTCGTGCATAAGGACCCGGATTTTATCATCCTCGATAAACAAAGCGGGCTGCTGAGCGTGCCGGGCAAGGAACCGGCCTTGTTCGACTGCCTTGAATCGCGCGCCCGCAAGCAATTCCCGACGGCGTCCACCATTCACCGCCTCGACAAGGATACGTCCGGCATTGTCGTGATGGGCCTCAACAAACCGGCGCACGCGAAAATCGGAAAACAGTTTGAAGACCGCAGCGCCAAGAAGTCCTATGTCGCGCGCGTCTGGGGGCATGTTGCGGGTGAAAGCGGCACGATCGATCTGCCCATAGGTGGCGATTGGGAACGCAAGCCGCGCCAGCGCATCGATCCTGTTCATGGCCGTCCATCGCAAACCGATTGGAAAGTGATCGCGCGCGAAGACAACGCGACGCGCGTGCGTCTTTATCCGCGCACCGGCCGCACGCATCAATTGCGTGTGCACATGCTGGCGCTCGGACATCCGATGCTCGGTGATAATTTCTACGCGGAAGGCGAGGTGCTGGACGCCGCGCCGCGTCTTCAGCTCCACGCCGAAGAACTGGAATTCGCCCATCCCGAAACCGGCCA
>CAYPCP010000090.1:0-7537 GCA_964409255.1 uncultured Pseudobdellovibrionaceae bacterium
GATAATATAGTTTTCATGAATTTGCGCCCGCGCCGCGCCCAAAGGGAAAGACGGTGCGTCTTCAATGACGGGTGCGGCTTCGGCCCGTGCCGAAGGGGCGATATCCATCATCGGGGCGTAGGCTTCATGCACCCTTTCGGCCAGATTGCCATGGACGCGCGGAAAATGGCCGGGGCGGGCATATGGAAGCGCCGGGCCGGATGTGCTGTTGACGGGGCGCGGGCTCATGGCGCCCAGCGCCGCGAACGAAATCGTCGATGACGTAACCTGTCCGCCCTGCATCAACGCATGTTTGAGCGCGGTGATAATAAGGCCTCGCATGCCGGCGGAATCACGAAATCGCACCTCTGCCTTGGCAGGATGGACGTTTACGTCCACGTCGTCCGGCGGCAGGTCGACGAACAGCGCAACGACCGGATGACGGTCGCGCGGCAGCAGGTCGCTATAGGCGGCGCGCACGCAGCCCAGAAGCATGCGGTCTTTCACCGGACGCCCATTCACATACAGATGAAGATAATTGGCTGTGCCGCGATCATAGGTTGGCAAGCCTGCATAACCGGAAACGCGCACCCCCTCGCGTTCCATTTCGACAGGAACAGCATTGGCACCGAAATCTTTACCCAGAATAGCGGACAGGCGTCCGCGGCGTGAATCGAGGAGGTCGCCCTGTTCCGGCAATAATGTCAGCGCGGCGGCGCCGTTATGCGACAGCTTGAACGCAACGTGCGGGAACGCCATGGCGATCCGTGACAGCGTGTCTTTCACCGCGCCCAGCTCGGCACGGTCGGTTTTCAGAAATTTCAGACGGGCGGGTGTCGCGTAGAACAGGTCGCGGACTTCGACACTTGTACCTTTGGGATGCGCGGTGGGTGCGGGGTCCGATTTCTTTCCGCCTTCCACGCGAATTTCAAACGCGGTATCCGCTTCTTCGGGGCGTGATTTAATCGACAGGCGGCTGACGGAGGCAATCGACGGCAACGCTTCGCCGCGAAACCCCAGATGCATGATATGGACGAGATCGTCGTCAGGCAGTTTCGATGTCGCATGACGGTCGAGCGCCGCGGCCAGTTCGTCCGCATTCATGCCGAACCCGTCATCGCGGACGAGGATCAGGCTTTTCCCGCCATCGCGCAGATCGATGTCGATCGAGCGTGCGCCCGCGTCGAGCGCGTTTTCGACAAGCTCCTTGACCGCCGCAGCCGGGCGCTCAATGACCTCGCCGGCGGCAATCTGGTTGACCAGATGATCGGGCAAATGACGGATTCGCATGGGGCCAGCATAGCCGCCGGGTGCGGCGCTGGCCAGTCTTATGGCATTAAAATCCAACGGTTTTAACGCGATTAATCGCGTATAGCGTCCTTCAAATCCACCCCGTCCAGCAGGGCGCCGGTCAGGTCGGCCCCCCGCAGGTCCGCACCGGTCAAAACCGCTCCGGACAGATCGGTGCCCATCAGGATGGAATCCCGCAGATCCGCCCCGGTCAGGTTGGCGAAACGCAGATCGGCGCCCGAAAGGTTAAGGCGCTGCAACCGCACGCCGCTGCCGTCCGGTGAATCGAAACGCAAGGCAGAAAATTTCGCGTCCGATAGATCGGCCCGCACGAATTTTGCATGTTTAAGAGACGACCCGCGCAAATCGGCCCGCATCATGCGCGTGTCACGAAAATCCGAACGGTCGAGCGTCGCGCTCTGCATATTGACTTCACGCAGGTCCTGCCCGAGGAAATTACCGCCGATGGCCTTGATAGCGGTCAGGGGAAATTTGCGTAAGTTCGGCGTTTCGCGCAGATCGATCCCGCTGAGATCCAGTTGCGTGCCTTCATGGCCCGCGCTCATAATCCATTTTTTATGCGTATCGAGAAGATCGGTGAGAGACTGGCCGCGCGCCGCGAGCGTTTCACCCATCGCGCGTTCGGTCAGGATGCCTTCTTTCTTGACGCCCGCAAGTTCGACATCATCCATAACCGCGCCGATCAGGATGCACGACCGCATGTCCGCTTCCGTCAGGTTCGATCCGCTGAAATCGGCGTGGGTAAGATTGGCGCCGTGAAAATTTGCCCCGGTCAGATCGGCGTCGTTCATGATGACGCCGCTCATATCCGCATCGGAAAAATCGGCGGCGTGGGCTTTGACGCCGCTCATATTCGTGTCGGCCATTTTCGCGCCGGTGAAGATTGTTTGCCATCCTGCCTTGGAATCCGCGCCCGCCCGCTCGCGCGTGACAAGCTGGCCGTTCTGGCTGCGCTCCATGATCTGCCCTTCGCGCAGATCGGCGGAATCGAGATTGGCCCCGCGCAGGTTGGCCCCGGCGACCATGGCCCCGCGAAAATCGGCGCGCTTGAACGACGCGTTTTCAAGCTGGGCGTTATGCATGTCGCAGCCAAAGAAACTGGCCCCTTCGAATGTTCCGCCGGTGAGATTGGCGCCGGTGAGATCGGAACCCGTAAACTCCACGAACGACATGTTCTGACCGGAAAAATCCAGGTTGCTAAGATCAAGAAATTTCAGGATAGGACGGACGCCGCCGCGCTGGCCGCGGTTGAACATATCGTGTTTTTCAAAAATATCGTCCAGTTCGCGCTGGCTGACGCGACGAAGGGACCCGGGCGCTGGCGTCGTGGCGTTCATGTCAGCTCTCCGCCCGTCTTGATTTCATATAGGACAGAAGGGACTGTGTCGCGGGGTCAAGCGAGGAAAGATCGCCTTTCCCGATCGTGTTGGCGATTTCCTTGCCCAGCTCGACGCCGAACTGATCGAACGAATTGATGTTCCACAAAATGCCCTGCACGAACACCTTGTGTTCATAGGCTGCGATCAGTTGCCCGGCGTGATAACCGTTCAGGCGGTCTATCAGAATGCAGCTCACGGCGCGGTTGCCGTTAAAGATGCGATGTGGTTCACCGGTCGCGCGGCCATGCGAAAAGGCCTTCGCCTGTGCGGCCATATTCGCCAGCAGGATATCGTGATGCGCCGCATGCGGATGATCGGGCGTACACGCGGCGATAAGATCGACTGCAACTGGGTCCGTGCCTTGATGCAGCCATTGAAAGAAAGAATGCTGGGCGTCTGTTCCCGGCGCTCCAAAAATCACGGGGGAGGTGTCGTAATCATGCACAGGGTGGCCATGACGATCGACGGATTTCCCGTTCGATTCCATCTCCAGCTGCTGCAAATAACCGGGCAGCAGGGCAAGGCGCGCGTCATACGGGATGACCGCCAGCGCGGCGGCGTCCTGAAAATTGCGTTGCCACAGACCCAGAAGGGCCATGATGACGGGGATGTTTTTTTCCATCGGCGCCGCGCGGAAATGACCGTCCATCGAATGGGCGCCGTTGAGAAAATCGGCGAAATGTTCGAAGCCCGCAACGATGCAAACCGGGAGTCCGATCGCAGACCAGACAGAATACCGGCCGCCCACGCCCTCATGCATGGGCAGGATATGATCGCTGGAAACGCCAAACGCGCTGGCGGCGTCGATATTCGATGAGATAGCAATCAAATGCGCACCCAGCGCGGAAGGCGCAATATTGCCGTCCAGCAGCCATTGCCGCGCCGTTGCCGCGTTGGTCATGGTCTCGACGGTCGTGAAGGTTTTGGACGCAATAATGAAAAGCGTGGTCTCGGGCTGACAGTTCGACAGTACGGCGTGGATTTGCGCGCCGTCGACGTTTGATACGAAATGCATCTTCACAGGCGCGGGGGACAGGTGCGCCAGCGCGGCGCACGCCATGCGCGGCCCCAGATAAGAGCCGCCGATGCCGATATGCACGACGTCGCGGATGGTTTTTCCGTTATGCCCTTTCCATGCGCCCATGCGCACGCGTTCGCTGATCTCACGCATTTGGTCGAGAGTCTGCTGTATCGACGGCATGATGTCCTGACCGTCGACGATAACGGTGTCCGTGGCGGCGGCGCGCTGCGCCATGTGAACGGCAGGACGGTTTTCGGTGACGTTGACGATATCGCCGCCGATCATGCGATCGCGCCAGCCTTCGACGCCCGTCGCGCGGGCAAGCGCGGTAAGCAGATCCAGCGTTTCGCGGGTTACCGGATGCCGCGAGAAATCGAACAGGAACCCGTCATGACGCAGCGAAAAATTTTCAAAACGGTCTTTGTCCTGCGTCAGAAGGTCGCGCAACGGGATCGATGACATCTTAGCGCGATGACCGGCAAGGGCCTTCCACTCAGGGCGCTGGGCGGGGTTATTGTGCATTCGGCAATTCCGTCATACGGGCGGCGTTCTCAAATCCCTGGGGCTTTCCGACCATGACCGTGGTCATTTTCGCCGGGTCCAGAAGGCGGGCGGCAACGCGCAGGATATCGGCGGCGGTCACGGCATTGATCTGGTCGGCGTATATATCCAGATATGTCGAGGGCAGCCCTTCGATCTGAAGCCCGATCATCATGCCGGCGATGTTTTTCGTGGAAGAAAGACCCAGCGGCACCGACCCGGTCAGGTATGATTTGGCGTCCTGCAATTCCTGCGCGCCAACCTCTGTCGCCGCCAGCTTTTTCATTTCTTCGCTGACGACGTCCATAAGCTCTTTCGCGCTTTCGTTTTTCGTCGATGTTGAAATCGTCAGGACATCGGCATGGCGCTGAGTCTGGATGTCTGAATAAATGCCGTATGTCAGCCCGCGCTTCTCGCGCACTTCGTCCATAAGGCGTGATCCGAAACCGGCCTCGCCGAAAATGTAATTGAGCACTTTGAGCGGATAATAATCCTTGTCCGCCCGGCCGAACGACGGCAGCGCCATGGTGATCACCGTTTGCGGAATATCCTGTTCGTACAACGTCGTCGTGCCCGCATTTTTGATGGTGGTGTCTTCGATAACGGGCGTTCCGGGGGATTTCGCGGGGAGGGCGCTGAAAATGGCATCGACCTGTTTTTTCACTTCGTCCGCCGTAATATCGCCCGCCACGGAAATGAGCAGGCGGTCGCGCGTAAGCCATGTTTTCTGAAACGCGCGCAGATCGTCCGGCGTGATGGCGGCGAGCGTGGTCAGCGTCCCGCCGCTGTTCATGCTGTATGGGTGCCCTTCGAAGGCGCGGTCGTTCAGAATGCGCGCGGCAATCCATTCAGGCTCGCTCAGCGAATTGCGCACGCGTGAAAGATTGGCCTCGCGCATCCTTTCGACCGGTTCCGGGTCGAAACGCGGCTTGTTCATGGCCAGCTGCAGGAGCTCGAACGCTTTAGCCTTGTTGCGGCTCAGCGTTTCCACCGTCCCGCCGAAACCGTCGCGCCCGGCGGAGAAGGAAAGCGAAATGGAATTGTCGGCCAGGGCTTTTTGAAAGGCCTGGGAATCCAGATCTCCGGCGCCTTCGTCCATCGTGTTCGACAGCATGCGCACAAGCCCCTGCTTGTCCTGCGGGTCGAGCGCGGTACCGGAATCAAGGAACGTGAACGACAGAACGATGATCGGCAGCGTGTGGTCTTCGGCAAGCCATACGGTAATCCCGCCGGGCGTTTTTAATTCCTGCACCTTGAGCAGCGTATCGCCCGCCGCGCGCGCGTCGCACGACAGAAGAACAAACGCGGCCATCAATGCGGCAATTATTTTCATTCTTCGGTCGCCTTTTTTTCGATCGGCGGAACCGCCGTTTCCGCTTTCTTTTCCGGCGGCATCATGTAGCCCGTAACCGGGGGACGGATCCACGGCGCATCCGACGATAAATAGGTTTTAGCCACGCGCTGCACATCCGCCGCTGTCACGGTGGCGATATCGGCGGGCCAGTTTTCGACATCCTGTATGCTCGACCCGGTCGCCAAAGCATGGCCGAATACCATCGCCGGTCCTGAAATGCTGTCGCGGGCGAAGACGGCCTCATCTTTCAGCCGCTGGATCGATTCCTTTACTTCCGCTTCGCTGACGCCCGTGTCGATGACGGATCTGATCTGTTTTTCGATCAAGGCTTCGATCTCCGGCAGGGATGCGTTGCCCGCCGGGACGCCGTAAACCTGAATGCTCGCATAATCCATGGCGTCGGCGCTATATGACAGGCCGACATTGCTGGCTTTCTTTTCATTGACGACCAGCGCCGTGTAAAGCCGCGTGGTCGGGCCGCCGCTTAAGATATCTTCGAGAACCTGAAGCGCAAGACAGTCTTTTTTATTCTGGCGGCAGCTGGGCGCGATATAGATTTTCTGAAACGCCGGCTGATGCACGGTGTCGTGCCGCAAGGTCATGGAAATGCCGGACAGCGCGGGCGGCACATCGGGGCGTATGCGTTTGGGAATGTCCTTGGTCGGGAGGCTGCCGTAATATTTCTCGGCAAGGGGTTTAAGTTTTTCTGCGGTGATGTCGCCGCTGACGATCAGGATGGCGTTGTTGGGTGCGTACCATTTATCGTAGAAAGCCTTTACGTCCGGCCACTCATACGCGCTCATTTCCTTCATCCAGCCGATAATCGGCTTGCCGTACGGATGATTGATAAAAAGTTCGCTCTGCATTTGTTCGGCGAACAACGCGCGCGGATCGTTTTCCGTGCGCTGGCGGCGTTCTTCGATGATGACCTGTTTCTCCGACGCGTAATGGTCCGCCGGAACGGAAAGGTTCAGCATGCGGTCGGCTTCCATCTCCATCACCCTGGGCAGGTGTTCGACGGCGATCGACTGGAAAAAGGCCGTGTAATCCTGCCCCGTAAAGGCATTGTCGTTACCGCCCAGCGTGCGCACGGTTTTCGAAAACGCGCCTGGGGCCATATGCGTCGTGCCTTTGAACAAAAGATGCTCAAGGTAATGCGCAAGCCCCGACAGGCCCGGCAGTTCGTCGGCAGCGCCAACTTTGTACCAGACCATGTGCGTTACGACGGGAACCCGGTGATTGGGAATGACCACCACCTGCATGCCGTTTTTAAGCGTGAAGCTTTCCGCGCCGAATGTCTGCGCCTGTGCCGGAAAAGGCAGAACGAGAAGGGCGATGAGAAGGAAATAGCGCATCGGCTATTACTCTTCGATGCTGGGTGTTTTACCTGCGGTCACAGGCTTGCCCTGCGCTCTGTTTTTCTTAAGGCGTTCGGTTTCGGCTTTCGGGTCGACCACGACGGCGGGCGGATCGACATCTTTGCCGACCATTTTCTTCAGCCGGTCGATACCCGGCATTTCTTCCTCGCCAAGCTCTTTGGTTTCTTTATCGACTTTGGTCCGGATGTTCGGATTGACCTGCGCGGCGCCGGTTTTCTGCAGCAGGATGGATTCACCCGGCGTCAGGCCTTCCGCGGGCGCGGATGCGGCGGCTTCACCCATCAGGGCGGCTTTCGCCTGAGAGTCGGCGCTTTGTTCCTGCGGGCGCTGGGCACCCGGGCGCGGCGGACGCAGCGCGTAATCGGGCGGCATTTCCAGCGGCGCGCGTTTTGTCACGGCGAACTCGTCCGGCGCTTTCTTCGAAATATCGAACTGTTCTTTGGTCTTTTCACAGGCGGCGGTGCCGAGAGCGGTTGCCACCAAAAGACCTGTTAAAACAATGCGTTTCATACCATTACCCTTTGTTGCGTCTGGGTTCAAAGAATAGCCCATCGAGGACCAGCAAGGCAATCCC
>CAYPCP010000091.1:0-7466 GCA_964409255.1 uncultured Pseudobdellovibrionaceae bacterium
GCGATCATCAGAAGACTTACCAACATTTTGTATCCCCACACAGTTTGTTAGCGTTTCAATGCCAGTATAATTGCCATAACACAGACAGGTGGTCAACAGGTATTTTCAAAAAAATGTAATAAAAACAATAACTTAAGAAAAACAAAACTAAAACTTATATTTTTCATAAGTTGTATCTGTATCTTTAGCGCATATTAGCCATGCGCAGTGCGCATAATCATTTAACATTACGGAAAATAAAAGAAAGCGCGATGCTTTTTAAGGGGGCTTTCCGGCGCCCGCGGCAAGGCCTTTTTTAAATTAGCTGTGAATCAATTAAACGCAGGGCCCGGACTCAAATTGACCGCCCATTAAATCCCATGCTATCCCATAAATATCCATGAAGGACCACGGTTGTGCCCATGGGGCGCGCCAAAGGTTCTTTTTTTAGTGTTTTCAAGGAGATCACCACCCGCCGATGGCCCTGTTCCTGTCCACGCATCTCAACAAGGTCGATAAGAAGTGCCGGGTCTCTGTCCCCGCGCAGTTTCGCGCCGCGTTGACGGGGCAGGCGTTTCAGGGCGTGGTGCTGTTCCGCTCCAACGCGCATGGCGCGCTCGAGGGTTTCCCGTGGTCGTACATGGAAGAGCTGAGCGAGCGTCTGGATAAATTCGATCTCTTCTCCGAAGCGCAGGACGATCTCGCCACCGCCGTGTTCGGTGAAGCCGTTCAGCTTCCCTTCGATACCGATGGCCGCATCATCCTTCCCGAAAGCCTGATCAAGCATGCGGGCATCACCGACAGCGCCGCGTTCGTCGGCCTTGGCGCGAAATTTCAGATCTGGGAGCCTGCCGCGCTTGAAAAGCGCCGCGTCGAAGCGCGTCAGCAGGTGAAAGACAAGGGGCTGACCATTCCGAAGGGCGAGGGGAAATAGCATGAGCGCATCTGCCGCCCACATTTCCGTCATGCTTCCCGAAGTGCTCGCCACGCTGCAGCCGAAGGATGGCGAAGTCTATGTCGACGGCACGTTCGGCGTCGGCGGTTACACCCGTGCATTTCTGGAATCTGCCGATTGCACCGTCATCGCGATCGACCGCGATCCCGCCGCCAAAATCCGCGCCGCGGAAATGCAAAAGGAATTCGGCGACCGCCTGATCTTCGTCGCGGGCCGTTTCGGCGATGCGCTCGAACTCGTCCGCGCCGCCGGCTTCGAACAGGTCGATGGTTTCGTCATCGATATCGGTGTGTCGTCCGTCCAGATCGACAGCCCGGAACGCGGTTTTTCCTTCCGTTTCGATGGCCCGCTCGACATGCGCATGGGCAGCGATGAAAACACCGATACCGCCGCCGACATCGTAAATTCCTACAAGGAAGAAGATCTCGCCAACCTGATCTACAAATACGGCGAAGAACGCTTGTCCCGCCGCATTGCCCGCCGCATCGTGGCGGAGCGTGCGGATGCCCGCATCGATACCACCGCGCGTCTGGCCGACATCGTTCGCGCCGTCGTGCCGTCTTCGCCCAAGGATAAGATCGATCCGGCCACGCGCACGTTTCAGGCGCTGCGCATCGCCGTGAACGATGAACTGGGCGAGCTTGAGCGCGCCCTTGAAGCCGCGCAAACTCTTCTCCGGTCGGGCGGTCGCCTGGTCGTGGTGTCCTTCCATTCTCTGGAAGACGGCATCGTCAAAACCTTCCTCTACGAACGCTCGGGCAAAACATCCGCGCCGTCTCGTCACCTTCCTGTTGCCGCCGGTTCGGTGGTGCAGCCTTCCTTTGTACTCTCCCCGCGTAAACCTCTGTCCGCTTCCGACGACGAAATCCGTCAAAATCCCCGTTCCCGTTCCGCACGCCTGCGTGGCGCTACCCGAACCGATGAGGGGCAGGCATGAAGCTTTTCCGCATTTCCAACATTCTCCTGCTTTGCGTGGCCGCCATTCTTGGCGCAATGCTGTTCCGCACGTCACAATCGGTTCAGGGCGCCGAAGACAGGCTTGCGGAGATCAATCGCGGCATCCGTCAGGAAAGCGAAAGCATCCGCGTTCTCGATACGGAATGGGATTATCTCAACCGTCCGCAGCGCCTCGAAGAACTCGCCGGCGAATATCTGAAAGTCGCGCCGCCCCAGAGCGACCAGTTCGTGGGCGATGCCGATTCCATTCCCGAACCCGCCGCCACCATTGTCCCGCCCGCCAAACCCGCCGTTTATGCCCAGCCTGTCGCCGTTCCGGCGAAACCCGCCCCGTCCAGACCTGTTCCGTCCGAGTACATCAAAGCCAATGAAAAACAAAGCTTCGAAAGCCTGATCAAGCAGAAGGTCGGTGAACGATGAAAGGCCTGATGCGCAAAACACTGCACATGACCGGCACGCGCAGCGGCGCGCTCGACATGGCGCGTGGCCGCCTTGTGATCGTCAGCGCGGCGTTCGTCATCGTCTACATCATCGTCGCCGCCCGCGCGTTCGACCTCACTATCCTGCAGGCCAAAGAGAACGCCGCCGAATCCGTGACATCCTATATGGAAGTGACGCCCGACGCGCTCGGCACCCACCGCGCGGACATCACCGACCGCAACGGCGTTATTCTTGCGCGCTCGCTGCATACGGCCTCTCTCTACGCCGATCCCGCGCTGATCCCCAATCCGCAAGAAGTCGCCAAGGATCTTCACGCCATTTTCCCCGATCAATCCTACGGCGATCTGCTCCATAAGCTTCAGGACAAAAAGCGCTTCGTCTGGATCCGCCGCAACATGACGCCGGACGATCACTATAAAGTCTTCAATCTTGGCCACCCGGGCCTGAGCTTCCGCGAGGAAGACCGCCGCGTCTATCCTCAGGACAATCTCGCCGTGCATGTCGTGGGCTACACCAATGTCGACGGCAAAGGCCTTGCGGGCATCGAAGCGGGTTTCGAACCGCTCCTCAAAAAACACGAAGAGTCGCTGCAGCTCACCATCGACGTCCGTCTTCAGCACGCGCTGCGCCGCGAAGTGCGCGCCGCGATGAAAAAATTCAACGGCATCGGCGCCACCGGCATCATCATGGACGTGCGCAACGGCGAAGTGCTGGCCGCGACCTCGTTGCCGGATTTTGATGCCAACAACGCCGGCAGCGTCAAGGACGAAGCCAAATTCAACCGCATCACGCTGGGCCGTTACGAACCCGGCTCGACCTTCAAGCTTTTTTCGACGGCGGCGTTTCTCGAGCTGACCGACGGCAATGTCGGCAGCGCCTTCGACACGCGCCAGCCGCTCAAGGCCGGAAACCGTAAAATCAATGATTACCACCCGGAAAACCGCGTTCTGACGCTGCCGGAAGTGTTCATGCATTCTTCCAACATCGGTTCCGCCCTGATGGGGCAGGCGGTCGGCGGGGAAAAGCTGAAAGGCTTCCTCGACGATCTCAGCCTGTTAAATCCAATCGACGTCCAGTTGCCTGAATACACCCCGCCGCAAGGCCCGGCCAATTGGGGCGAAACGCAGATCTATACCGTTTCGTTCGGTCACGGCATTGCCGTCTCGCCGTTGCAGCTTGTCAGCGCGGCGGCCTCCATCGTCAATGGTGGCATCCTTGTGCGCCCGACCTTCGTTCGGTCGCAAAATCAACATGCCGATGCCAGAAACAGCAGCGAAGTGCGCGTTGTTTCGCCCGAAACGGCCCACAGAATGCGCCAGCTGATGCGCCTTGTCGTCACTGACGGCACGGGCGGCAAAGCCGATGTGCCGGGCTACATGGTCGGCGGCAAAACGGGCACGGCGGAAAAGGCGGTCGCGGGCGGATACGACAAAAAACGCCTGATCTCGTCTTTCCTGGGCGTCTTCCCTGCGGATGCGCCGCGTTACGCCGTCTATGTGATGGTCGATGAACCGAAAGGCACGAAGGATACTTACGGTTACGCAACGGGCGGCTGGGTTGCCGCGCCGGCGGTTAAAAAAGTGATTCAGTCGATGGTGTCGATCCTCGGCCTTAAGCCCGAAGACGGCGCGGAAGACATCGCGGCCCCCTTGCGCGTCTACGTGAAAACAAAAGAACAGATTAAAAAGGAAAAGCAGCTTGCTTCTTTCGGCGCTAACGCACAGTAAACGGGATATTCCCATTGCGGGCCTGACGGCGGACAGCCGTCAGGTGCGCGAAGGCTATCTGTTTGCCGCGCTTCCCGGCAGCAAGCAGGACGGCACCGCTTTCATTCCTGATGCAATCGCGCACGGCGCCGCGGCGATACTCGCGCCCGAAGGCACGATCATCGACAACGACGATATCGTTCTGATCACCGATGACAATCCGCGCCGCGCACTGGCGCACATGGCCGCAAAATACTACGCGCAACAACCGCGCGTGATCGCCGCCGTAACGGGGACGAGCGGCAAAACCTCGACCGTTTCCTTCACGCAGCAACTCTGGGCGCTGGCCGGCATCACGCATTCCGCGTCGCTTGGCACGCTCGGCATCCGCGCGCCGGGCATGAACCGCTATGGCTCGCTGACCACGCCCGATACGGTCAGCCTGCACGCGCAGCTTGCCGATCTCGCCGCCGCTGGCGTTACGCATCTGGCCATGGAAGCGTCCAGCCACGGCCTTGATCAATACCGTCTCGATGGCGTCAATATCACGGCGGCGGCATACACGAATCTTTCCCGCGATCATCTCGATTATCACGCCGACATGGACGATTACTTTGCGGCGAAAGCGCGCCTGTTCAACGACATACTTCCCGATACGGGCGTGGCGGTCATTCACATTGATGATCTGTATGGCAAGGTGCTGTTCGATATCTGCGCGAAACGTAATCTCAATGCCCTGACGATGGGAACGGGCGACGCCGATATCGCCCTTCTGTCGCGCACGCCGCATCCGGCGGGGCAGGATATTACCCTGCGCGTGCTGGGCGAAACGTTTGATGTGCGTCTGCCGCTGGTCGGTGATTTTCAGGTCCTCAACGCGCTGGCTGCGCTGGGCCTTGTGTTGGCCGAAGGCCAAAAACCGGGGGATATCGTCCCCCTCCTGGCGAAACTTCAGGGCGTGCCGGGCCGTTTGCAACTCGTGCCCGGCCACAAAAAAGGTGCGGCGGTTTATGTCGATTACGCGCACAAACCCGGCGCGCTTGAAACGGTGCTCAAAACACTGCGCCCGCACACCGAAGGCCGTCTTGTCTGCCTTATCGGCTGCGGCGGCGATCGCGATCCCGGCAAACGCCCGATGATGGGGCGCATTGCCGCGACGTTGGCCGATGTCGCGATTATTACCGATGACAATCCGCGGAGCGAAAACCCGGCCAGCATTCGCGCCGCGATGATGGCCGATGCGCCCGGCGCAATCGAAATTCCCGGGCGCCATGACGCCATCCGCCGCGGTGTGGCGATGCTGGAAAAAGGTGACGTGCTTGTCGTCGCCGGCAAGGGACATGAACAGGGGCAGATTATCGGTGACGAGGTTTTGCCTTTTGACGACGTGGAAGAAGTTCAATCAGCCTATGGAGTGGTGTGAGTAATGAAGACATCGAATGCAATCTGGACCGCAAAAGAAGCCGCACAGGCCACCGGTGGAAAAACCGCCGGGGATTGGTCCGCCTTCGGCGTATCGATCGATACGCGCACGATCCGTCCGGGCGATCTGTTCGTCGCGCTTCAGGGCGACAATGGCGATGGTCATGCCTATGTGGCCGACGCGATTGGCAAAGGCGCTGCCGCTGCGCTCGTTTCCCGCGCGGTTGATGGCGTCGATGCCGAAAAACTCCTGATCGTCGGCGATACGCTCGATGCGCTGCGCAAACTCGGTGCCGCTTCCCGCGCCCGCAGCGCTGCGAAAATCGTCGGCATCACCGGCTCCGTCGGTAAAACCGGGACGAAAGAATTTCTGGCCGCCGCGTTCGGTGCGTTGGGGCAAACGCATGCCAGCACCAAAAGCTACAACAACCACTGGGGCGTGCCGCTGAGCCTGTCTACCATGCATGCCGGTTGCGATTACGGCATTTTTGAAATGGGCATGAACCATTCCGGGGAAATCGAGCCGCTGGCCAGACTGGTCCGTCCGCATATCGCCATCATCACGACGATTGCGCCCGTGCATGTCGGCAATTTCGACAATGGCATGGAAGGCATCGCCGATGCCAAAGCGGAAATTTTCGCAGGTATCGAGCCGGGCGGCGCCGCGATCCTCAATCGCGATAACGAATGGTACGCGCACGTCAAAGCGAAAGCCGACGCGCTGGCCGTTAAAACCTACTCCTTCGGCGAAGGCGACGGTGCGGATGCGCGTCTCGTCGATTGTCTCGAGGCTGCCAACGGCACGCGCGCGCGCGCCAATATCCTCGGTGAAAATGTCGAATTCATGTTGCAGGTTGCCGGGCGTCACATCGCCGTCAACGCGCTGGCGGTTCTGCTGGCGGTCAAACTGGCGGGCGGGGACGTTCAGAAAGCGGCAAAAGCGATTGCGCGCGCCGAAGCCATCGTCGGTCGCGGCAAACGCGAATTTCTCGATATCGGTCAGAAAGACAATCCGGTCACGCTGATCGATGAAAGCTATAATGCATCCCCCGAAGCGATGCGCGCGGCGTTCCGCGTTCTCGCCCTGATCGATCCCGGCCGCGGCGGGCGCCGTATCGCCATTCTTGGCGACATGCTCGAACTGGGGCCGCATGGCGCGAAATACCACGCCGATCTGGCGTTGCCGCTTAAGACCGCCAACGTCGATCTGGTCTATACCTGCGGCAAGCTCATGAAAAACCTGCATGATAAAATCCCGCCGGAACAGCGCGGGCTGCATGCGGAAAACAGCACGGAACTGGCCAGAATCGTCCCGGACGTGCTGGTTCCGGGCGACGTCGTGATGGTCAAAGGGTCGCTGGGGAGCCGTATGGGCCTTGTCGTCGAAGCCTTGCGCGACCTGCCCGGAAAGCTTAAAACCAAGGGGAAAGTAAGACCGTAGATGCTGTATAACCTGCTCGCGCCGCTGGGCGATGATTTCATCTTCTTCAATCTCTTCCGGTATCTGACTTTCCGGACGGGCGCGGCGGTGATGACCGCTTTGATCATCAGCTTCCTGATCGGGCCGGGCATGATCCGCTGGCTGAAGAAAAAACAGCGCGAGGGACAGCCGATCCGCGATGACGGGCCGGAAACGCATTTCAAAAAAGCCGGCACGCCGACCATGGGCGGGTTGATGATCCTGATTTCCGCCGGCATTTCCGTTCTTCTGTGGTCCGATCTTGCCAATCCTTATGTCTGGATCGTTTCGGTCGTCATCATCGGTTTCGGCCTGATCGGCTTCTTTGACGATTACGCGAAGCTGACCAAGCGCAGCCATCACGGCATTCCGGGAAAGGTGCGGCTGGCGTTTGAATTCGGCATCGCGTCGGTGGCTATCGCTGCCTATCTTTACTTCACCAAGGATACGTTCGATTCGGGCCTTGCGATTCCGTTCATGAAAGATTACCTGTTGCCGCTCGGCTTCTTCTTTATTCCGTTTGCGATGCTGGTGATTGTCGGCGCGT
>CAYPCP010000092.1:0-7435 GCA_964409255.1 uncultured Pseudobdellovibrionaceae bacterium
TGCAGCCCGAAAAAAGCCAGGCGTTTCGCCGCGTCGTATTCCTTTTGCACCAGCATATCGAGCTTACGGCCATCAACCGCATCGATAAAACAGAATTCCAGACCAAGCCGTTCCATCTGCGCCGCCATTGCCGCCCTGCGATCCGTGGATTCGGGCGGGCTGATGACGTAGATAGGCACTTGCCGGGTCATCGGATGATGACCTGCAGACGCTGGCCGCCGCGTTCGAAGACAAGGCCGAGAACACCCTGCTTCACTGCATCATTCAACGATGTTTCAAGATCTTCAACGGTTTTAATCTGTGTTTTGTTGACTGAAATCACCACATCGCCCGGGCGGGACAAACGGGCGCCGCGGGGGCTTTGCGATACATCAACGATAACGACGCCTTCACTATCCGTTCCCAATCCATATTCGACAGCGACGGCAGGATTGATATTGGATATCTTGATACCGCTCAACGGATGCGTGCCCTGAAGCACTTTTTCATTACGCGGCGGATCTTCCGGCGGCGTGGAAGCAACCACCGTAAAGCTGTGAGACTTGCCATTACGCAGAACATCAATTTTTGCCGTTTGCCCCATCGGAACGGTGGCAAGACGGAACTTCATCTCGCTTTGATCGCGGATAGGTTTGTCGTTAATTGCGACGACGACGTCACCAACCTTCATGCCCGCTTTTTTTGCCGGACTGGAATTATGGAGCGCGTTGATCATCACACCATGGGGACGGTTCAGCCCCAGCGAATCCGCAATATCAGAGGTCACTTGCTGCCCCGCCACGCCAAGCCACGGGCGCGCAATACCCTTCGCACCGGTCACCGCATTGGCTTTTTCCGCGGCAATAACGGTGGCCACCATTTCGGACGGAACAGCGAATCCGATCCCCAAAGAACCACTGCCATTCTGTGAGTAAATTGCGGAATTAATACCGACAACGCTGCCATCCATTGCCACGAGGGGTCCGCCGGAATTGCCGGGATTGATAGCGGCATCGGTTTGGATGAAGAAATTAAAATCGCTGATATTCAGGGAAGAACGCGCCAGCGCCGAGACAATGCCGCTTGTAACCGTCTGACCAACGCCGAAAGGATTGCCGATGGCGATAACGATATCGCCAACTTCTAATGCTTCACTGGCTTTGAGCGGCGCGACAGGTAGCGTTTCCCCCTTGGTATCAACGCGTAGAATCGCCAGATCGGACGGTTGATCGCTTAACGACACTTTCGCGTCAAATTCACGGCCATCGGAAAGAACGACAGAAATCTCCTGCGCATCTTTCACCACGTGGGCGTTCGTAACAACAACGCCATCGGCTTCAACGATCACGCCCGAACCCAATGAATTTTCAAGATGCTGGCGCGTCATGCCGCCTGGCGCGCTCTGTCCGAAAAATTGTTGAAACATAGGATTGTTGCCGAAAGGGCTAAGCCGGCTGGTCACAAGTTTTTTCGTGTAGATATTAACGACGGCAGGCGACACTTTTTTCACCACCGGTGAGAAAGAGAGCTGAACTTGCTCACGCGTGTCCGGGACCGTGCGGTCCTGAGCGAAGGCACTCGCTCCGGCGAGGACCAGTGCGATAGCGGAAATTTTAAGGAAGGTGCGGCTTATCATCTTCATTTTTCTATTCTCCGATCCGGGCATCATCAAGCCCTGATTAAGGCATAAAATTGGCATAAATTACAGTCGCTTAAAAGGGTTTGCGTTTCGCCCCATTCCCGGCGTAGAGTCCCGCTTATGACAGAAAAAGCCCCCCGTTTGACCGCGCCCGCCATCGCCGCCCGCAAGGGCAATGGCGCGCCGCTTGTGTGCCTTACCGCCTATACCGCGCCAATGGCGCAGATTCTCGACAATCATTGCGACCTGCTGCTCGTCGGCGATTCGGTGGCGATGGTGGTCTATGGAATGGAATCGACGCTGGGCGCCGATATTCCGATGATGATCCGTCACGCCCAGGCCGTCATGCGCGCGACGCAAAAGGCCTGCGTGGTGGTCGATCTGCCTTTCGGCACGTATCAGGCCACGCCGGGCCAGGCCTTTGACAGCGCGGCCCAGATCCTGCGGGAAACCGGCGCACAGGCCGTCAAACTCGAAGGCGGCGCTGAAATGGCGAAGACCATCGCGTTCCTCACCGCCCGCGGCATCCCGGTGATGGGGCATATCGGCCTTCAGCCGCAATCGGTCAACACGCTGGGCGGTTATAAAGCGCAAGGGCGCGATGACGCCGCCGCACAACGCATCCGCAAGGACGCGCAGGCCGTGGCGCAGGCAGGCGCCTTTGCGGTTGTGATCGAGGGCGTTGCCGAACCGCTGGCCGCCGCGATTACGAAAGAAATCGGAATTCCGACCATCGGTATCGGCGCATCGGCGGCGTGCGACGGGCAGATCCTCGTCGTTGACGACATGCTTGGCATTACCCAAGGCAAGAAGCCCAAATTCGTCAAGGAATATGCATCGCTTGCCGGTACGGTTTCCGCCGCCGTGGGAGCCTACGCCCGCGAAGTCAAAGCCCGTAATTTCCCCTCGCAGGCGCATGTCTATGCAGGCGCACCGGTGCAATCCGCCCCGATCAATGACCGCCCTGCGCCGCCGCAACAGTCGCAGCCCGCACAGCAGACCGCCGTTTCCAACGCCCCGCGTCCCGCGGCGAACTCAGCCGTTGCGGTTGCCGCAGGAGCGACGGCAACGACCGGGCCGTCCCTGTTCGGCAGCATGGCCGCTTCGCGCAATTCGGCGCTATCGCTCGCCGAAGAAAAAAATGCGGAGAACGAGGAGCGTCCGGCGAGCTTCGCCTATAATATCCTGCGCGCCATTCCGCGCCGCGGGGGCCGGGACGAATAAACGCGCCCCCTCTGCGATCAATAAAAAAGGCCCCGAAAACGGGGCCTTTTGTTTTATGCCGGAGCGCGCATTACGCGGCTTTGGCTTTTTTCTTTGCAGGTGCCTTTTTGGCTTTGGCTTCTTTCGCTTCTTCAGCTGGTGCCTCGTCAGCAACATCACCGAAGTCTGCGCCGCTGTCCTGGCCTTTGGCCGAAACATCGCGGTCAACCAGCTCGATCACGGCCAAAGCGGCGTTGTCGCCGTAACGGAAGCCGGCCTTCATGATGCGGATATAGCCGCCAGGACGATCTTCGTAACGCGGCGCCAGCGTGTCGAAAAGTTTCGCCACCTGCGTGCGATCGCGCATGCGGGCAATTGCCAGACGGCGGTTCGCCAGAACCTTGTTCGGGTTTTTCTTCGCATCCTTGCCAAGCGTGATCAGACGCTCAACGAAAGGACGGAGTTCTTTTGCTTTCGGCAATGTCGTGGTGATCTGCTCATGCTTGACGAGAGCAGCCGCCATGTTCGCCAGCATCGCTTTGCGGTGCGGGGTCGTGCGGTTCAGTTTTCTTTGTTTAATTCCGTGTTTCACGACGGTTCTCCTTTATCGTTACGGGCCGAAATATCGGTCCCATGGCAGTATCCGTTGGCATCTTTCGATAGGAAACGGAGGCGGACACCTTGTCCATTTTAATCAGATCCCTTCACAGGGATCTGGTTTATCCTTTTACTATGCGTTCCCGCCGTTGAACGGATCGTCCAGTTTCTTGGCGAGTTCTTCGATATTCTCAGGCGGCCAACCCTCGACCTGCATACCGAGATGCAGACCCATGTTGGTAAGCACTTCCTTGATCTCGTTGAGCGACTTGCGGCCGAAGTTCGGCGTACGCAGCATGTCGCTTTCAGATTTCTGAACGAGATCGCCGATGTAAACGATGTTGTCGTTCTTCAGGCAGTTCGCCGAACGAACCGACAGTTCGAGTTCATCGACTTTGCGCAGCAGGTTACGGTTGAACGGCAGTTCATCGCCTTCTTCCGCCTGTGCGTCGCCTTGCGGCTCTTCGAAGTTGATGAAGACCTGCAGTTGGTCCTGAAGAATGCGTGCAGCGTAAGCCACGGCATCTTCCGGCGAAATAACGCCGTTGGTTTCGATTTGCAGCGTCAGTTTGTCGTAGTCGGTGATCTGACCGACGCGGGTGTCTTCGACTTCGTACGTGACTTTGCGAACCGGAGAGAACACGGAGTCGACCGGGATCAGGCCGACAGGTGCTTCTTCCGGACGGTTTTGCGCAGCCGGGCGGTAGCCCTTGCCGGTGTTGACCGTCATTTCCATGTTCAGCTTCGCGCCCTTGTCGAGCGTGCAGATGATCAGGTCCGGGTTCATGATTTCGATGTCCGCACCGGCTTCGATCATGCCAGCGGTAACTTCGCACGGGCCTTCTGCGTTCAGACGCATCTTTTTCGGACCTTCAACGTGCATGCGCACGGCGATGGCTTTTACGTTCAGGACGATGTCGGTGACATCTTCGCGAACGCCTTGGATGGACGAGAATTCATGCAGAACGCCATCGATCTGGATTGCCGTTACGGCCGCGCCTTGCAGCGACGACAGCAGGATGCGGCGCAGGGCGTTACCCAGCGTCAGACCGAAACCACGCTCAAGCGGTTCAGCAACAATTTTGCCGACGGCTTTCGCATCGTTGCCATGGCCGATTTCGATTTTGTTCGGTTTAATCAGTTCTTGCCAGTTTTTCTGTATCACAGTAGTCCTCTTTCTAACGTCATCCGGTTCTTAGCCGGCCTCTGGTTACACTTACGATTACTAATTAGACGCGGCGGCGTTTACGCGGACGCACGCCGTTGTGCGGGATCGGCGTAATGTCTTTGATCGAACGGATCGTAAAACCGACCGCATTCAGCGCGCGCAGTGCGGATTCACGGCCCGAACCCGGACCCTTCACCTGCACTTCGAGTTCCTTCACGCCATGTTCCTGCGCTTTGCGGCCAGCGTCTTCCGCGCATACCTGTGCGGCATACGGCGTGGATTTACGCGAGCCTTTGAAGCCCATCATACCGGCCGTGGACCATGCGATCACATTGCCTTGCGCGTCGGTGATGGTGACGAAGGTGTTGTTGAACGAAGAATTCACGTGGGCAACGCCAGACGTGATGTTCTTTTTGACTTTCTTTTTGACGCCCTTGCCGGCCGCCGGTGCTGCTGCTTTAGCCATGATGCATCCGTCCTATTACTTCGTTATTTTCTTTTTACCGGCGATCGGCTTCGCAGGACCTTTACGCGTGCGCGCATTGGTCTTCGTGCGTTGGCCACGAACCGGCAGGCCTTTACGATGACGCAGGCCGCGGTAGCAGGCCATGTCCATCAGGCGTTTAATGTTGATCGCGATTTCGCGGCGAAGATCCCCTTCGATCGGGAATTTGCCGGCATCGATTTCAGAACGGATTTTGTTCAGTTCGTCTTCGGTCAGATCGTTCATGCGGCGGGTCAGATCGATACCGCAGGCATTGAGGATCTTTTCCGCCGTGAAGCGGCCGATTCCATGAACATAGGTCAGCGCAATCAGTGCGCGTTTTTTATCGGGTACGTTTACCCCGGCAATACGTGCCATAGTCTCTCCTTTTGATCATTTCAAACGAAACCGTAAAAGCGTCATAGACGCCGCCAGTTTCTAAACCACCAAAACCCTTGGAGAATCAAAGCTTTGTAAAGCCATTTGGACTCACGGGGGGTCTTAGAATGGCGGCATTATAGGGATTTAAACCCTTGCGTCAATGGGAAAATACGCGGTTTTTCCAAGCTTTTTCAAGCCGCGCGGGCGGCCTGAAGATGGTCTTCGATCTGGGCCGTCACGGCTTCGATCGCCTGCATCCCGTCGACCTTGCGCAAAAGCCCTTCGGCTTCGTAATACGGCAGGATCGGGGCGGTCTGGGCACGATAGACGCCCAGGCGTTTACGCAGGGTTTCTTCATTGTCGTCGCCGCGAACTTCCTGCCCGGCCGCCTTGGTCTGGGCGATACGGCTGTTCAGACGGTTGACCAGCTCTTCCTCATCGACCGTAATCTGGATCACGGCGGTCAGGGGACGGCCGGCATCGGCCAGCATGCTGTCGAGCGCCTGCGCCTGGTCCACGGTGCGGGGGAAGCCGTCAAAAATGACGCCTTTTGCGCAATCAGCCTGCGCGATGCGCTTTTCGATCATGTCGACCATGATGTCGTCGGAAACGAGATCGCCGCGATCGATGATCTCTTTCGCCTTTTTACCGAGGTCGGAACCCGCCGCGATTTCAGCGCGCAACATATCGCCGGTTGATAGTTGTTTCAGGCCATATTTCTGTTCAAGGATCTTAGCCTGCGTTCCCTTGCCCGCCCCCGGCGGACCGATCAGAATCAAATTCATCGGATTCGTCTTCCCGTACCTTTGAGTTTCGCCTTCTTGATGAGACCTTCATATTGATGCGCAATCAGGTGAGAGTGAACCTGCGCGACCGTATCCATCGTCACCGACACAACGATCAAAAGCGACGTACCGCCGAAATAGAACGGCAGGCTGTAACGCGAGATCATGAATTCCGGCAGCAGGCAGATAAACACCAGATACAACGCACCGATCACGGTAATACGTGTCAGAACATAGTCGAGGTAATCGGCCGTGTTTTTACCCGGACGAATGCCCGGAACGAAACCGCCATACTTACGCAGCATCTCGGCATTTTCCTGCGGATTGAAAACAATCGCCGTGTAGAAAAATGCGAAGAAAATGATCAGACCGCCATACAGCGCCATATAAGCCGGCTGACCGTGCTGCAGAAACTGCGCGATCGACGCCGTCCAGCCACCACCCTCAGCGCCGCTGAACCCGACAATCGTCAATGGCAGCAGCAGCAGCGAGGAAGCGAAAATCGGCGGGATAACCCCGGCGGTATTCAACTTCAGCGGAATATGGTTTTGCTGTGCGAGGGCCTGCGCGCCAGCCTGGCGTTTCGGATATTGCACCAGCACGCGGCGTTGCGCGCGTTCCATGAAAACGATAAACGCGATCACGGCACAGATCATCGCGACGATCATCACCAGTTCAAGGAAATTGAATTGACCCTGACGGCCAAGCTCGAGCATGCCGCCCACCGCGCGCGGCAGACCCGCGACGATACCGGCGAAGATGATAAGCGAAATACCGTTACCGATACCGCGCTGCGTAATCTGTTCGCCCAGCCACATCAGGAACACGGTACCGCCGACAATCGTAATAACCGTCGATGCGCGGAAGAACAGGCCCGGATCGATAACGGCGGAACCGGAGCTGCCCTGCATGCCCTCAAGACCAACCGCCAGGCCATACGCCTGCACCGATGCCAGAAGCACGGTCAGGAAGCGCGTGTACTGGTTGATCTTCATGCGGCCATGTTCGCCTTCTTTTTTCAGCGCTTCGAGCTTGGGCGACATCGCCGCGGCGAGCTGCATGATGATCGAGGCCGAGATGTACGGCATGATGTTGAGCGCGAAAATCGTCATACGCTGAAGCGCGCCGCCCGAGAACATGTTGAACATGTCGAGGATGCCGCCGCCTTTTTGCGAATAGATTTCGTTCCAGATGTGCGG
>CAYPCP010000093.1:0-7391 GCA_964409255.1 uncultured Pseudobdellovibrionaceae bacterium
CACCGATCGCGATGAACGACGGTCTGCGCTTCGCTATCCGCGAAGGCGGCCGCACCGTCGGCGCCGGCGTCGTGGCCAAAATTATCGAGTAGTCCTCGGTAACTTAAGAAATTCAAAAGGCCGGGAGAAATCCCGGCCTTTTTATTTGGAAAATTAACCCCTTTTTTGTTGCGCTGCGGTGTCCAAAAGTGGGATACAGGGCGCATGAAAACCTGCCTTGCCGCCCAGCGACAGACGACCGGTTATATGACGCAGACCGGACAAGATTGTGCGCGTTCGTTTTCTAAATCCTGATTGTTGTAAAAGCTTCGAAAGATTTTCGAGGCTTTTTTTGTGTCCGTAGAGAAGTGTAAAAAATGACAAAAGAAAAACATGGACTGAAAGCTCTGATTGATAGTCACGAAAAAGAGCGGCTGGAAAATTCCATCATTAAGATTGAAAAGCCTTACCTGGAAACGGAACGCGTTCTGATCGGGAATGACCCCGCCGTGATGTGGGATATCGTCAACCATGTAATCGAATGCAAGGATATTTTTGTTTCTGCATCGGATGATCGTCTGGCGCCGCTGCTTCCCGCGGATATGAACGCGGTTTTTCGCCCGGCGATGCAGATCACCGATCCCCGCGAACGTGCGTATTTCCTCGATGCCGATGGCGTTATGCGCGAAATGAAATGCGAAATCCGTCAGGAAATAAAACCCGGTTTCGTCAAACAGACGACCAAGAAAGGCAACGGCGCTACGGCGGCGGATTCTACCATGGACCGGATGGAGCAGGCATCCAAACTCGTCGGCTTCGGTTTCAATATCTTCGCCGTCGGTGACGACAAGCTGCGCAAAGAGTTGATGGAACGCCTGACGACGATGCCGCGCCCGGTTCAACGTATGATCTCCCAGCGCGTGCGCATTCCCTATCACCCCATGGGTAATCCCGATGTCCGCATCGAAATGGCCGTTGAACCGGTACATGTCGGTCAGACTTTCACGGGCTTCATTTGGAAGCAGCCGAAAATCGACCTTGAAATCAAGATCGGCCCCTCCTGCAAGGACGCGCGTCACGCGCTGCTGGCCCAGGAAGAGGAACGCCTTCTGTCGATTTTCCCCGATCTCAAACCGCAGCTGAAATCCAGCCCGACTCCCGGTTTCGAGGTTATCCGCGACGAAATGTGCAAAGACGCCGTCCGCGCCCGTTTTGAAGCAATCCGCCCCGACCAGCAATGGTGGAAAGATCAGGACTTCATCCTCAAACTGGCGGCCTAGACCCTCAGATTTTACTGGCCAAACGGGAGGCTTTTGATTAAAAAAGCCTCAGGCCTAAAGGGGTATAGCTCAGCTGGTAGAGCGGCGGTCTCCAAAACCGCAGGCCACAGGTTCGAGCCCTGTTGCCCCTGCCATTTTGTAAAAGTCATTTTCCTTAAGATATGAAAAATGTGCGTGCTGTTCACGAAGGGATGGCGTCCGCCGCCGCTTGCTTATAAAACAGACGGACCGGACCGAGCATGAAAACAGCGCCCAGACATCACCGCAGCCTCGATCAGCAATACGACATCCACGGTCGCCTTGCCGAGCCTGACCGCTATCGCCAGCTGGACGAGCTTGTCGGCGCGGCGGGTGCGATCATTCCGTATGGCAGCGGCCTGTCCTATACCGCCGCCGCGTATGGGGGCAATGCGCTTTCGGTTTCCCTGCGGCATTTCAACCGCATTCTGGGTTTCGACGAAGCGCGCGGCGTCATCCACGTCGAAGGCGGCATTACATTATCCAAGCTGTATGATTTCCTTGCCCCGCGCGGTTATGAAGTGCCGGTGCAGCCCGGTCATCCGCAGCTCACCATCGGCGGGATCATCGCGGCGAACGCGCATGGCAAAAATCAATTTAAAGAGGGCGTCTTCGCCAATATCCTTGAAGAATTCACGCTGCTGCACCCCCGGCAGGGCCGCGTGAGCGTATCGCGCGACAATGAAAACAAGGCGCTGTTCGATCTTACGGCGGGCGGTTACGGCCTGACGGGCCTGATCGTCGATGCAAAATTTAAGGTGCAGAAATTTCCCGGCGCGGCGATCCGCATGGAAAACCGCAAGGTCGCCGACCTGCATCAGACGATCGACAATCTCAACGAATACCGCGACCGGTACGATTTCCTGCAAAGCTGGCACGATCTTTCCCTGCCGGGTGCATCCGGCAAGGGATTCATTACGTGCGGCGCGTATGTGCGGGACGGGGGGGATGCGCCGGTGGCGGTCGATTCCTCCTATCAAACGCTGCGCCCGCAAAAAAATGCGCAGGCGGCGCGTGTTTTCTATCCCTTTACGGTGCCGTTCATCAATGCGGCTTATTACGCCAACGAAGTGCATCGCAAGGCGTCGCGGACGAAGGATATTTTTTCGTATCTTTTCCCCGTGGCGAACAAAAGTTTCTATTTCAAATGGTATGGCGGGAACGGCCTGATCGAACATCAGGTGCTTATTCCGCACCAGAACGCGCATGATTACGTCGATGCGCTGTTGTCCCTGCAAAAACGCCATGGCCTGTGCATTCCGCGCCTGTCGATGAAATTGTTCAGCGGCACGCGCCGCTATCTTCATTACAATGGCGCGGGGATCAGCCTGTCGATGGATCTGTTCGGCAACGCGAAAACGGCGGCGTTTCTGGCCGATGTCGATGCGCTGGATATCCAATCGGGCGCGTATGCGAATTTGATCAAGGATTCGCGCCTGTCCCGCGCTGTGTTTGAAAAAACCTATCCCGAGCATGATGAATTCCGGTCCGCCCTGCGGGCGTTCGACCCGGATCGCTGCATGAAATCGGCTTTGTCGGAAAGGCTGGGGCTATGACGGCAGCGTCACGTAAAACGGCCTTGATCGTCGGTGCGTCCGCGGGCGTTGGAAAAGCGCTGGCGGCGGAATATGCCGCGCGGGGCTATGATCTTTTTCTCTTGGCCAGCGACGCGCGCGATCTTGCGCCGATCAAGGCCGATCTGGAATTGCGTCATGCCATATCGGTGGCGGTGCAGGCCGTCGATATCGCGCACCTTGATGCGCCGTCGGTCGTGGCGGCGTTTTCGAAAACATACGCGGCGCTGGATTGCCTCGCCCTGATCGCGGGTTTTTCCCATCCGTCCCTTGACTGTGGCCCGCTGGATGAAACGCTTGCCCGGCAATTGCACGATACGAATTTCACCGGGCCGTTTTCCCTGATCAATGCGTTCCTGCCGCTGCTGGAAAAACAAGGCCATGGCAATATTATCGTCGTCAGTTCCGTGGCCGCGGGGCGCGCGCGCCGCAAAAATCTGGTTTATGCGACGGCCAAGCGCGCGCTTGAATTTTATACCGCGGGTATCCGCCATTATCTGGCGGGGAAAGGCGATTTTGCGTTTCAGGTCTACCGCCTTGGCTATATCGACACCTATATGAATTACGGGCAGTCGCGGCCTTTCCCGAAATGCTCGCCGGAAAAAGCCGCCCGCATCATGGCCGATAATACCGGCAGGAATAGACCGTGCGTCTATCTGCCCTTCTGGTGGATGGGCATTATCCTGTTGCTTCAATTTATGCCGTGGCCGCTTTACCGGAAGATCAATATATAACGCGGGGCGCACGCCCCTGTTAGTTTTGCGGCGTGATTTTCCCGGAGCGGTACGCGCGCGCCACCATGCCGCCCATGCCGGTGCCTTCGACGCTGGCCACGATCATCGCCGCCGGCAATGTCGAAAGATAAATCGAAGCGTTGAGCGCGATGCCAAGCACAAGCGCTTCTTCCACGCTGTATCCGAACCATGACAGCACGACGATCACCGCGGCCTGATACGTGCCGACGGAACCGGGCAGCGCAGGCACCGCCGCGCCGAGCGTGACGATCACGAACGATAAAAGCATCTGCGGCAGGGTAAGTTCGATACTCCCCGCGCGGCTGACGATCAGATCGAAAAACAGATAGGAACATCCCCACACGGCCAGCCCCAGCCCAAGGCTGACGCAGAGCTTTTGCGGGCTGTGAAGCTGCGCGAACGATAGCAATGTCTGATGGCCGAAATTATAAATCCGCGCGAAGAGGGATGTTGCGCCGCTGGCCTTGAAAATTTTGAGGAACACGAACGTCAGCGCGACGAGCGCCGCCGGAATGCCGATCAGAAGATAAAGATAAATTCTATCGACAGCGACATCGATGAATGACAGCGCGATCAGCCCCGACACCCCGATAATGAAAAGATCCGTCGCCCGCTCCAGAACCACGGCCGCCAGGCAGTTGCTGACGGGGATGTGAAGCTTGTCGGCCATGTAGGTGATTTTAAATGTCTCCGACACGCGTCCGGGGATCAGCGCGTTGAGACCAAACGCCAGAACCACGGCGCGCAGCGCCGTGCGCAGCGGCGCGGGCGGCGTGCGCACCAGAAGGCAATGGCGCAGCGATGTGAAAAACACCACGCCCCACGCCGGGATTTGCGCATACAGCATGATGACGAAAAGGTCCGCGCTGATATGCTGCTTAAGGCTTTGCCAATCGATGAACAGCCAGCACGCCAGCAAAAGGGCAATCAAAAACCCAATTCTCAACGCGTTTTTTAAAAGAGGGGCGGCGGGCAATGGCTGGACTTTCCGGATGTCATACCGTATCAGTAAGAGGATTGATCGCCTCTGACGGCCCATATTTGCATGAACGATATCTTATTTCAAAAAAATTTCGTCGTCGAAAATGCATGGCGGCTGAAAACGCTGCAGGATACCAATCCCGCATCCCCGTCCTACGGGTGTTTCCATTACGCGTACTGGCGCGACAAAACCTCCGAATTTCCCGATGCCCGTTTTCAGGAGGCCGCCGCGACGCTGGGTCTTCTCGCGCATCCTGCCTTTGGTTTTGATGAATCCGAACGCGCCGATCTGCTGCGCCGTTTCCATGCCGGGCTTCTCAACCTCTCGCGCCAGCAATACCGCGAAGGGTGCTATGACGAATGGTATAAAGGCGAACGCGGTTTCGCCGCGACCCATTTCACGACCTCGGCCTTCGGTTTCGCGGGGTATTTTCTGGGCGACGGGCTGCCCGCCGAAACGCGGGCGCTGCTCGGGCGTGTCATGACGCGCGCGGGCGAATGGCTGTTGAAACGCGACGACCTTGTTAAAACCAATCACGAAGCGGCGGCGACCGGGGCGCTTGCGCTCATATGGAAACTTACGGGCGATGCGCGTTTTCTGGCCGGGGCCAAAGCGAAACTCGCGCGCACGCTCGCGGTGCAGACCGACGAAGGCTGGTTCCCCGAACTCGGCGGCGCGGATCTCGGCTATTCGACGCTGATCCTTGATTATATCGCCACCTATATTCATCTGACGGGTGACAAATCACCGCTGCCCGCGATGGATCATCTGGTGCGTTTCCTTCAGCCGCATATTCTTCCCGATATGACGCTCGCGCCCGAAGCGGGCCTGTGCGCCAACGCCTATATGGGCTGGCTTGGCTTCACTTTATTGTGCGGCGAACTCGACAGCGCGGCGGCCGTGCATGCGGCGGCGGGGCAGGGCGGCGGCGTGGCCGGATTGAAACCGTTTCTGGCGGACGATCTGCGTTTATGCCGCTGGTCGCATCTGCCGCTGGTCGTCAGCCTTATCGACGTGACGCCGCGGGCTGTTGCCGCCGGTTCTTTCCACCCTGCCGGGGTGACGTATCATCCGCGTGCGGCGCTGCTAAGTTACCATAACGATAACGTGCATGCCTATGCCGCGCTCGCCAATGGCGGTGATGTCCGCTACGCCGCGCCGGGGCGGGGCATTGTCCATTATCCGCTGCCCTTGCTCGCGGGCGGCGGCACGCTTTACAGCGCCTCGGGCTATAATAATCAACGTCCCATCGAGGTGACGGATACTGCGGTGACGGTTGAAGCCGCCTATGCCGTGCCGCGCTTCTTCTTCCCGGGTTTTCTCCAGCGCCTGATCCTGCGCGTGGGCAGCACGACGGCATTGGGGTCGCGTTTCTTAAGGGCGATGATCGACCGGCAGCGCATCCGCAAGAAAAGCGCCGTGAACCAGTCCGCCGGCGGGGTGGCCCAGAAACATGGGGACATTACGCTCAAACGCACAATTTCTTTTGTAAATCAGGATGTTATTGTCGAAGATCGGCTCACGAAGCCCGCCAGCCTTGCCATCGATAGCCTCTCCCTCGGGACGCAGGACGTGGATGGGCGTTGCTGGTCGGAAATATTCGTTATAAAAACGCGGTTAACCCCAACGGGCGCCGTGGAAACAGCCGTACATTCGGACCGATAACATATGAGCAAAAAAACCGTCAGTGTCGTCGTACCTGCGTACAACGAAGCAGAAAGCCTAACCGAACTTTATACGCGCATCCGCGCGGTCTTCGACAAACGCGCCGAAGATTTCGAATTCATCCTTGTCGATGACGGCAGCACGGACGCGACCGCCGACGTCATGCGCGGCCTGATGAAACAGCACGCCAACATCACCGTCATCCATCACCGTTCCAACAGCGGTAAATCCGTCGGCCTGATGCAGGGGTTTTCTCAGGCGCGCGGCGACATCCTGATCATGATGGACGCCGATCTTCAGGACCAACCCGAAGACATCCCCCAGTTTCTCGATAAACTCGCCGAAGGTTTCGATTTCGTGAACGGCTGGCGCCGCGACCGCAAGGACACGGCCAAAAAACGGTTCGTTTCGAAGGTTTATAATTTCCTGACCAACAAGCTGATCAAATGCAACGTGCAGGATATCAATTGCGGGTTCAAGGCCATGACGCGCGAGGTGTATCAAACCCTCGAACTGCGGGGCGATCTGCACCGCCTTATTCCCGCCGTCGCCGCCAGCCAGGGCTACATCGTGACCGAAGTCCCCGTGCAGCACGAAGACCGCAAGCACGGCGTTTCCAAATATAAATTGCTGCGTCATCGCGGCCTTCTCGACATCATTATCGTCGCGGCCAGCCAGACGACCCAGAACCGCCCCTTCCACATCTTCGTGGAACTGGCGTTTTTCATCGCCTGCATTGCGTTCTTAAGCTTCATCGCCGCGATTTTCGTGCAGGGGAAATGGTTTATCCTCGCGATTGTCATGGCGTTGTGGGGCATGTTGACGGCGACGATGCTGCCGCTGTTCGGGTTTTTGATCGAAAGCCTCATGACGCGCACCGACAATGTGGCGTGGCGCAAAAAACTGATCCGCTCGGTCGAAACCTCCGGTGATGCGGGCGGTGCGTCGCATGGATGACCTCCAGCTCCAGATCGATTTTCACGACCGCGCCGATGGCAAGCGTTTTGAAAATCGCATCAAAAACCGCTTTATCCGGGACAAGGAAATCGCCCTGACAAAACGCATCGGGCGTTACCTCGCTGCGCCGGGCGGGACGTTCCTCGATGTCGGCGCGGGCGAAGGCTCCAACTGCTATTTC
>CAYPCP010000094.1:0-7336 GCA_964409255.1 uncultured Pseudobdellovibrionaceae bacterium
CGCATTACCCGCCGGGCCGGCAGGCGAGCGCGGTGATCGCAGTGCTGGACCTGGCACAGCGCCAGCAGGGCTGGCTGCCGCGCGCGGCGATGGACGAGGTGGCCCGCATCCTCGATATGGCGCCGATCCGCGTCTACGAGATCGCGACCTTCTATACGATGTTCCAGCTGCGGCCGAAGGGTAAGTACCTGCTGCAGGTCTGCACGACGACGCCGTGCTGGCTGCGCGGGTCCGATGCCGTGATGAAGGCCTGCCAGCATGCGGCCGACGGCGAAACGTTCACCGTGCAGGAAGTCGAGTGCCTCGGCGCCTGCGTGAACGCCCCGGTGGTGCAGGTGAACGACGATTTCTACGAAGACCTCGACGAGGCTTCGATCAAGAAGGTGCTCGACGCGTTCCGGCGCGGCGAGACGCCGAAGCCCGGACCCCAGGTGGACCGCCAGACGTCGGCGCCCGAGGGTGGCCGGACAACGCTGAGGGGCGAGTAGCAGCATGCTCGGCGACAAGGATCGCATCTTCACCAATCTTTACGGCGTCCAGGACTGGCGCCTGGCCGGCGCGCGTGCCCGCGGCGCCTGGGACAACACCAAGGCGATCCTCGACAAGGGCGTCGACTGGATCATCGACGAAATGAAGAAGTCAGGACTGCGCGGCCGCGGCGGCGCGGGCTTCCCGACCGGCATGAAGTGGTCCTTCATGCCCAAGGAAGTGAAGGACCGGCCGCATTATCTCGTCGTCAATGCCGACGAGTCGGAGCCGGGCACCTGCAAGGATCGCGACATCATGCGTCACGATCCGCACCTGCTGATCGAGGGTTGCCTGGTTGCAGGCTTTGCGATGCGGGCCCATGCCGGCTACATCTACGTGCGTGGCGAATTCTACAACGAGGCGCAGCACCTCATCGCCGCCATCAAGGAGGCCTATGACGCGGGCCTGCTGGGCAAGAATGCCTGCGGGTCGGGCTGGGACTTCGACCTCTATGTCCATCGCGGCGCCGGCGCCTATATCTGCGGCGAAGAGACTGCGCTGCTCGAGAGCCTCGAGGGCAAGAAAGGCATGCCGCGGCTGAAGCCGCCGTTCCCGGCCGGCGCCGGTCTCTATGGTTGCCCGACCACGGTGAACAACGTCGAGTCGATCGCGGTCGCCCCGACCATCCTGCGCCGCGGCGCGGCCTGGTTCGCGGGTATCGGCCGGCCCAACAACACCGGCACCAAGCTCTTCTGCATCTCCGGCCACGTGAACCGGCCGTGTAACGTGGAAGAGGAGATGGGCATTCCCCTGCGCGAGCTGATCGAGCGCCATTGCGGCGGTGTCCGCGGCGGCTGGGACAATCTGCTGGCGGTCATCCCGGGCGGCGCCTCGGTGCCGCTGCTGCCGAAGTCGATCTGCGACACCGTCCTGATGGACTTCGACTCGCTGCGCGACCAGCGCTCCGGTCTCGGCACCGCGGCGGTGATCGTCATGGACAAGTCGACGGACGTGGTGAAGGCGATCGCGCGGCTCAGCTACTTCTACAAGCACGAGAGCTGCGGCCAGTGCACGCCCTGCCGCGAGGGTACCGGCTGGATGTGGCGCGTCATGGAACGCATGGTCACGGGCAATGCCCGGATCGAGGAGATCGATGCGCTCGAGGACGTCACCAAGCAGGTCGAAGGTCACACGATCTGCGCGCTGGGCGACGCGGCGGCGTGGCCGATCCAGGGCCTGATCCGCCATTTCCGCCCGGAGATGGAAGAACGTATTTTGCAGTACCGCAAGATGGCGAAGGAAGCCGCTTGATCAAGGGGTTCAATCGATAAAAAACAGGCTGCTTCGGCAGCCTGTTTTCTTATGGGGTTTTTCTGAGGTTGAGGCACAGCGAGCCGAAAATCATGCCGATGATCGCGGCGACAAAGCCGGCGAGTTGCGGCGGCCAGAGCGAGAGGCTGTCGGACAGATTGATGGGCAGACCGATCAGGCCGCTGCAGGATTCCGCGGAGGCGTCACAGACGATCACGGCCTCCATAAACAGCCACGTGCCGATACCAAACACGATGGCGGTAAGCGCGCCCGCCGTATTGGCGCGCTTCCAGAACAGCCCGGCGACCAGCGGCACAAACGCGCCGACAAGAGTGACCTTATAGGCGCTTTCAACCATTTCAAAAATCGACAGATCGCTGTTCAGCGCCATGAGCAGCACAAGCAGGGAGAAACCCAGCACCGAAAAACGCGTGAAACGCAGGAAACGCTTGTCATCACCATTCAGCCCGGGAAGGAAACCTTTCGCGATGTTTTCGGAGAAGGTAACGGCAGGCGCCAGCAGCGTGGCCGAGGCCGTCGACATGATCGCGGACATGACGGCGCCGAAGAAGACGACCTGAATCCACATCGGCGTGTGGGCGAGGATGAGGCCGGGAAGAATATACTGGCTGTCGCCCTTCAATTGTTCGGCGACAATGTCGGGCTGCACCACGAACGCGCAGTAGGCGAGATAGATCGGGATCATGGCGAAGATCAGGTACGCGACCCCGCCGATGATGCTGCCGTAGGAAGCGGTATTTTCATCCTTGGCGGACATCACGCGCTGGAAAATATCCTGTTGCGGGATGGAGCCGAAGCCCATCGTAATCCACGCGGCGACGAAGGCGAGTATCCCGGCGGTGCTGAGTTCGGGCCAGAAATTGTTGAATTTTTCATGCTCGATGGCTTTGGTCACGACGAAATCCACGCCGCCCGCAACGGCGGACACATAAAACCCGATAATCAAAAGCCCGGCGATGATGACGATCATCTGTACGAAGTCGGTCAGGGCGACGGACCACATGCCGCCGAAGATCGTATAAATAACGACAACGGCCATGCCGATCATCATCCCCATATGCGGGGTGATGAAACCGTCGGTCAGCAGGTCAAACACCAGGCCGAAAGCCATGATCTGCGCCGATACCCAGCCGAGATAGCTAAGACAGATGCAAACGGAGACGAGGAGTTCGACGGTGCGGCCGTATTTCTGTTTGTAGAAGTCGGCGAAGGTCAGGAGCTTCATGCGGTAGAGCGGACGCGCGAACACCAGACCGACGAGGATCAGGCACAAGGACGCGCCGAACGGGTCGGCGACGACGCCGCCGATGCCTTCGTCAAGGAAGGTGGCGGGAACGCCGAGCACGGTTTCGCTGCCGAACCATGTGGCGAAAACGGTGGCGATGGTGATGTAAAGCGGCAGGGAGCGGCCGGCGACAACGTAATCGGTCGAGGAATGGACGCGCCGCGCCGCATACAGGCCGATGACAATGGAAACGAGCATATAGGCGATAACGAAACCGAGCAGCATGATATGACCCTTAACCTACTGTTTTAATTTTATAAAAGAACGTCCTTCAGTTCGTTCGTATATTTTTCTCCATTTTCCCGGCTTTGCATCAAAATTTGACGCGCTACCCGGGAGTTATAATAGGAAAATATTCCTTATATGTCAACCCTCAAGCGGGTGACAGGCGGTGTGTGATATGGGGGCGGGTTAAGCGGTCTTGCGCGCTTTGACTTCGAAGTAACGCGCCGCGTTTTCGAAGAAAGCCAGACCGTCTGCGCGATCGGGCAGCGTGCGGCCCTCGCGGCGGGCGGCATCTTTCAAGCGCGTGTAATCATCGCGCTGCCACGTGAACATGCCGCGTTCCGGGTGCGGCATCAGCGACAGCACGCGCCCCGAAGGATCGGTCATGCCGGCGATATCGTCGGTCGAGCCGTTCGGGTTGTACGGGAATTCACCGTTCGCGGGCGAACCATCCGGCTTCACGTAGCGAAGGGCAATCTGTTTCATGTCGTTGAGGGTTTTGAGCGTCTGGTCCGCCATCATGAAGCGGCCTTCGCCGTGCGCGACGGGGATATGCAGCGTGTCAATGCCAGCAAGCCATGGGGAGTTTGTGTCTTCGACCTTTACGTCCACCCAGCGGCATTGATAGCGGGCGGTCAGGTTGTGGGTGACGGCGACAAAACGCTCGCCATATTTATCGTCAATGGCGGGCGTCAGGCCGAGATTGGTAACAATCTGGCAACCGTTGCAGATGCCGACGGTGAGGGTGTCACGCTCGACAAATTTTTTGAGATGGTCGCCAAGGGTCAGGCGCAGTTTTTGTGCGAAAGCATTGCCCGAACCCGTATCGTCGCCATAGGAAAAACCGCCCGGGACGCAGAGCGTTTGAACGTCGTTCAGTTCGCCGGGATTGTCGATCAGATCGTTGACGTGACGGATCTGCGCATCGAAACCGCATTGTTCGAAGGCGAACTTGCTTTCTTCTTCGCAGTTGAGACCGTAACCGGCGATGATAAGGGCTTTGGCGCTCATCTTAATAATCCCTCAGCGGTGCTTTGTAGGCTTCTTCAAGTTCATCGACATCGACGCTGAAATCATTGATCGCAAGGATCGGCTCAGCGATGATTGTGCCGATCTTTTTGGCCGAAGCACCCATGATTTTTTCAAAGTCTTTCTGATCCTGCGGCGCGACGGTGACGATCACGCGGCCCGTGCTTTCGGAGAAAAGCGCGGTATCAAGGCGCATATTTTCGGGCAGTTCGATATTCAAGCCGCACTGTCCGGCAACCGCCATTTTCGCAAGCGCAACGCCGACGCCGCCAAGTGTCACGGCAATGGCCGAGGCGCAGAGCTGCTGGGCGTTGGCCTTGGACAGGTTTTTGTAAAGCGAGAGCGCCGCCTTGATATCCGTTTCCGGGACATTGTTCCCGAGAACGCCGCGCATGTCGTAATATTCCGATGCGCCCAATTCGTTTTTCGTCGTGCCCAAAAGATAGACGACATCGCCGGATTGTTTCGGATCGATCGAAACGGCCTGCGCCACATCCGGCGTGACGCCGATGCCGGAGACGAGCAGGGTGGGCGGGATAGAGATCGTCACCGGATTGTTGTCGGCGTCATATCCCTTGAAATCGTTGAACATGGAATCTTTGCCGGAAATAAACGGCGTGCCATAGGCAACGGCGACATCATAGATCGCTTCGCAGGCGCGTTTAAGCTGGCCCAGACGTTCCGGGTCTTCGGATGAACACCAGCAGAAATTGTCGAGGATAGCGAGATGGTCGATCGGGCAGCCCGCGACAACGGCGTTACGCACGGCGATATCCAAAGACGCGGTCGCCATGTGATAGGTGTCGATATCGGAATAACGTGGCGCCAGACCCTGTGAAAGGACGACGCCGCGTTTGTTCGACAGCACCGGACGGGAAACGGAAGCTTCGGCATAGACGCGGCCCGGCCCTTGAAGGGGGCCAAGCACCGCGGTGCCCTGCACATTGTGATCGTATTGCGCGGCGACGAATTCCTTGGAACAGATATTCAGGCGTCCCATCATATCGAGCAGTGTCTCGGCGTAGTCTTCCGGTTCGTCAAGCTGCGGTTCGGCTTCGCCGCCGCGGGTGAAGGTGGTTTTGAGCGGGGTTTCGGGTACGCCGTCATGAAGGAATTCCATGGCGATATCCATGACCGTGTCGCCGTTCCACGTAATGAACGCGCGGCCGGAATTGGTATATTCCCCGATAACCCAGGACTCTACGCCGCGTTTTTGAAGTAATGCCTGAAGTCTATCGATGTTTTTCGGCGGGACCGCGAGCGTCATGCGCTCCTGGCTTTCAGAAATCCAGATTTCCCATGGCTGCATGCCGGGATATTTCAGGGGTACGCGTTCAAGCTCCACGTGGAAGCCGCCCGAATCGCCGCCCATTTCACCGACGGAGGAGGACAGGCCGCCTGCGCCGTTGTCGGTAATGGCGTTGTACAGGCCGAGATCGCGAATTTCCTTCACGATCGCATCGGAGAATTTTTTCTGCGTGATCGGGTCGCCGATCTGAACCGCCGTCGCCGGAGAACCTTCATCCAGCGCAACGGATGAGAACGTCGCGCCGTGGATGCCGTCACGGCCCACGCGGCCGCCGACCATGACGATTTTATCACCGGGCAGGGCTTTTTTCTCATGGCTGGGCTTGCCGTTGATTTCGCGGGGAATCAATCCGACCGTGCCGGCAAAGACCAGCGGCTTGCCGACGAAGCGCGGATCGAAATACAAAAAGCCCTGCGGCGAGGGAATGCCCGAGCAATTGCCGCCATGGTTCACGCCATGCACGACGCCCTTCATGATGGTGTCGGGCGAGAGCATGCGGTTTGTTTTGTTTTTGCCGCGGTAATATTCCGGATTGGTGCGCGGGTCGGCAAGGCAGAAGCCGTAGCGGTTGACGACAGGTTTCGCTCCTTTGCCAAAACCGACGCAGTCGCGGTTCACGCCGACGATCCCGGTGATCGCGCCGCCGAACGGGTCGAGGGCGGACGGGGAGTTGTGCGTTTCGACCTTGTCCGTGATGAGCCAGCCGGAATCGAACGTGATCGCGCCGGAGTTATCTTTGAACACGGAGACGCAGATATCGTCCTTGCCGCGGGCTTTGCGGATCTCGTTCGTCGCGCGCTTGATGTAATGTTTGTAAAGACCGTCTTTCACGTCGTCGATCGGCGAGGCGAAGATCGTGTGCTTGCAATGCTCCGACCAGGTCTGCGCGAGGGTTTCGACCTCGACATCCGTGGCCTTGCGGCCTTCCTTGCGGAAATAATCCTGAACGGCCTGCATATACAGAAGCGACATGCCCAGCGGCCCGCGGCGCGTGCCGTCGGCGTTCTGGATGCCTTCCTTGCCGATGCGGGCGAGTTCCTCGTCGGGAACGTCCAGATCGACCGGATCGACGGCGATGCCCTTGTTATCGAGGCGAACCTTGGGGATGACGGCGTCCATGCCGCCCTCAGCCTTGAATGTCGCTGCAGGCTTATTCGCCGCGCGTTGGATGAGGGGATTGTAGAGGCCTTTGGCCAGTTCCAGAACTTCTTTTTCCGTAACATTACCTTCGATCAGAAGGATCTGTGACGAATAGACCGGCTGGTGCTGGCCCAGCGTCAGTTCATTGAGTTCGGCGGCCGTATGCCCGATATTATCCGTAACACCGGGCAAAAACCCGATCTCCACGGCCCAGTCGAAATTCCCGGCGGCTTTATAATAGGCGTCATCCGGCTTTTTGCCGTCTTCCAGCACGAAAGCCTTCTGCGTCACCGGATTGGTAAACGATTTCAGACATTCATTGAGGTTGGCCGGGTTATCGATCGACTCTTCGATCGTATAAACGTCAGCGATGCGGACCTTGACGGGCTTGCCGATGCGCGCGAAACGCTGCTCATAGGTTTTAGCCCTGCCATCTTCGGTAAGAGTGAATACTTCGACACGTTGCGCCATGGCCCTTCTTAAACCATACTAAAGCCCCGGATTACAGTATTTTTTTACTTTTTTTGTCAGATTTCCCTGTGTACTCT
>CAYPCP010000095.1:0-7306 GCA_964409255.1 uncultured Pseudobdellovibrionaceae bacterium
CGACTGGTGGCAGTGCATGCCTGAACCGTTGTCGCCATAGACCGGCTTGGGCATAAAGGTCGCCGTCTTGCCATAGGCGTGCGCGACGTTATGAACGGCATGCTTGTAAAGCTGCATGTTGTCGGCGGTGTCCAGCAGTGTTGAAAAGAAGATGCCCAGCTCATGCTGAGAAGCGGCGACCTCGTGGTGGTGCTTTTCTACCGGCACGCCCATTTGCGCCATAACCGTCAGCATTTCGGCGCGCAGGTCGGCTCCGGTATCGACCGGCGCTTCGGGGAAATAACCGCCTTTGACGCGCGGGCGGTGACCCATATTGCCTTCCGGGTATTCGCGGCCCGTGTTGTAGGGGCCTTCGATGGAATCGAGCTTGTAGGCGACTTCGTTCATGTCGACTTTGTAGCGTACATCGTCGAAGACGAAGAATTCCGCTTCCGGGCCGAAATAAACCGTGTCGCCGGCGCCTGATTTTTTAATATAGGCTTCGGCGGCCTTCGCGATGGAGCGCGGGCAGCGATTGTACGGTTTTCCTGTCGAAGGCTCGACCACGTCGCAGAAAAGTTTGATGGTCGGCTGTGCGGCGAACGGGTCGACGCAGACCTTGTTCAGATCCGGCACCAGACCCATGTCCGATTCGTTGATGGCTTTCCATCCGGCGATCGACGAACCATCGATCATGATCCCGTCGGCCAGCATATCTTTGTCCACGGTGCTGACATGCTGGGTGGTGTGCTGCCATTTGCCCTTGGTATCGGTGAAGTTGAAGTCGACATACTGGATATCGTTGTCTTCCATGTACTTAATGAGTTCTGCGGAATTCTTTGCTTTCAGGGGGGCGGCAGGCATTGAGGGTCTCTCCAGAGGTATGAGTTTTATACATTGCAGGCATGCAAATGTGCCATGCAGCACAGCTGATACCATGACAGGATAAACTTCGTCTAGCCCCTTTCAAGAAAAATACGGGCAAAGTATGAGAAAACTTGACCGGGTAGGGGGTTAGGCTGTAGATCAGTCGCCGGAACGACAGTTCCATGGCGGACGTAGCTCAGTTGGTAGAGCCCCTGGTTGTGGTCCAGGTTGTCGCGGGTTCGAGCCCCGTCGTTCGCCCCATTTCTATTTCTTCCCATGGATTTAAGCGGTTAGGGCTGTTAAAGTCTGTGCGATGAATCTTCTTACCAATCACCCCGATCTCTGGCTCTCGCAAATCCCGCGCCCCACGGCGGACGGTCATAAATATGACCGCGGCCATGCGCAGATCATCGGTTCTCTGGAATTGACCGGCGCGACGCGTCTGGCGGCGGCTGCGGCGGCGCGGATTGGCGCGGGCCTTGTCTCCGTTGTCGGCGGCAAAAAGGCCGATATATACCGTTCGTCCCTGCCGCCGCACATTCTCGTCCACGATTCGTGCCCTAAAGATCAGACGAAAATCACCGCGTCGCTTGTCGGTCCGGGCGGCGCGCCGGCGGATATATCGATCAAACGCCATCGCCCCACGCGGCATTCTTTGATTATCGATGCGGGGGAAATCGCGGCAGGGCGCCTGCCGCTGGACGATTACTGCGTTCTGACCCCGCATGAAGGAGAATTCAATAACGCTTTCCCGCAGTTTCAGGGAACCCGTGAAGAGCGGGCCATGGCGGCGTCGAAAAAGACGGGGGCGACGATCGTCCTGAAAGGCGCGCATACCGTCATTGCCGCGCCGGACGGCCAGATCGTCGTGAATACCCATGCAAGCCCTTATCTGGCGAGCGCCGGGACGGGGGATGTGCTGGCGGGCATGATCGCGGGGTTAAGCGCGCAGGGCATGCATCCATTCATCGCGTCCTGCGCCGCCGTATGGATGCATGGGGAGGCGAGCCTGCGCCTGGGCCCTGGTCTGGTCGCCAGCGACCTTCCCGATATGATTCCCGGCATCCTGATCAACCTTCTCTATCCATAGTTTTCCCTTGGCTTGGGGGGCGCTTTGCGCTAAAACGCGCCGTTAGGCTACAACGGGCCTATTTGCGGGTGTGGCGAAATTGGCAGACGCACCAGATTTAGGTTCTGGCGCCGAGAGGCGTGGGGGTTCAAGTCCCTTCACCCGCACCATCCGCCCAGCGGAAAACAGAATTAAACTGAAAGCTTAGGAAAACGATGCAAGTCAAAGAAATTTCACATAAAGGTCTCAAGCACTCCCTCGAAGTGACCGTGCCGGCCAGCGATATCGCCAAACACACCGAAAGCCGCCTGAAAGAAGTCGGCAAGACGGTTCGTCTGCCGGGCTTCCGTCCGGGCAAGGCGCCGATGGACATTCTGCAGAAGCGCTATGGCCGCGCCGTGATGGGCGAGGTGCTGGAGAAGGCCGTGAATGAAAGCTCGGCCAAGGCCATGAAGGACCGCAATCTGCGTCCCGCGATGCAGCCGAAGATCGAAGTGAAAGAATTCGATGAAGGCAAAGACCTGACTTTCAGCCTCGAGGTTGAAGTTCTTCCCGAAATCAAGGTTTCGGACATGAAAGGTCTGAAGCTGACGCGCCCGGTCGCAAAGATCGAGAAGAAGCAGATCGATGAAACGCTGGAGCGTATCGCGAAAAGCAATCAGCAGACGCAGAAGATCGAAACCGACCGCGCCACGAAAAAAGGCGATGTCGTCGTCATGGATTTCCATGGCCGCACGGCGGACGACAATGTCGAGCATCAAGGCATGCATGCGCATGGCGCGAAGCTGGAACTGGGCAGCGGTCAATTCATCCCGGGTTTCGAAGACCAGCTGATCGGTAAAAAAGCGGGCGAGAAGGTCGAAGTAAAAGTGACGTTCCCCGAACAGTACGGCGCCGCCGAACTGGCTGGGCGCGATGCGATCTTCGATGTCGATGTTCATGAAATCCATGAGCAGGCCGAAGCGAAAATCGACGATGAATTCGCCAAGCTTCTCGGCTTCGACGATGAGAAAGCCCTGCGCGCCGCCATCGAAGAACAGCTCAAGAAGGATTACGATTCGCTTAGCCGTCTCAAACTGAAGCGCCAGCTTCTTGATGCGCTGGATGAACAGCATCAGTTCGAAATTCCGGTGACCATGCTGGATGCCGAATACGACCTGATCCTGCGTCAGATCGAACAGGAGCGTAAGGCCCAGGGCGGCGAAGACGTATCCGATGAAGAAAAAGAAGAGTTGAAGGGAATCGCGGCGCGCCGTGTCCGTCTCGGCCTTGTTCTGTCCGAATTCGGTAACACCAACAAGATCAAGGTTGCCGATCAGGAACTGCAACGCGCGATTATCGCCGAAGCGCAGAAATTCCCGGGGCAGGAAAAGCTGGTGTTCGAGTTCTACAAAAAGAACCCGCAAGCCATCGAATCCCTGCGCGCGCCGATCTATGAAGACAAGGTCGTGGATCTGATTTTCTCGCAATCCGAGATCACGGACAAGGAAGTGACGATCGACGAACTGACCGCAGAAGACGAAGACGAACTGCCGTCAAAGACGAAGAAAAAAACCGCCGAAAAGAAAGAAAAGGCGAAGAAATAAAAAAAGAGGCCCGCAAGGGCCTTTTTTGTCGCCGTTAGCATAAGTTTTTGAAAAATCTTCGTTTTTCTATTAATCGCCTATTAAAGTTATCCACATAAGCTGTTACCTTAGTTGCGGTATTATTTTCTACCGCCACACGATTACATTTCATACTTAGGAGAGAAATATATGAAACGTCTTGTTTTAAGCGCCCTCGTAGCTATTGGTTTTCTCAGCGCACCGGCTCTGGCTGGTGATGAGGGGCTGAAATATACCCGTTATGACTCAACCGGCGCCTATCAAAGCACCGAGCGTGATTTTGACTACCGCGCAGCACATCTGAGCCGCGCAGACATCCGCGACATCCAGACCGCCCTGAACGAAGCCGGTTATACGCCGGGTCCGGTTGACGGCGTTGTCGGTCCTCTGACCCGCCGCGGCGTGAAAGAGTTTCAGGCGGCTCGCAGACTTCCGGTAACAGGTAAAATCGACGGCAAGACGCTGCGTCAGTTGAAAGTTCATTCCTGGCGTCATTACGACCACCGCGAACACAATAACTACAACTAAGCCGGTCAGGCTTTGAAATTGGAAAGGGCTCTTCGGGGCCCTTTCTTTTTGCCTGCGTTACCGCCCTTAAATTTCTATAATGTCCATGATCGTTTTTTTTCAGGGGAGAGGCGTAATAATCAATTAAATTTAACGCGTTTAACTGGTAGCCTGTTGGCGACGGCATTTTTCTGATGCCGCCATCTTAATAAAACAAACTTAGGAGAGAATGTTTATGAAACGCTTTGGCATTACTGTTCTGACGGCCTGTGCGATTGTTGCAAGCACGCCAGCTTTTGCTTGCAACCACGAAGGTCGTGGTAGCTATCATCATGATAGATACTATGGCTCGATCAACGAGCATGACTACAATCACAGCGCTCTGAAACTGAGCCGCGCTGAAATCGCCGATGTTCAGGATGCCCTGAATGACGCCGGTTACAACGCCGGTGCGGAAGATGGCGTTATCGGCAAGCGTACGCGCGGCGCCGTTAAAGCCTTCCAATATGACCGCCGTATCCCGGGCGATGGCAAAATCACGCCGAGAACGCTTCGCGCGCTCGATGGCGGCTACTGGGGCCATGGCTGGATTCGTGGCAACAACTACGATCACCGCCTGAACCGCAACTACAACAACTAGTCGCGCGGCGCATTAAAGAATGAAAAGGGCCCTTAAGGGGCCCTTTTTTGTTACCGGCGCGGCTGATACAGGTTTTGCCGCGCGTTGAGGATGACACGCTCGTGTCCGAACGCGATCGGGGTAATCTCCGTCCGGTCGCTCAAGGCGAAAGGCCTGTCATACCCCGCGGTGCCGCTCTGAATGCGTTTTTTGATTTCCCTGATCGCCGCGTCATATTCCGCATCGGCGGCGATGACAACATCCGGTATGTTGGGGAGATCGGGCAGGGCGAACAAAACCATGCTCCCGTCTCGCCGCTCGCCCCAGCTTACATCTTCAATCGCGCGCAAGGGACGGTAATGCTGGCCGTCGTAATAGTCTTTGAAGGTCGGTGCGATCTGGCCGCGTTTTAAAAGGTCGTGGATCATCCGCGCTTCGTTGTCCGATGCGGGCCTTAATATAAAATCGCCCATGCCGGCGGAATGCAGCCATTTATAGCGCAGGCTCAGGCGGTCGTCGTTGGCGGGCGTTTCCACAAGGCACAGGTGAGGGCGCATGATGCCCCCTTCATAACGATGTTTGATTCTGTCCATCAGATGGCGCCGATCGATCTCGGCCTGTACTCCGTTCGCCATGAAAATCTCTCTGTAAAAATTTTTATGTATATTAGGGATAGGAGTGCGTTTTGTCAATGAAAGCGTCAGGCGGCACAGGCCCTCCCGGCGGTTTCTTTTATCCCTTGAACAAAGACAGGGCGGGCTATAGCTTTATCAGGTGATTCAAAACCCTAACCGTAAAGATTCCCGCCATGATGTTCCCTAAAGACCGCGATCCCGTCGAAATTTATGACAGCTACCTCGTTCCGACTGTTATCGAACAGACGAACCGCGGGGAGCGTGCTTTCGACATTTACTCCCGCCTGCTGAAGGACCGCATCATCTTCCTCACCGGCGAGGTAAACGATCATGTGTCCGCGCTGATCTGCGCCCAGCTCCTGTTCCTTGAATCGGAAAACCCGACCAAGGATATCTCCTTCTACATCAACTCCCCGGGCGGCGTGGTGACCTCCGGTCTGGCGATGTACGACACCATGCAATATATCCGCCCGGCCGTATCGACCGTCTGTATCGGTCAGGCGGCCTCGATGGGCTCGCTGCTCCTCAATGCCGGTGCCGCAGGCAAGCGTTACGCGCTGCCCAATGCCCGCATCATGATCCACCAGCCGCACGGCGGCGCGCAGGGCCAGGCCTCCGACATCGAAATTCAGGCGCGCGAAATTCTGCGCCTGCGTTCACGCCTCAATGAAATCTACGTCAAGCACACGGGTCGCAAACTCGCCGATATTGAAAAAGCGATGGACCGCGACAATTTCATGTCCGGGGAAGAGGCCAAAAAATTCGGCCTGATCGACCAGGTCGTCGAAAGCCGCCCGGTTCCGGCCGATGAAGGCAAGAAAAGTTAATAGAAAAACCGCGGGGCCGTGATCCTTTGGGTCCGGCCCGGCAGTCACCAAGGGCTCCCGCAAGGGGTATTGGGCTTGATTTATTAACCAATCACCCCCATGTCATGTGGTAAGATGGGCTTTATGCCCGTGCCATAGGGCATATTTCAACAAAACACGGCGTTTCAAGCCGTCAGGGTGAGATAAAAGGACAATAATGCTGGGTTCCGGATCAAAAGATCAGACTTTCGCGGTGCTGCCGCTGCGCGACATCGTCGTTTTCCCCCATATGATCGTGCCGCTGTTCGTCGGACGCGAGAAATCGGTCAAGGCGCTCGAGCAAGTCATGAACGGCGACAAGCAGGTTCTTCTGCTGACGCAGCGTTCGCCGTCCGAGGACGATCCGGGTCCGGGCGACCTGTATGATATCGGCACGATCGGCTCCATTCTTCAGCTTTTGAAACTGCCCGACGGCACCGTCAAGGTGCTGGTTGAAGGGACGCGCCGCGCCAAGGTTTCCAAATATACGGACCGCGAAGACTATCTTGAAGCGCGCGCGCAGGAAATCGGCGACGAGGCGCAAAAGAACGAAGAACTTGACGCGCTCGCCCGCGCCGTCGTCACGCAGTTTGAACAGTACGTCAAACTCAACAAGAAAATTCCGCCAGAGGTTATCGTTTCGGTCAACCAGATCGAAGAGCCGACCAAGATGGCCGATACGATCGCCTCCCACCTTGCGCTCAAGATCGAAGAGAAGCAGGAACTGCTGGAGCTGTCGAATTCCGCCGAGCGCCTGGAAAAAATCTACGGCTTCATGGAAGGCGAGATCGGCGTTCTCCAAGTTGAGAAACGCATCCGCAACCGCGTGAAGCGCCAGATGGAAAAAACGCAGCGCGAGTATTACCTGAACGAGCAGCTGAAGGCGATTCAGAAAGAGCTGGGCGAAAGCGAGGAAGGCCTCGACGAGCTCGGCGAACTCGAAAAGAAAATCAACGAAACAAAACTGTCCAAAGAGGCCAGCGAAAAGGCAAAGACCGAGCTGAAAAAGCTCCGTCAGATGAGCCCGATGTCCGCCGAGGCGACAGTGGTGCGCAATTACCTCGACTGGATTCTGTCCGTTCCCTGGGCGAAGCGCAGCAAGGTGAAAAAAGATATCAAGGCCGCGAAAAAGATCCTCGATAAAGACCATTACGGTCTGGAGAAGGTTAAGGAACGCATCC
>CAYPCP010000096.1:0-7293 GCA_964409255.1 uncultured Pseudobdellovibrionaceae bacterium
TGCGCTTTCGACCATTATGTCCCGTTCGCTGCCCGATGTGCGCGACGGGATGAAGCCGGTGCACCGCCGCCTGCTGTTCGCGATGGCGCAGCTGAATTTGAAACCCGAAGGCGCGCCGAAAAAATCGGCCCGCGTCGTCGGGGACGTGATCGGTAAATTCCACCCGCACGGCGACCAGTCGGTCTATGACGCGCTCGTGCGCCTCGCGCAGGATTTCGCAGTGCGCTATCCGCTGATCGACGGGCAGGGGAACTTCGGCAACATCGACGGAGATAACGCCGCCGCGATGCGATACACCGAAGCGAAGCTGACCACGGTCGCGCAACTTCTTCTCGACGGGATCGATGAAAACGCCGTCGATTTCCGCCCGACCTATGACGGCAGCGAGATTGAGCCTGTGGTTCTCCCCGGCGGCTTCCCGAATTTGCTGGCCAACGGCTCCTCCGGTATCGCCGTCGGCATGGCCACGAACATTCCCCCGTTCAATGTCGACGATCTGTGCGAAGCGATGCTCGCCATGCTCGATGGCGAGGTGGACGAAAAAGCCCTCGTGAAGATGATTCCCGGCCCTGATTTCCCGACCGGCGGCATTCTTGTCGAACCGAAGGAAAGCATCGCGCTGTCCTATAAAACGGGCAAAGGCTCCTTCCGCGTCCGCGCCAAATGGGAAAAAGAAGAACTGAAGGGCGGCGGCTGGCAGATCGTTATCACCGAAATCCCGTATCAGGTCCAAAAATCGAAACTGATCGAACGTCTGGCCGACCTGATCACGACCAAGAAAATCCCGATGCTCGACGACGTGAACGACGAAAGCGCCGAAGACATCCGCGTTGTCCTCACGCCGAAATCGCGCAATGTCGAGCCGGAATTGCTCATGGAAGCCCTGTTCCGCAATTCCGATCTGGAAACGCGGTTTTCGATGAACATGAACGTGCTGGAAAACGGCATCACGCCCAAAGTCATGGGCATCAGGGAAGTGATGCAGAACTGGCTCAACCACCAACAGGTCGTGCTGGTCCGCCGTTCGCAGTTCCGTCTGGAAAAGGTTCTGCACCGTCTCGAAGTCCTCGAAGGCTATCTGATCGTTTACCTGAACATCGACAAGGTCATTAAAATCATCCGCGAAAAAGATGATCCGAAGGCCGAGTTGATGAAGGTCTTTAAACTGACTGAGGTGCAGGCCGAAGCGATCCTCAACATGCGTCTGCGCTCCTTGCGCAAGCTGGAAGAGATGGAGATTCAGGGCGAGCACGATTCCCTGTCGAAGGAACGCGACGACCTCGACAAGCTTATCAAATCCGAAGCGCGCCAATGGACCCAGATCAAAAAACAGATCGGCCACATTAAAAAACTGTTCGGCAAGGATACGGACATCGGCAAGCGCCGCACGAAAGTGGGCAAAGCGCCGGAGCTTACCTCTGTCGAAAATCTCGAAGAAGCCCTGATCGAAAAAGAACCGATCACGGTCATCTGTTCGTCCAAGGGCTGGATCCGCGCCATGAAGGGCCACGAACACAACCCGAAAGATTTCAAATATAAGGATGGCGACCGCGGCAGCTTCATCATCGAAGCGCAGACGACGGACAAAATCCTGATCTTCGGCAGCAACGGGCGTTTCTACACCCTTGCGGGCGATAAACTGCCGCCGGGGCGGGGCTTTGGCGAACCTGTGCGTCTGATGGTCGATCTGCCCAACGATGCCGACATTGCCGATATGATCGTCTATAGCGCCGAAGGAAAATTGCTGGTCGCGGCGGACGATGGCCGCGGCTTCATGGTCAAGATGGCCGACGTTCTGGCGCAGACGAAAAACGGCAAGCAGGTGCTGAACGTCGATGAAAAGACCGAAGCCAAGCTTTGCTACCCCGTCGCGCCCGAAGACGATCACATCGCCGTTATCGGCACAAACCGCAAGATGCTGGTGTTCGGTCTGGCCGAAGTGCCCGAAATGTCAAAGGGCCGCGGCATCACGCTGCAAAAGTTCAAGGACGGCGGTCTGGCCGATCTCAAAACCTTTAAATGGGATAACGGCCTGTCATACAAATACGGGGGCGGGGAGACGGTGGTGCCCGATCTCAACCCCTGGCTCGGCGAACGCGCCCAGGCCGGCAAACTCCCGCCCAACGGCTTCCCGAAGAGCAACAAGTTCAATAATTAGAACAATAAAAAACCCGGCACCAAGGCCGGGTTTTTTTGAAATCAGACCTGCGGTGTCGTTGCCTGCGCCCGTACCAACCGTGTGGCGACCATTTGTGGTGGCCCAGACGTTATCATTGCCGTCGCGCGACCACGCGCTGCCCGGGCCGTCTGCCAGACTGATTTCATCGGCGACGTTCGTGCCGCGCAGGTTATTATTTTCAGATGTCCCAAAAATGATAGCCATATGCCTCTCCAGCATATTTTGTTAATTGAGCGTCAATAAGGTTTCTTTTTAACAACAATTGCTTAGCTTATTTCAAAGCCTTCGCGATTCAAAAGAGCGCGAAAATCTGTTCCCCTTGCATGTTTTTCGGCGTCGAAATCAACCCACCTGCCATTCTCGATCGTTTCCAGGCCGCTGTGGTGGCGTTTGTAATCGAGTTTCGGGCTGTCCTTCGACCATGAACCGACATAGACGTGGGCGATTTCATTGTCGCGGGCTTCGGTCATCATCTGAAGCCATAAACGCTTGCCGATGCTGTCTTTGGCGAATTGCGGGTCAAAAACGAGGTAATCGAGCACGGCGAAGTTTTTCTGGGCGCCCACCGCCGCAAAACCGGCAAGCTGTCCGTCGACGGTGCGGGCGGTCATGGCGAACGGCATAAAGTCCAGCCATTCACGAAATGTTTTCATGGTCCATGCGCGCATGCCTGATTCTTTTTCGTTATGGCGCGTGCTCGTATAGGCCCTGAATACGCGGTACAGTTCGTGCGGGTTTAAAAGCACCGTCGGCTTGAAATCATAATTATATTGGCCGTCATTCATCATCTTGTGCTGGCGTGCGCTCAGGTTGAATTTGGAAACATTGACGCGCAGGCTGACACACGGGGCGGGGCAGCCGGGACAGACGGAGGCGATGGCCGCGTAACTGCCGGACAGGAATCCTTTCGTGACGCCTTCCATGCGCGCCGGGAACGTCAGCTGATGCGCGCGAACGGATGTCGGGGCGTGGCCGGGCAGGGGCTGGTCGATCCCCATCAGCGCGTATTGCTGCGTGCGGATATTCTTTCCCGGCCAATAACCGCAGATCTCCGCGCTCATCTTTTTGATATGCGTAATTTTTCCTGCCATGGGAATCCCCGTTTAAAAAAGAAGGCGGCTGGTGTGCCGCCTTCGATTTTTTGCCATGTAAGGCTTATTGGATTAGACGAAGTCAGGCGTCCAGCTTGGGTTGTGACGCAGGATGCCGACTTCATCGACGCTGATCGCGTCATCCGGCGCGGTGAACTCGCCGTTGGCGCTTGTCGAGAATTTATCATTGAATGCCGACGCTTTGATCGAACCTTCAAGGACATCGTTCTCGCCGATCGCACGGCCGTTGTTCAGGCCGAGAATGATCTGATCGATCGTCCACTCGTCCGTAAACACTTCGCGGACCTGGCCGTTGGCCGTGAGCTGCAGAGAGTTGCCGTTCTCGAACACCTTGTAATTGATGGTGTCGTCTGCTTTCAGACCGATCGCGGCAAGGGCGTCGCCAGCTTCGAAGTCGCCGATCGTGCCGCGCTCTTTCGAGCTGTTGGCGGAGAAGTCGAAAATGCCAAGGTCGCTGTTTGCGCCGAGCCATGCATCCGTGCCGGAACCGATAACACCGATGTCGCTGCCGGCGCCGGTGTTCATTTTGCTCGGGCCGGTGGCGATGGCGATATCGTTGCCGTCGTTGAGCCAGAAATTACCCTGACCGATGGCAATATCATTGCCGTTCGCGCCGACGAAATCGTCGATGCCGCCGTTGCCGATCAGCGTGTTGTCATGGTTTTCAAGGCCGAACAGCTTGTCTGCGCCGCTCGTGCCGACAACCAGGTTGCTGCCGTCGATGAAGGAACGGTCAACGATGAACGCTTCCGGCGCATCGAGGTTGAGAACCGAAGTCATCGTCGCTGCATTGAAATTGCCCTGAACGACGACGGAATTGCCTACGCCCGGCGACTCTGCGCCGAAAGAATAGGCGATGCGGTCGGCGAGGTATTTATCGCCGGCGAACAGGTTGATGATCGCGCCGTTGTCGGTGGTCAGCTGGACCGTCGACGTTGCACCTTCATTGTTGAAGATTTCAACGCGCGTGACGGCGCTGCCGGCACGGTCGTCGATGAAGCGGACGTCGTCTGCGGCTTCAATAGAGATGTTCTTGACGCCGTAGCTGGTCATGCGGATTTCGATGATGTCCGCACCGGCGCCGCCATTGATATTGTCATCGCCCAGCGTGGCACGGATAAAGTCGTTGCCGGCGCCCGCATTGATGATCGCCTGTGCGCCCATGCGGATGTTGACGGCGTCGCCCCATGCTTCGGCTTCGGCGCGAAGACCGTTATGGTCCATGTTTTCACCGCTGTTGACGAAATTAAGCAACGCTTGCGCGCGCGCTGTATCAATCGTCCAACCCTCATTGGTTGCAACCATATGGTTCATGTGGTTGACAAGGGCTTCAACCGCGCCTGCTTCCGGCTCACGGCCCAGAACGGTGCGGTACATTTGCGTCGCAAACTGTTCATTGGTCGCCGTCAGCGCGTTCGGAATGAATTGTATGAACGTCTTGGCGGCTTCGAGCATTCCATTCTGGCCCTGACCTTCCATCGACGCGATTTGACCCTGCCACCACTGGAAGCCCGGAACATCCGGGTTCGTCGTCGGCTGGCCGTTTTCATCCGTGATCGTCTGGAACTGGCGGATGACTTTGTAAAGCCCGAACGTCGTCTGCTCCTGCGATGCGCCGACATTCGCCATATCGATGATGTCGTCATATTGCGTGCCGTAGACGAGAGCCGATGCCGAAGAAGCGGTTCCGTTAAGATGGAGCGGGCCGTTTTCGCCGCCGGCAACCGTAACGGCGTCGACGCGGCTGCCGATGGCGATACCGTCGACGGTGCCGTCAGCATTAACGAAGGTGTTGGACCAGATGGTGCCGTGGGTGCCGTGGAATTCGAGCGTGCCGTCATTCACGACGACATCGCGCGCTTCGGTGACGACAGCGTGACCGCCATCCACGAATTGCGCTTCGCCCGCGTTCGGCGTGCCGTCGGAATAACGCACGGAGAACAGGGACGGGTCGATTTTCGTGGAATGGCCCGCGTCGCGGTCCAGAACGGCGTTCACACCGCCAAGACCGATCGCGCCGTTGATTTCAACCGGCTGTTCCAAGTTCGGCAGTTGCACGCCGAAAGAATTGGCGACACGCGCGGCAACCGCGTCGTTCGTGTGGATATTGATGGCAGAGCCGGAATCCGTTGTCACGCGAATGGCGAAATTGCCGTTGCCATTGTTGAAAAGAGTGATTTGCGTCACATGCGCGCCTTCACGGTCGGAAAGGAAGCGCAGCGTGTCAAGCTGCGTGGCGCGAACGTCCGAGCTGGTGTCGAAGCTTTGTGTCGGGATTTCGATCACGTTGCGGCCTGCGCCGGCGTCGACGTTGTTAACGCCGCGGCTCAGGATGATGTGGTCGTCGCCGTCAAAGGTGGAAAGCGAAAGCGTGGCGTTGGACTGGCCGGCATTGATCTGGTCGTCGAAGCGCGAGCCGTAAATGCCGATCTGGCCGTTGGAGCCGGGCGCGACAAAAGCGTCGATCGCGGTGTGGGCGACGGCAACGGCATTCTGTACTTCATGGCCAAAACCAAGCGTCGTGCGCAGGAAGTTCGATGCATTGACAAAAATCTTGCCCAGCGAGAAGGCGGACCAGAAGCTGCCCGTGCCGTTGATGTTATACGTGCTGTCGGCGAACGCGGTCATGTCGATCGGCGTTGCATAGAATTCGTTGGGGTTGCCTCTGCTTTCCAGCTGGCTGGTTACGTTATTGTCGATGTCGATCAGGTTTGCCATTGGTAGTTCCTCCAAAAATAAATGCGAAATTCGGAGGCATGATTAACATAAAGTTAAGCAGGGTGGCAAGTACTTTTATGGAAAAAAGAGCGTTTTTCGGAAAAAAATGGGAAGGCCCGGGGAAATTAAGGGAATTCCACGCTGCCTGAGCTGCGCTTATAAAGCGGATTTCCCTCTGTTTCCAAGCGCTTAATAGCCTCGGTGCTGCGATGGGCGCCCTGTTCATAGGTCAGCGCCTCGCGCAGGAGAACGATGCTGATCCGGCGGTTCCGGGCGTCTTTAGAATCGGTCACCATATGGTCCTTGTCGGCCTTGCCGAGGACGTTGTTGATCTTCTTCTCCGGCACACCGGCCTCGATCAGCACGCGGCGGGAGGAGTTGGCCCGGTCGGCCGACAGTTCCCAGTTCGTATATTTTGCGCCCGCGCCGTACGGCACGCCGTCAGTGTGCCCGCGGATGGATAATTCGTTCGGCATCTTGTTGATGATCTTGGCGACCTGTCCCATCAGGGCGCGGGTCTTGTCATACATCTCCGCGCTGCCCGACGGGAACATCGGGTTGCCGTCCTGGTCGACGATCTGAATGCGCAGGCCTTCCGGCGTGATGTCCATCATGATGTTCTTGGCAAGGTCTTTGAGGTCCGGGCTTTCCTGAATGGATTGCTGGATCTGTTTTTCGACTTCCTTGAACTCGGCGTTTTCACGCTTGCGGATTTCCTCGCGCAGCTGCTCCTCGGCCAGTTGCGAGGGGTCCGCGCCGGCCTTGAGGGCAGGGTTGGTCGGTTGCGGCGTGGTGATCGGCTGCGTCGTATGCACCATCGCGCCATCCGGCGAAACGGTAAGGCCGCCGAGAATGCCGCCCGCGCCGCTCTCGCTGACCGAGATTTTCGGGTTCGGGTCGAAATACTCCGCGATACCTTCTTTTTGTTCCTTGGTCGTGACGTTGAGCAGCCAGAGCAGAAGGAAGAACGCCATCATGGCGGTCACGAAGTCGGCATAGGCGACTTTCCATGCGCCGCCATGGTGACCGCCGCCGATCACCTTCTTCACCTTCTTGATGACGACTGGCTGATTGCCACTCATGGCGGAATTCTTCCCGGCATATTAAGAGGTGTTTTAGGCAGATCACGGTTAAGGCCACGTGCATGCAGGCGTCAGATGCGCCATCAGGGTTCGATCCCGGGGACTATCGCCGCGCGCTCGGCGGCTTCGGCACGGGCGTCGCCCTGGTCGCCGCCAATGATTCAGCCGGGCGAGCCCACGGCCTCATTATCAATTCGCTTAC
>CAYPCP010000097.1:0-6939 GCA_964409255.1 uncultured Pseudobdellovibrionaceae bacterium
AAATGGCTGGGGCGGGAGGGATCGAACCCCTCATGACGCCCGTCATGCCTCTTTAAAAGAGGAGGTTCGTGTGTATGAACAGGAGAGAAATGGCTGGGGCGGGAGGGATCGAACCTCCGAATGTCGGTACCAAAAACCGATGCCTTACCGCTTGGCGACGCCCCAATCCTGCCCCGGGAAAGGGGCTAGCGTGGGGCGGAAAATACCCAAGATTACGGCGGAACGCAAGGCCTATTAAACGCCCCGGATTTCCGCGCCGCCGGGGGCGTTTTCGCAGGCTTTCCAAGGGGGTGGACGGGCCTCGTCCCCTCTGTGGATATGTCGGGGAAGCGGGGGCTTCTGCCTTGGAGTCATTTTACAAAATCGCTATAGTCGGCCCATCACGGTTATATATATGACACTTTAAGTTGGGGGAGTAGGCGTATGAAATCAAAGCGCGTTCCGGACAGAGTCCATGTAGTGCGTCCACCGGAGGCTACGGAATATGTGACGGCGCCCGACGGTCGCTCGATTGAGATCGTCCGCACGCTCGCGCAGATCAGCGAAAAGCTCAAGCGCAGCGAAGCCGAACGCTACGAACTCCTCGCCGAGCTGCGGGAATACCGCAAAGCGCTCAACGCGCTGGAAGATAAAACCAGCCGCACGGAAAAAGCGTACCTCGCCATCGAACATAAAATTCAAACGCAGGGGCAGGGTGAAAACGAACTGTCCGCGCGTCAGGCCCGTTTTGAAAAGACTCTTAAAGATACCGAAGAAAAACTCGTCAAAACCGCCGCAGGTCAGGCGCTGATCGACAAGCGCATTTCCGAATACGACACGAAATACACCGCGCTGACCCAGCGCATCGATGAAACCGCCAACGAACAGGCGCAGATCAACCGTCAGATCGAAAAGGTCGGACAGGAAAAAGCCCGCATGATGCGCAAAGTCGAGCGGCTAGAAGAAATCGCGATGGAAACGCAGGAATCCCTGCGCGCCCGCGCGCTTGTTCTCCTCACCGATCAAAGCGCCGCCGTACAATCCGGCATGCCCCAGCTTTCCGCGTGGTCCGATGCCGATTCCGATCCGGTGGGCACGCCGTGGTACCGCAAATCGGTGAAGATGCAATCCGCGGGCATGGCCTCGATGGTTGTGGCTGCGCTGCTGCTGGGCTGGGCGATCAATCAGGTTCAACAACCCGAAGTGCCGCAAATCGCGCTGCTAGAAAATGGCGGCCTGGCGCGTCTTAATTTTGATGAAAACCGCTGGGAAGCGATCGTGGCGGAAGACAAGAAAGCGGCCGCTCCCTCCGCCACGCTGGAACAGGTTCCGGCGGAGGAAACCGCCGCGGCGACCGATCTGCCGCAACCGATCGTCACTGAAACGTTTGAAGAAGAGGCCGCCGCTGACGCCGCCGATGCGGAAGATATCGGCGCGCTGGCACCCGAAGCGGGCGCACCCGAAGAAACCGCCATCGTCGAAGACCTGCATGGGGCCGACACGGTGCAAACGCCCAACGCGGAAAAAGTCCTCAATTACAACGACGATGAAATTCTTTCCGCACTGGAAAAAGATCCGGAGCAATTGGCTTCCGACCTGAATGAAATCGCGCCGGCGGTGACTGAAGCGCTGGAACTCGATGAACCGGCTGCGCCCGCGCCGACCGCGGCGATGCGGAATTTCGACGAAGTCGCCTATGTGCAGGACCCCGCCGTTATCAAATCCGTTCTGGCGGAGAAAAAGGCCGGTTCCGTTACCGCGCGTATCGCGCCGGATGCGTCGCTGCCCAAACTGGTGGCGGCGATTGAACAAAAAGCGTTCGAAGGCAATGCCGAAGCGCAGCACGATCTGGCCGCGATTTACACGGCCGGTCACGGCGGCGTGAAACAGGATTTCGACCGCGCCGCGATGTGGTTCCGCGAGGCCGCCGATAACGGCGTCGCCAATGCGCGTTACAACCTTGGCGTCCTGTATCATCAGGGTCTGGGCGTGAAACGCGATCTGAACCGTGCGCTGTACTGGTACCGCGAAGCCGCAACGCTCAGCCACCCGGAAGCGCAATATAATCTTGGCATCGCGTATATCGAAGGGATCGGCACCGACTATAACGCGCCGATGGCGGCTTCGTTCTTTGAACGCGCGGCCAATAGCGGCATCATGGAAGCGGCCTATAATCTCGGCCTGATCTACGAAAACGGATTGCTCGGCGAACCCGATACGAACCGTGCGCTGCTCTGGTACAAGATTGCCGCCGATCAGGGCAGCCAGGACGCGAAAAACGCGATCAAGCAACTTTCAAAATCGTTGCAGATCGGTCCGGAAGATGTCGATGCCGTCGTTGATCGTATGCAAAAGATCAATGTGGAGCAGACAGGACGCCGCGCCGGACCCACCAAGACGACGGCACGGAACGGCTGATCGCCGTTTCGGCCCCGGCCGCGCTTTCTTCATCATCGAACAGGGCGAAACACGCCGATCCGCTTCCGCTCATCCGCGCGAGGCGGATGTTCTTTTGTGCGTTTAATATATCGAGCGCATCCTTTATCTCCGGCACGGCGCCAAGCGCGGGCGCGTAAAGATCGTTCTGCTGTTGCGACAAAAACGCGATGAAATCTTCGGCGCCTTCGAAATGCGCCGGCACGGACGCCGCGTGGTTAAACGGCGGGCGGTACGCTTTATACGCGGCGGGTGTCGATGACATTTTCCCCGGCCAGATCAGAAGGACGGGAAGGCGCGGCATCGGCGGCGCAGGCAAAACGATATCGCCCGTGCCGCGCATGATGACGGGCTTGCCCGCGTAACAGGTGGGCACGTCGCTGCCCAGCGAAAGCAAAAGATCGTGCAGATCGTCTTCCTTGACGATGGCGTTCCAATGATCGAGCAGCGCGCGCACCGTCGCCGCCGCATCCGCCGATCCGCCGCCAAGGCCTGCGCCGGGCGGAATGTTTTTCTCCAGCGCGATCGCGATATCGGCGCGGCGTCCCAGATGTGCGGCAAGGGCGCTGGCGGCGCGTACCGCCAGATTGCTCTGCGGCGCGTCGTTCGCAATCATCGGCGCGAAAGGGCCGCTCAGCGTCAGCGTTAAAGACGGTGCGGGCGCGATCGTAATCCGGTCGGCAATGCCGTCCACGATGGTGCTGAACGAATCCAGATCGTGATATCCGTTTTCCCGCCTGCCTGTGATGTGCAGATACAGATTGATCTTGGCCGGCGCGGAAACGGTGATGCTCATGCGCGTGGCTTGGCTTAACGCGGGACGGCGCTGTCATCCGCCGCCGGCGGCTCGACGATCTTGGCTTCGCGGGTGTCGTCCTTGCTTGCCGCGATCATCGGAATGCCGCTATCGATCTTGCCCTGAATCGATGCGGTCATCTCCGCGTCTTCCGCGTGATGCAGCGCGCGGCTCCATTGGAAGCGGGCTTCGAGTACGCGTCCCACCTGCCAGTATACATCGCCGAGGTGATCGTTGATGGTCGGGTCGTAGGGAAGCAATTCGGCCGCTTTTTCAAGATACGGCAGCGCCTCGTTATACTTGCCCACGCGGTAGAGAACCCAGCCCAGCGAGTCCGCGATATATCCGTCGTCGGGGCGCAGCGCGAGGGCTTTTTCAATCATCTCCTGCGATTTTTTCAGGTTCTTGCCCTGATCGGCCCAGCTATAGCCGAGATAGTTGAGGAGATAGGGATGATCCGGGCGGAATTTCAGCGCGGCGAGAAGGTCTTCTTCCGATTTTTCATCATTGCCGACGCGTTCATACGCCATGCCGCGCGCGTAAAGGATATGCCAGTACGTGTCCGGGACCTTGCCGCCGAGAATATCCTGCGCCTGATCGTACGATGCGATCGCGTCGGCGAATTTTTCGGTGCGGCGCTGCAGGTCGCCGATCAGGATGACGGCTTCGACGTCGCCCGTTTCATCGTAAAGCGTTTTAAGCGAGCTGATCGCCTTGTCGAATTTTCCGTCCCGCTCGAGAAGGTCGGCGGCGCTGTGGCGCGCATCGCGGTAATACGGGCTGTCCGGTCCGACCGACAGATAAATCCTGATCGCTTCGTCATACCGCTCCGCGCGGCTGAGGATATGCGCGAGCAGAAGCCGCCCTTCGATCAGGCTGGGGTTGAGGTGCAGCGCCATGCGCGTGAACACCATCGCGCTGTCGTTGCTCATTTCGCGGAACAGGATGCGGCTCATGTCGAACATCGCTTCCGCCGCGCCGTTTCCGGCGGTCAGGATCGTGCTCGCATGCATGGTTTTCTTGCCGTCCTTGATCTGCTTGATCTTGGCGAGAACGGCCTGATTGTCCGGCTGTTCCTTGATGATGATGTCGTAGAAAGACAACGCTTTCTTTTCCTTGCCGTGACGGGCGAGGATGTCGGCGATTTTTTCCATCTCATATGCATCGACGGCGGATTGCGCGACGATCTTGTCGGCCTGCGCTTCCACGTCGTCGCTGGTTTTGTCGAGATAATCGGCGATCAGCAGCGCGTGATACGCGTGCAGCGGACTGTCATTGTTGAGCGCGGCGATATCCAGCTGTCCCATGCCCGCGCGGGCCCAGCTCGTCAGGATCGGGCGGATGAATTCAGCCATGCTGCCTTCGGGCATGACGTTGAGGCTGCTGATCGCGGCCTTGTAATCTTTGCGCGCGAAATCGTCGAGCGTGACGAACAGCAGCGCCAGCGCATCCTTGGAATCGGTCGCCACGATCTTGCGCGCGGTGGCGATCGCCCGCGCCGTCTCGCCCGACCCCATGGCCAGAATCATGGAGCGCTTTTTCAGCTCCATATTCTCCGGGTCGTAATCCAGAACCCGGCCCATATATTTGCTGGCGGTGGTCCAGTCCTGCTCGCGCTGCGCGTGCTGGCCGGCAAGATAATTGCCCGCCTGCGTCTCGCGCACATAGGGCAGGGGCGATGTCGTGACTTTAAGCTGGTCCTGCGTGGCCGGACCCTGATCGGCAATGGCAAGCCCGCTCATCACGCCGAGGAGGACGAGGCCCAGCCAGTATTTCATGCGATATGTGTCTTTCATTCCCACGCTCTCATTCTATCACATGTTCGGGTAATTGGGACCGCCGCCGCCCTGCGGCACGGTCCAGTCGATATTCTGGGACGGGTCCTTGATATCGCAGGTCTTGCAGTGGACGCAGTTCTGGGCGTTGATCACGAATTTGTCGTTTTCGCCTTCCTTTACAACCTCATACACCCCCGCCGGGCAATAACGCTGCGCCGGCTCGGCATAAAGCGGAAGGTTGACGGCGATCGGAAGGGACGGGTCGCGCAGTTTCAAATGCGCGGGCTGGTCTTCCTCATGATAGGTGTTCGAAAGCTGGACGGAGCTGAGGCGGTCGAACGTCAGAACGCCATCCGCCCGGGGGTAGGGGATCGGCGCGTAATCGGCGGCCTTGCCGGTCTGCGCGTGATCGGCCTTGTTTTTAAGCGTATAGGGCAGCATCCATCCGCCCAGCGTCTGAAACGCCGCATGGATGAAACCGAACCAGAAACCGTAATGGAAACCCGGGCGGATATTGCGCACCTTGTAGAGTTCTTTATGCAGCCATGATTTTTTAAAGGCCTCGGCATAGCCTGCGCATTCCCATCCCGCCTGCGCATCGTGAATGCCCGCGAACAATGCCTCCGCCGCGATCATCCCGGATTTAATCGCGGCATGATTGCCCTTGATCTTCGGCACGTTGAGGAAGCCCGCCGTATCGCCGATCAACACGCCGCCGGGGAAGGACAGTTTCGGCAATGATTGCAAACCGCCCTCGACAATCGCGCGCGCGCCGTACGCGATGCGGCGTCCGCCTTCGAGATATTTTTTCACCGCCGGATGCGTTTTGAAACGCTGCATCTCTTCGAACGGCGACAGGTACGGATTGGCGTAATCAAGGCCCGTGACGAAACCGATCGACACGACGTTATCGCCCGCGTGATACATGAACGACCCGCCATATGTTTTGGAATCCATCGGCCAGCCGGCGGTGTGAATGCACAGGCCTTCGCTGTGTTTCGCCGGGTCGATCTCCCACAATTCCTTGACGCCCAGGCCATAGGTCTGCGGGTCGGAATCCTTGCGTAAATCGAATGTTTTGATGAGTTTTTTGGTCAGCGATCCGTGGCATCCTTCGGCAAAAACGGTTTGCTTCGCATGAAGTTCCACGCCCGGTTCGAATGCGTGCGTCTTTTCCCCGTTTTTTCCAATGCCCATGTCACCGGTGGCAACGCCCATGACGGCGCCGCTTTCATCGTGCAACACTTCGGCGGCGGCAAAGCCCGCGAAAATTTCCACGCCCAGTTCTTCGGCCTGCGCCGCAAGCCAGCGTCCAAGTTCGCCCAGCGAGATGATGTAATTGCCGTGATTGTTCATCTGCGGCGGCGTCGGCAGCCGGAGCGCGCCCGTCTTCGTCAGGAACAAAAACCTGTCGTGCGTCGCGGGCGTTTTGACCGGCGCGTCGCGCTCTTTCCAGTCGGGGATCAATTCATCGAGGCTGCGCGTTTCAAACACCGCGCCGGACAAAAGATGCGCGCCGATTTCCGATCCTTTTTCCAGCACGCATACCGAAAGATCCTTGCCCGTTTCCATCGCCAGCTGCTTCAACCGGATGGCGCAGGACAGCCCCGACGGACCGCCGCCGACGATGACAACATCGTACGCCATGGCTTCGCGGTCGGAACGGACGGACTGGGACATATCGGCTTGTGGAATCCTCGGGCTGAATCGGGCTGATTGGTTGTATTTAATCAGGTTAAGGGATAGAAGTTAAGGACCTCTGACAAAGAAATATAAGGTTTTTTCGCACGATGGCCACCGCGCACAAAGACCCGCATAGAGCGGCGCTGGAATGGTATCTCGACATGGGTGTCGACGAAGCCCTTCTTGATGCGCCGCAAGATCGCACCGCCATGTCCGCGATCCCGAAACGCGATGCCGCGCCGGTTGCTGAAAACCGCCGCGCCGTGC
>CAYPCP010000098.1:0-6913 GCA_964409255.1 uncultured Pseudobdellovibrionaceae bacterium
TGACCCGCCAGCGCTTCGCGCAGCTTCTCAAGGACCTCGCCCGCGCGGCGGAGATGGACGAAGAACGCGTCAGCCCGCACATCCTGCGTCACGCATTTGCAACGCACCTTCTGTCCCGCGGCGCCGACCTGCGCAGCGTTCAGAAAATGCTCGGCCACGCCGATATCGCGACGACGCAGATCTACACGCACATCGTGGGCGACAAGCTCAAGAAAACGGTGGACGAAAAGCATCCTCTGGCCAAAAAAGCCGGGAACCGCTAGTCAGTAGCCATAATAAAGAACATAAAAATCAGGCAGAGGTGTTTACCACACCCTGCCTGATTTGATATCAAGATACCTTCATTAAAAAACTGGAACGGACATGGCCCAGCTGGAATTTGAAAAACCGATTTTGGAACTTGAAAGCAAGATTGCCGAACTGCGCAACGTGCAGGGCGGCGACGGCGTCAATATCGGCGAAGAAGTCGCGCGCATGCAATCGAAAGTGTCGAAGCTTCTCGTGCAGACCTACGGCAAGTTGACGCCCGCGCAAAAAGTCCAGGTCGCGCGTCACGGCGAGCGCCCCCACTTCCTCGATTACATTGCGGGCATGATCACGGATTTCACGCCGCTGGCGGGTGACCGCAACTTCTCCGAAGACCACGCGATGCCGGGCGGCCTTGGCCGCTTCAACGGGCGTTCCGTTGTCATCATGGGTCAGGAACGCGGCCACGACACCGAAACGCGCATCAAGCATAATTTCGGCATGGCCCGCCCCGAAGGATACCGCAAGGCGCAGCGCCTGATGGAAATGGCGGATCATTTCCAGCTGCCGATCGTCACGCTGGTCGATACCGCCGGCGCCTATCCGGGCCGCGGCGCGGAAGAACGCGGCCAGGCCGAAGCCATCGCGCGTTCGATTGAAGTCTGTTTGAAAGTCGGCGTGCCGATCATCTCCGTCATCATCGGCGAAGGTGGTTCAGGCGGCGCGATCGCGATTGCGACCGCAGACCGCGTTTACATGCTTGAACACTCCATCTATTCCGTCATTTCGCCGGAAGGCTGCGCGTCCATTCTGTGGCGCAGCGCCGACTATGCCGCCGATGCCGCCGCCGCCCTGCGCCTTACCGCGCAGGATCTGCAGGAGCTGGGCGTGATCGACGGGATCATTGCCGAGCCGATCGGCGGCGCCCACCGCGCCCGTGAAGAAACCATCGCCAGCGTCGCGGCGCAGATCGAAAAAGCGCTCTCGCAGATGAACGGCTGGAAGCCGGATGACATCCGCAAGGCGCGCCGTAAAAAATTCCTCGCCATGGGGCGCCTGTAATTTCGTTACGCCGATTGTTCACGGACATCGGCGTAAAATCCCCCGGTCGATTTCTTCCCCTTGCCCCCTTCCCAGCTGCGCGGCAGTCCCGCGCGGACTTTCATGCTTTCAAAGCTGCCATGGCCGGCGCGCTGATGCCCCTCTTCCGTGCTTGAGGCGCGGTAGTACAGCATAAGAAACACCCGGATCGCCGCAGTCAGCGACGTATGGGCATTTTTCCGCAGCGAGATCAGCGAGCACAGATCGTGGATCGTGCAGCGCTCCCGCAGCGATATATCGCGCAGCGCGCGCCACATTTCCGGTTCGAGCCGGACCGACGTGCGGCGCCCCAGAACGGTGATGTTACGGGAGACCAGTGTACTTTTATTGCCGTCCAGATCGGCGACGGTCGCGTCCTGCATTATTGCCCCTTTAATCCCTATGGTTGAATACAACAATACATAGCGCACACAACCGTAAGTATAATCAGGTTATCCGGTTATGCAACCACAACGTGATATTGGTGTGTATTATTCAACCTCGGACGGGCTGTAGGCCATGATAGACAAGGCATGCACGGTTTTCATCTCCTCTGCGAGGATCTCAAAAATCATGCGATGGCGTGCAACGCGGGACATTCCGCCAAAGGCCTCGGACACAACTATAAGATGAAAATGCGACTCGCCGGACCCGTCATCCCCGGCATGGCCCGCGTGAAGGGCGCTCTGATTTTCGACCTCCAGCGCCAAAGGCGCCAGTTTCTCGGTTATCTTGGTCTTGATCCGGTTTTCCATCGTCATATCTCTCCCCCTTCGGCGTCTGCGCAAAGCTTGTGTGCCGCCGCGCGAGGCTTCATAATAGTAAGAATATGCCTAGAATCCAGTTGAAACCGCAGTCTCCCGAGTTTGCCGACGCCAAGAAAGCCCGGTCCAAAACCCGCGCCTGCGACATGCCCGGCTGCCCTTGCGACGGGGAATATAAAGCCCCCAAGGACCGCGCCCTGTCCGATCATTACCAATTCTGCCTCGACCATGTGCGCGAATATAACAAGGCGTGGGATTTCTTTTCCGGCATGAACGAAGCCGAAGTGCAGGAACATATGATGCGCAGCCTTTACGGCGACCGCCCGACATGGCGGTATGACGTGGACGGCGCGACCGCCGAAGCCCTCAAGCGCGCGGCGTGGCAGAGTTATAACTTCACCGAGGAAGAACCGCCCAAAGCCGCAGGCGGCCGCTCCACCACCGAAAGCCGCAATACGCCGGAATTTGAAGCCCTTGCCGTTTTCGGGCTGGAGCCGCCCATCGACCTCAAAGGCATCAAGGCGCGGTACAAGGAACTGGCCAAGAAGTACCACCCCGACACGAATCGGGACGATCCGCAGGCCGAGGAGCTTCTCAAACGCATCAATATGGCCTATACGATATTGAAGCTGGCGTACGAGAAATTCGACCGCCTCGACAAATAAATTTCATACCCCCGTAAGCGTTTAAGATGGCCGACAACAATCCCAAAGCCAAGGACCTGACGTCCGCGTCATTCGACATTACCAAAGTCGCGACGAAAGAAGGCAAATACACCACTATCCCCGATACGAAATTCGACGTGCGCAAGACGTTCGGACTCGACGTCGACTGGCAGGTGCCGGGCTTTAAGGACGAACATCCGAACGTGCCGGATATCGATCCCACGTATCAGTTCGACCACAATACGACGATGGCGATCCTCGCCGGCTTCGCGCACAACCGCCGCGTGATGGTGCAGGGTTTTCACGGCACGGGTAAATCCACGCACATCGAACAGGTCGCCGCGCGCCTCAACTGGCCGTGTGTGCGCATCAACCTCGACTCTCACGTCTCGCGTATCGATCTTCTGGGCAAGGACATGATCGTCCTCAAGGAAGGCAAGCAGATCACCGAATGGAAAGAAGGTCTGCTGCCATGGTCGATCCAGAACCCCGTCGCGCTGGTGTTCGACGAATACGATGCCGGACGCCCCGACGTGATGTTCGTCATTCAGCGCGTTCTGGAAGCCGAAGGGAAACTCACCCTGCTCGACCAGAACCTCGTCATCCGCCCGCACCCGGCGTTCCGTCTGTTCGCCACGGCGAACACGATCGGTCTTGGCGATACGTCTGGCCTGTATCACGGCACGCAGCAGATCAACCAGGGCCAGATGGACCGCTGGAACGTGGTCGTGCAGCTCAATTACCTGCCGCACGAAAAAGAAAAAGCAATCGTCCTCGCCAAGATGCCGGACATGGACAAAGACACGGTCGATGCGATGGTGCGCATGGCAGGCCTGACGCGTCAGGGTTTCATGAACGGCGATCTTTCCACGCTTATGTCGCCGCGCACGGTGCTGAGCTGGGGCGAGAACACGCGCATCTTCGGCGACCGCGATCTCGCCTTCCGTTTCTCGTTCCTTAACAAATGCGACGAACTGGAATGGCCGACCCTTGCGGAATATTATCAACGCTGTTTCGGGGTTGAACTTCTGAAATCGGTGCCGAAGGCAACGCATTAACCCGGTAAGGGCAGGCGTATGACCCATCACGACCCATTAGAAAAATTCAAAAACGCGACCGCCGCCGCGCTGCGCGCCGTGGCGGGCAAGAAGCTTTTGGAAGTCACCTATGCCGCCACCGAAACGGCGGACCGTCCCTCGCCCGCCGATGAAATCCGCACGCGCCTGCCGATGCCGGATGCAGGTTTATCGACAGAGGAGCGCGCGCTCCTGCGCGGTTCGGCGGATGCGAAAGCACTGCGCCTTAAACATCACGACAGATCATATCACCGCCGCAACGCGCCGCTGGATCTTTCGGCGGCGACGGTGTTCGACGCTTTGGAACAGGCACGCGTCGAAGCGATCGGCGCCGCGCAAATGCCCGGCGTGGCAAAAAATCTGCACGCGCTTCTCGATGAAAAGGCGCGGCGGCTGAATTTCAATGCGGCGGACGTGCGCGAAGATTCCAACGCGGCCGATGCCGTCCACGTCCTCGCGCGCATGGCGCTGACCGGCGAAGATGCGCCCGCGCATGCGGACAAGCTGGTCAATCTGTGGAAACCATGGGTGGAAAGCAAACTCGGCAAAGGCGGGCTCGACAACCTCAAGCCGCTGATCAACGACCAAAAGGCGTTCGCAAAAAAGGCCAAGGAATTTATGGCTGCGCTCGACATGCTCTCGGATGGCAGCGAACGCCCCGATGACACGCAGGCCGACACGCAAGACGACCAGCAGCCCACCGAACAGGACACATCCCCCGACGCCGACGAACAGGCCGAAGGCCAGCCCGAAGGCGGTCAGCAGGATATGGACACGGCGGAGGATTCCGACCTGTCCGATTCCGACAGTTATATGGACGGCGAAGACCGCAGCGACGAAACCTTCAGCGACGATTACGACGGCGAGGCCCCGGGCGAACAACGCAATCGCCACGACGAAGAATTCACCGACGGTCACGGCGGGAAATACACAATTTACACAACCGCGTTCGATGAGATCGTTGACGCCGAAGATCTGGCCGACCCCGGCGAACTCACGCGCCTGCGCCACATGCTCGACCAACAGCTGACGAATATGCAAGGCGTGGTCGGAAAACTCGCCCACCGCCTGCAACGCAAACTGATGGCGCGCCAGCAGCGCAGATGGCAGTTCGACATCGAGGAAGGTTATATCGATTCCGCCCGCCTCGCCCGCGTCGTCGCGAACCCGACCGTGCCTTTAAGTTTCAAGCAGGAAAAAGAAACCGATTTCCGCGACACGGTTGTCACGCTTCTTATCGACAATTCCGGGTCGATGCGCGGCCGCCCTATCGCCATCGCCGCGATCTGCACGGACATCATCGCGCAGACACTGGAACGGTGCGGCGTGAAGGTTGAAATCCTCGGCTTCACCACGCGCGCATGGAAAGGCGGGAAATCCCGCGACCTGTGGATCACCAACGGCCGCCCCGCGCATCCCGGCCGCCTGAACGATATCCGCCACATTATCTACAAGGCGGCAGAAGCGCCGCTGCGCCGCACGCGCAAAAATCTCGGGCTGATGCTGAAGGAAGGCATCCTCAAAGAAAACATCGATGGCGAGGCGCTGGTCTGGGCGCATAACCGCCTCGCCCGCCGCCCGGAACAACGAAAAATCTTGATGATCATTTCCGACGGCGCGCCGGTGGATGACTCCACCCTGTCGGTCAACCCCAACAATATCCTCGAACGCGACCTGCGCACCGTGATCGCGTGGATCGAGGGCCTTCGGCAGGTTCAGCTCTCGGCCATCGGGATCGGCCATGACGTCACACGGTATTATTCCCGCGCCATGACCATTGCCGACGCCGACGAACTGGCCGAAGCCCTGGTCGCGCGGCTGGAAAGCCTTTTCCACCTCAACGATAAAAAATCATCCCGCGCATAACCGGAAGACGATGCGCCCGCCCTGCACCTACGGACGGGGCGCGTCAATCGGGGCGCCGTAGAAACCGGCAACACGGCGGATATTGCCGGCCTTGTCCGCCTCGCCTTTATCGGCGACCTCCCGATGCATCGCGTGCAGGCATTGACCGAATTCCGTCGTCTTGTAGCGTTCCTGCACATCGCGCAGCAGGCATTGCGGCGCAGGCCACACGGCATGCCGGATGCCAGCAGTAGCCAGAACGGCAGCAGTAACAAAGGCAGCGGTGATTTTAAGGCCCATCGCATTTCTCCAGAACACGGGTTGCGGGCGGACCCTATAAAAAATACTAATGTTATGTCAATGTATAAATCTTCATTCGACTTTCGCCTTGATACGACTTAATAAATTCACATGTCCTCTGACCGTAAAATCTATAAACCCAAGCCGATTAGCGGCTTCCCCGAATGGCTCCCCGAAGAACGACTGGTGGAGCAGCAATGGTTCGATCATATCCGCGACGTTTTTGAATCGTACGGTTTCTGCAATATCGAAACGCCCAGCGTCGAGGAACTCGATGTTCTGACCGCCAAAGGCGAAGTCGATAAGGAAATCTACGTCATCGAACGCCTGCACAAGGATGAGAATGAAAAGAGCGAGGCGCGCCTCGCCCTGCATTTCGATCAGACCGTGCCGATGGCGCGTTACGTCGCGATGCATTTCAACGATCTGGTGTTCCCGTTCAAACGTTACCAGATGCAGCGCGTCTGGCGCGGCGAGCGTCCACAGATGGGCCGCATGCGCGAATTCTATCAATGCGATATCGACATCATCAACGTGGACAACCTGCCGATTTCATTCGACGCGGAAGTCGCGAGCGTGATGTACGAAGTCCTCGCGGGTCTCGATATCGGTCGCATTCAACTGCGTATATCGAACAGAAAAATTTTCTCCGGATTTTTATCAAGATGGCGGGTACAAAACCACACAGCCATCTTCTCGATAATTGATAAAAAAGAAAAAATTGATAGTGATTCTTTCTTTAAAAATATTGTGAGCCACCTCACCACCCATGAAGAAAAAAACAACGCCGACGCAGAAATGATGGCGATAATGATAAACGACTTAACAGATGTTCGTTTCTCAAGTGCCGAAGAAATTTTAGAAATATCTCAAAAGTTTAAAAAAGAACTAGAGCTGGAAGATGATCACTTAGCCATAGTGGGATTTAAAGAATTGG
>CAYPCP010000099.1:0-6431 GCA_964409255.1 uncultured Pseudobdellovibrionaceae bacterium
TCGACATGCGCGTGCGCACCGAAGACGTCCCGCCGCAGGACGTCATTTCCCGCGACAACGTATCGGTCAAGGTCAGCGCCGTGGTCTATTACAAGGTCGTCGAACCCGCCCACGCCATCAACCGCGTCGAGGATTTCCGCATCGCGACCAGCCAGCTGGGCCAGACGACGTTGCGCTCCGTCCTCGGCAAGCATGAACTGGATGAAATGCTCTCGAACCGCGAACAGCTGAACACGGATGTTCAGGCGATCCTCGATGCCCAGACCGAAGGTTGGGGCATCAAGGTGACGAACGTCGAAATCAAGCACGTCGATATCGACCAGACCATGGTCCGCGCCATCGCGAAACAGGCCGAGGCCGAACGTGAACGCCGCGCCAAGATCATCAACGCCGAAGGGGAACTGCAGGCCGCGCAGAAACTCGACGAGGCCGCGACAATTCTCGCGCAGCGCCCGGAAACGATGCAGCTTCGCTATCTCGGCACGCTGGGCGAATTTACGAATGCCAAAGGCAGCACCATAGTTTTACCGTTGCCGATGGATCTTCTTTCGGCCCTGACCAAAAAGGCCGCGTAATAAAAAAGCCCCGCAATATGCGGGGCTTTTCACATCTCTTTTCCGTGCTTTAATTCAGGATGCGGATATAAAGCGCACAAGCGGCGGATTCATTGGACTCGTTATAGGCATTGCCCGTGGAGCAGCCGTTCGTGCCACTCACGACACGTACCGTCCCGCTGTTCGGAATACCGTCATCAATCGTGCGGTCGATCTGTGCGGCCTGAATGGCGCGCAGCGGGCCCGTCTCTGCACCGACGTTGGCGGCGGCGCCGTTAAGAACGATATAATGACCGGCCGGCATCGTTGCTCCCATACCGCTGGCATTGGCGCTGCCCGTTGAATAACCGATCATGAAACCGCCGCCGATTTTGGCTTCCGGCAAGGTCTGACCGTAACCCACAGCCGTGCTCGTCGTCTGCACACCGGCCAGAAGACCCGCCGCCGACAATTGCGAGAACGCAACCGCTTCTTCCGCGTCGATTGCCGGCCAGATACCAAGGCCCGCTTCGTTAATGCGCCCATCGGCATTACCGTCCGTATTGCACGGCGCCGCCGAACAATTCGGCAGACGCGTGCTGGCGTTACGCAGGTCGCCCGGCAACGCGCCGTATTTGTCGCGGAACGTCATGATGGCCGTGTCGATCGCTTTAATCTGCGCGACCGTTGCCTTGACCTGTGCATTGGCGATCAGTTCCTGACCTTTCAGGATACCGCCGATCAGCAGGCCGATAATAATCATTACGACAGCCAGTTCGATAAGGGTAAAACCCGCTTCGCCCCGGCGATTATCTGTATTGTTAAACATGGTATATCTCCTCTTCCCTTGGTTTACGCACTTCGCGGATTACAGATCGAACGGTCTGCGGTCCTGCGAAAATCCTCTGTACAAATCTTTATCGGTCGCGTGGACGGCGTTCCCGCCCTCGACAATCGTGGCCTTCAACAGAACGATAAGCTCCGTTTTCTGAATCTGGTCCTGCTGGTTACGGAACAGCGCGCCGACCAGCGGCACTTCACCCAGCACCGGAACGCCGTTCTGTTCCGACACCGTGCGGTCCTGTATCAGGCCGCCCATAACGATCGCCTGTCCGCTGTTCATCTGAATGACGGAATCGAATTCCTGCACATTGACGACCGGGATCTGCGACTGGATCGGTTCCGGCAGATTGGCCGATGCAAACGCCACCGCCGGATCGTTGCGGAAACCCGTAATGCGCGTCACGGTCGGGCGGACGGCCATGGAAATTTTCGCATCGTCCAGATCGATCGACGGCTGGACGTTAATGATCACGCCTTCCGGCACGTTGCGGATCTGGCTATCGACCGTGGTCTGCGACACGTTGTCGTTGGTCGTCGTCGTGATGTCGATTTCAAAATAAACTTCGTTCTGCGCGACGTTGAGAACGGCGGACTGGTTGTTCAAAACCGTCAGGCGCGGCGAAGCCAGCGCATGCACCGTACCGAAACGCGATACCGCATCGATAACGGCGGTGAAATCATTGCCCTGCTGAGAGAATTTGAAATTCGTCACAGGCCCCGTCGCCGGATCGAGAATGCCGCGCACAAGACCGCCTTCGACAGAGCTGAGCTGCAACAACCCCTCGCCGCCGAACAGGCCGACCGTGCTCCAGTCGATACCGGCGGAGAATTCATCCCGCAAAGAAACCTCGAGAACCTTCGCCTCGATCAGAACCTGAGAGGTCACGGATTTTTTCAGGTCGCTCAGATACGTTCCCACGCGTTTTTGCAAACGCTGCGGACCGTAAACGGAAACGATACCGGCCTGGCGGTTGAGCGAAAAACGCGCGGGCGTTTCCGGCGGCGTGGTCATCGGCTCGCCCGCGGCGGGTTCGATATTCGCCGGAATGCTGCCGACAACGGATTGGAGCGGCGGCGGCGCTTCGCCGGAGACGGGCGTTACCGGAAGCGTCGGCGTTGTCAAAACGGTCGATGCTTCCGTGCCACCGATCAATTGCGTGAGGTTGGATTCAAGCTCGCCCCAGAAATCCGCTTCGCTTTTCGATGTGGCCTTAAAGCTCGACCCCGTATCGGCACCCTCGCCGGACACCACGGAGATATCGTTGCTGACCGAGCTTTCATTGGTACGCACATAGGCGAGGTAATTGATTTTGTACGTTTCATGGTACGGCGTGTCGAGCTCGACACGCATCATGTCGTCACCGAATTTATAGCGAAGCCCGGCGATCTCGGAAATGCGATCCACCACTTCATCCAGCGGACGGTTGCGGGCGGTAAAAATGATCGACCCGGCAATGCGCGGATCAAGCTCCACGTCATATTCCGCCTGATGCGCAAGCTCATACAGCACGTCGCGCAGCGGAACGTCCTGATTGACCGTGACGGATACCAGCGGCATCGACTTTCCACTGGCCGACGGCGAAGCGATATACGGTTGAAGATCGGGAACACCTTTATCGCCCGTACGGTCTTTCTCGGCTTCGGGCAGACGCTGCGCAAGCGCATCGCGGTAATCCTGCACATCCATGTCGCCGGAACGGTCGGCCTTCGTGTAATTGCGGGAAAGATCGCACCCCGTGAGCAGCCCCACGGACAGCGCCGTACACAGGCAAAGCATAAGCTTCGCGCGCAGCGAACTGGACCGGAACAGTGGGCTTTTAATCATCATAAGCGGTAAGAACAGAATGCCGAACGGCGGGAAAACGAATCACTGGCATTATGATAAGCCCAGAACGGCCCGATTTCCACAAAATAGAATGGCTGGCCTGCCTAGAAAGCGTAGCTGTCGCCGCCACCGGCGCTTCCGCCGCCGCGCGCGCCTGCCGGCGGCGTGTTTTCAAACGCCCCCTCCTCGGTCACGCGGGCCAGCGCCGCGCGGGCTTCCTCGGCATCCACGGCACCGCTGCTGACCAACGTTTTTATGGATTCTTCCATCGTGACCATGCCGTACTTGGACCCGGTCTGCATAATCGAATAAAGCTGGGCGATCTGATTTTCGCGGATAAGGTTGCGCACCGCGTTGGTCCCGACCAGAATTTCAAACGCCCCGGTGATGCCCGTCCGGTCGGCACGCTTCAAAAGCGTCTGGGAGACCACGCCCTGCAGCGAACCCGACAACATGGCGCGGATCATCTCCTTATCCCCTTCCGGGAAAACATCGATGATACGGTCTACGGTCTTGTTCGCCGAAGACGCGTGCAGCGTGCCCAGCACAAGGTGCCCGGTTTCCGCCGCCGTCAGGGCGAGCGAAATGGTTTCACGGTCACGCATCTCCCCCACAAGGATAACGTCCGGGTCCTCACGCAGCGCGCTTTTCAATGCGCGGGCGAAGGAATGCGTGTCGCGCCCGACCTCGCGGTGATTGATCAGGCTTTTCTTGGATGTATGAATATATTCGACCGGGTCTTCGATCGTCAGGATATGCTTGTCGGTTGTCGAATTGATGTAATCGACCATTGCGGCCAGCGTCGTCGATTTCCCGCTGCCCGTCGGCCCGGTGACAAGGATAAGCCCCCGTTCCAACCCCGCAAAACGGCGCAGGATCGCGGGGAGTTTCAATTGTTCCATCGTGGGAACCGCGGCGGCAATCGTCCGGAACACAGCCGCCGGGCCGTTGAGCGTGTGAAACGCATTCACACGGAAACGCGCGATCCCTTCGAGCGCGATGGCAAAATCCAGCTCCAGTTCCTTTTCATAGATTTCGCGCTGTTCCAGCGACATAACCTGCGTGAGCATGGCGCGGATGACCTCGCCCGTCAGCGTATCGCCGGAAAGGCGCTTTAAAGCGCCCTGCACGCGGATGATCGGCGCATTACCGGGCGAAAGATGCAGGTCGGATGCCTTGCTGTCACTGGTCTGGCGAAGAAGCTGTTTGATATCCACGGAAGAACTCCCGGTTAAAAGACAAGGACAGTCTGTGCCATGTCCGGCGTTTCGTCAATTTTCAAAACACAGGTAAAGGTAAACAGCGGCGAAGAGCATCGCGGCCCCCGCTTCGATCAGCGCATAATGCGCCCCGATCCGCCCGCCGCAATAACGGCACTGCCCGCGCAGCGCGATCCATGAAAAAACCGGCACCAGATCGCGCGCCCCCAGCCTGTGCCCACAGGACGGGCACGCCGATCGCGCGCCTTTTACGCCGCGCGGCAAACGCCAGACCAGCGCGGCCACATAGCTGCCGACGCACAGACCGATAACGGCAACGCAGGTCAGTTTGAAAAGAAAGAAAGCGTCCAAGGATTACAGGCGGCGCAGATAATACAGCCGGTCGTAGATCATATCGCGCGGCACGGATTTTCCGGCGCCATACGCCGCATCGATTTCAAGCGCTTTTTCATACAGCTCGATCGCGCGGCCACGTCCGCCCTTGCGGTCGGTGATCACCGCCATGTTGTAAAGGTGCCCCGCGTTGTGCGGCTCCAGCGACGCGGCAATGCCGACATACCGCATGGCGTCGTCGGCCTTACCCATCTGCGCGCTGATCAGGCCAAGCTGCGCGGCGATCGCCGGGCTTTGCGGGTTTTTCGCCCAAAGCGAGCTGAGCGTCTGGTACGCTTCCTCCGGTCGGTCGTTTTTCATGAGGCCCAGCATATTCACCGTCGCCTCGGTATTGTTCGCATCAAGCGCGAGAACGCTTTCGTATGTATGCTGCGCGGCCTCATCAAGACCGTAACGCTGCTGCGCGACGGCCAGCCCCATCAGAACGCGGACATTATCCGGATGATCCTTGCGCAGCGCCTCATACAATTCCATCGCGGAATCATACTGCCCCATCGACAATGCGCGGTCCGCGGACACCAGCATGGATTTGATATCGCGCGCATCCGCTTTTTTCTGAACGGTGACCGAACGGCTCGCCGCGCTTTCGGGCGCGCGGTACGATACCGGCGATACCGACGATGCGCTGTAATAAGCATCGCGGTCCATCACCGGCGTTGCCGCCAGATCCGATGGCGTGAACGGAATTTCTTTTTGCAGAGAGTCGTCGTAAACAACGGTGGCCTGCGCCCCCGCTTCGTCGGCAAGAATGCCGGAATCGTCCAGATCGTTGACGGTGATAAGCTTGCGTCTCATCGGGCTGGGCGACATGTCCATGACAAGTTCGCCGCCATCGCTCACGATCGGCTCGGGCGCTTTCAGCCCGCCGGCCGCCGGTTCGACAGCGCTCAACGCGACGGCGGATGTCTGCGTCGCAGGCGCCACGTAATAAGGACGCGGTTTTTCAACAAGCGCATAGGACAACGCGCCCGCAATTACGGCCACCGCCGCCAGCGGCACGCCGAAACGGACATTCCCCGCATGATCGCAATCTTCGTTATAGACGCGCTTGATGCCCTGCAACGGATGGCGGCCCCGCGCGTTATATTCGCGCGACAGCGACGGGACGGCGTGAATCTTTTTAACCAGGCGGGTCATAAATGCATTCCGAAAGAGAACGGGGTCAGGTGCCGGACGGCCCCTGTGGATAAAGAATCATAACAGATTGGGGATGGAATGTGAATCCCCGTTATTTTCAAAGTGTTAAGAACTGGTTTTAAAGCGGCGAGCCAGCGATATCAAGCGATTAGGGAACATCCCCGTCCAGAAGATTCCACAGCATCACCTCATCCTGCCACATCTCATCCATGTCCCATTCGGCGGGGGAAGACTGGCTTTCGGGCCGCGGCGCGGCGGGCGGCGTCCCTGCCCCGCCCTGCATGAAATCGAGGGTGTCGAGATTGAAGCGCTGCTGCGGGCGCAGGCGCACAGGCACCACGGTTTTGGTCTGTTCATCGTACCATTTCAATTCGACCTGATCGCGGCTCACGCGAATGTCGCGCAGCTCGGGCAATTGTCTTTGCGGCGTCACCTGCCGCCCGTTGAGGGTGAAGCGGATCGGTCCGTTCGTGGCGACAC
>CAYPCP010000100.1:0-6396 GCA_964409255.1 uncultured Pseudobdellovibrionaceae bacterium
TACTTCGGGGAACGATGCCATGATAAAGGGCACGGTTGCCTTCTGTGCGGAGATGATATGTTTCCCGACGCTCTGAAGCAGATCTTCCCTCGGTCTGGCACGGACCAGAGATTCGATTTTTGTGTCATTGAATGTACTCGAACATGACGCTAGTTTATTCGAGCTACGGGAGTCGGTCGTTTTCGCGGGTTTAGAGCCAAGGATATCGTTGACTTCGACAATCTTCTCCCCGGTTGCAGGTTCGTTTGAAGTGTCGTTCATCAGATTGTCAGAAATTTTGACATCTTGTGCGTCTTTTTTATCTGAATCCTTTGCGTCGTTAGATGGGGTTTCTACGTCTGCGGGCGAAGCTTCAACTTTTTTGCCAAGCGTACTGTCGGACGCTGCGAGTTCGGTCGCTTTGTTTGTAATGACTTCGTGCTCTTTGGTGTTGTTTTTCCAAAAATCCAGAATGTCTTGATCGCTTTCAATGGGATCGCCCATGGAAAGGAGATTCGTAATTTCTTTGTAAATTTTTGCAGCGATACCATGATCTGCATTCAGTTGATCGAGGACTTCCTTTTTAATCGGTGCGCTGCCGTCGTAATTCATCGGCGGCCATACGGCCTCTTTTCCCTTTTTCGACGGGTCAGATTTCTTATTGGATGGGTCGGGTTTCTTGGAAATTTCGACACGGTTTTTGATTTCGATTTTTGGCCCATCGGGATTAAGCGCGATAACCTTATCCAGCGCGGCTTGAAGAATCTGTTTTTCTGCGTCCGTCCCCTGAAGATAAACGCCGCCTTTGGCGCGAGGGTTGAGGTAGATGGCCATGGCGAGCGCGTGGGCTTTTTCCGCCGTCAGTTTCTTGCCGTCTTTTATCGTCGCCGATTTCCCGGTGATTTCCAGATCGGAGCCGGTTGTGCTGTTGAGCGTATATCTGCCCCAATTCGGGCTCAGGCGGCCATACTGAGGCGCAATGCTCTGACGTGCGATGACACTCTCATCAATAATTTTTTTGAGCGCTTCGGCGTATGCGGGCGTATGGGAAGCGGGAAAGCTGATATAATTTTTTTGAGCAGTGGAGAGATCGTCAAAAAACTTTTTCTGCTTTTTTCTTTCCTCTTCAGTAAGGCTGTCGAGATAGGCGGTTAGTATATTGGTCTCTTCCTGAGAACGCGTCTCGGAATCGAATTTACCGCCGAATATGCTGAAACCAATAGCCATAACAAACTCCTGAAAATGTACCTATTTATAAGGGTTTTCGGGGTTAAAGCGCAAATTTATGTATGGTTAACGTCAACCGGCGCGCAGATTGGCGATCGCCTGATCCTGTTCGAATAAATAAAGCAATGTTTTCAATGCCTTGCCGCGATCTGTCTCCAGCTCGGGATCTTTGGATAATATCAGTTTTGTATCGTCGCGGGCGGCCGCCAGAAGCTCGGCATGCGCCGACAGATCGGCCAGACGGAAAGTCGGCAGGCCGCTTTGCCGGGTGCCGAGGATCTCGCCGCCGCCGCGCAGTTCAAGGTCTTTCTCGGCGATCAGAAACCCGTCTTCGGTTTCACGCATCATTTTAAGGCGCTCTTTTGCCGCTTGGCCGAGCGGGCCGGTATAGAGCAGGAAGCAGAAAGATTTCGCCGATCCCCTTCCGACCCGCCCGCGCAGCTGATGAAGTTGCGCGAGGCCAAAACGCTCCGCATGCTCGATGACCATAATGGAGGCTTCGGGCACGTTTACGCCGACTTCGATCACGGTTGTCGCGACGAGGATCGACAAATCGCCGCGCGCGAACTTCGCCATCACGTCGTCTTTTTCCTCCGGCTTGAGCCGTCCATGGACAAGGCCGACGCGGTCGCCGAAACGTGCCTTTAAAATATCGTAACGCTCCGTGGCGGCTTCGAGGTCCAGCATCTCGCTCTCCTCTACAAGGGGGCAAACCCAGTATATGCGCGCGCCTTTCTGCAGGGGGGCGGTGAGGGACTCTATCATTTCCTCCACCTTTTCCTTTGGAATAAGGCGCGTGTCGATGGGTTTGCGGCCTGGCGGCTTTTCATCAAGACGGCTGACTTCCATATCGCCATAGGCGGTGAGGGTCAGTGTGCGCGGAATCGGGGTCGCCGTCATTACCAGCACATCCGTGCCTTTGGTTTTGGATGAGAGCTTCAAGCGTTGATGCACGCCGAAACGGTGTTGTTCGTCGATGACGGCAAGGCCGAGGTCGGAAAACGCCACGTCTTCCTGAAACAGCGCATGCGTGCCGATAACAATTTTGGCATCGCCATTCGCAATGCGGGCGAGAAGTTCGGTGCGGGCTTTGCCTTTGTCACGTCCGGTAAGAATAACGAAGGGAATGCCTGCTGCGTCCAGCCAAGGCTTCACGCTTTCAGCGTGTTGCCGCGCGAGAATTTCGGTGGGCGCCATGATCGCGGCCTGCGCGCCGCATTCGACGACGTTCAGCATCGCCATCACCGCGACAATGGTTTTCCCGCTGCCGACGTCGCCCTGAAGCAGGCGGATCATGCGCAGCGGTTCGTGCATATCCTTGTCGATTTCTTCGATCGAACGTTTTTGGGCGCCGGTCAAATTGAACGGCAATGCGCTTAGAACTCTTTTTCTCAAGTGACCGTCATTGGGCCAGGCGCGCCCATGTACCTTGCGGGCGGCGCGGCGCATCAGGGCAAGAGCCAGCTGATTGGCAAGGAACTCGTCATACGCAAGGCGCTGGCGCGCGGGATGGCCGGGCAATACGCCTTTTTCGCTGGCGGGATGATGCAATGCCTCGACGGCTTTGTGCCAGTCAGGCCATTTATTTTTTTGTTTAAAGGCGGCGTCCTGCCATTCGGGAAGGGGCGTTACCATTTCCAGAGCGCCCAGGACCGCCTTGCGTACGGCTTTATTCGTCAGCCCTGCGGTCAAGGGGTAGACGGGTTCCACCGTCTGCAGGCTGGCGCGGTCTTCGGGTTTGGCGATGCCGTCGGGGTGAACCATCTGGGCGACGCCCTGATAATATTCGACCTTGCCGCTGACCAGCATGACCGAACCCAGCGGCAATTGTTTATTGATCCAGTCTTTGTGCGCATTGAAGAAAACGAGGTCGATGGCGCCCGTGCCGTCGGTGCAGCGCACGCGGTAAGGCAGGCCGCGGCGGGCGTTGGGAACATGTTTTTCAACGCGCACTTCCAGCGTCGCGACTACGCCGTTCGGGGCATCCTTGATCTTGGGCGAGAAGCGTCGGTCAACGAAGTCGACCGGTTTATGCCAGAGAAGATCGACGACTTTCCCGCCGCCGATCAGCTTTTCAAACAGCTTGGCGTTTTTCGGCCCCACGCCGGGCAGGGCGGTGAGGGCGCGAAACAGCGGGTCGAGGTCAAAAGGACGCGGCATAACGGGTCTAAAGGCCTTTTAAAATTCACATTTATCGCTATTTTAAACACCATGACAAAAGAAGAAAGCCTTGAAAACACCCGCAAGCGTCTCATTTTCCGGTCCTGGCACCGGGGGACGCGGGAAATGGACCTGATTATGGGGTCGTTTGCCGATATGAACGTGCCGGGTTTTACGGTGGAGGAGCTTGATTTATATGAAGAGCTTCTTCATAACCCCGATCCGGACATTTATGACTGGATCACGGGTCAGAAAGTGCCGCCGGCCAATCTTCTCAACCCGGTTCTCAGCAGGCTTTTAACCCATGACTATGCCGCATACCGCCGCGCCGCCCCAGACGCCTAGCCCGGCCGCGAAGGATACGCTTTTCGGCGCTCCGGCGGGACAGGACGCACGCGTTCTTGCGGCGCGGGCGCGCGATCTCGCGCGCGACGATAAAATCCTGATCCATATCGCGCTGGATGATGCGCGCATGGCGGAGATGAAGGATCTTCTGTCCTTTTTCGCGCCGGATGTGAAAGCCATCGAATTTCCCGCATGGGATTGTTTGCCCTACGACCGCGTTTCCCCGAACGGGGATATTGTCGCGCGGCGTGTGGCTGCCCTGACGGGGCTGTTGTCATGGAAACGGGACAAGGCCCGCTATCCGCGCATGCTGCTGACGACCGTGAATGCCGCCGTCCAGCGTGTGATGCCCAAAGAGGCGCTGGATAACGCCGCGTTTGAAGCCAAGAAAGGCGGCACGTTAAAAGAAACCCAGCTTCTCGGTTTCCTTGTTAATAACGGCTATAACCGCACGGACACGGTACGTGAACAAGGCGAGTTCGCCATGCGCGGCGGCATCGTCGATATTTTTCCGACGGGATACGACAATCCTTTGCGTCTCGACCTGTTCGGCGACGACATCGAAAGCATCAAAAGCTTTGATCCGCTGACGCAGCTGACCGACCGCACGCTCGACCATTTTGTTTTGCGTCCGGTCACGGAATTTTTCCTCGATGATCCTTCTATACAGCGTTTCCGCGCCGCCTATCGCGAAACGTTCGGGGCGGTCAAAGAAGGCGACCCGCTCTATGAGGCGGTGTCGGAAGCGCGCCGTTATAACGGCATGGATCACTGGCTGCCGCTTTTTTACGACCGCATGGATACGCTTTTCGATTACGCCTGGCCGTCCGCCGTTATATTCGATACCCATGGATTGCAGTCGCGCGCAGAACGCATGGCGCAGGTGCAGGATTTTTACGAAGCGCGCCGCACGCTGGAGCAGGCCGCAGGACTGGCCGCGAAGAAAAAGAAAAGCGATGTGTCCCTGACCGGGGCGGTGTATCACCCGCTGGCGCCCGCCCGTCTCTATATCGGCGACGGGGAGTGGGCGTCCATTCTCGCCGCGCATGAAACGAAAAGCCTTTCCCCCTTCGGCGCGCCCGACGGAAGCGACGATGCGGGCGCCCGCAAGGGGCGGGATTTTGCCGATATCCGCGCGCTGCCGGACGGTGATGTGCTGGGGGCGGTAAAGGCGCATGTTCACGCGATCGGCGCGGTTCGCAAAGTTCTGATCGCGTGTTATTCCGAAGGGTCGAAAGACCGCCTGAAAACCATGCTGTCGCATGCCGGGCTGGCGGGCCTGACGGATTGTGACGATGCGTCTTCTATCGCGAAATTAAAGGCGGGGCAGACGGGGATCGGCATCCTGCCGCTGGAGCATGGTTTCATCGCTGACGATCTTGCCGTGCTGACGGAGCAGGATATTCTCGGCGACCGTCTCGCGCGGCGCGCGTCGAAGCGTAAGAAGGCCGATAATTTCCTGACGGAAGTGTCGTCTCTTAACGAAGGCGATCTGGTCGTGCATATCGACCACGGCGTGGGGCGGTTTGACGGGCTTGAAACGCTGAAAGCCGCCGGAACGCATTATGATTGTCTGAAAATCATTTATGACGGCGGTGACAAATTGTTCGTCCCCGTCGTGAATATCGAGGTTCTGACGCGTTTCGGTTCTGACGAAGGCGTGACGCAGCTGGATAAACTCGGCGGTGCGGGATGGCAGGCACGGAAAGCGCGGGTCAAGAAAGACCTGATGATCATGGCCGAAGGGCTGTTGAAAATTGCCGCCCAGCGGGAGCTTCACCGGGCGCAGCGCATGAATATCGAGAAGGATGTCTATAACACCTTCGCCGCGCGTTTCCCGTATCAGGAAACCGAGGATCAGCTGCGCTCCATCGACGCCGTGATCGCGGATCTGGATAATCCGCGTCCGATGGACCGGCTGGTGTGCGGTGATGTCGGCTTCGGCAAGACCGAAGTCGCCCTGCGCGCCGCCTATGTCGCCGCGATGGCGGGGATGCAGGTGGCGCTGGCCGTGCCGACGACGCTGCTCGCCCGGCAGCATTACAATAACTTCGTCAAGCGCTTCGAAGGGACGGGCATTCGCATCGGGCAATTGTCGCGCCTTGTTTCCACGAAGGACGCGAAATTGACAAAGGATGGCATCCGCGACGGGTCCGTGCAGATTGTCATCGGCACGCATGCGTTGTTTGCGACCGATGTTAAATTCCCTCAGCTCGGCCTTGTTATCGTCGACGAGGAACAGCGTTTTGGCGTGAAGCAGAAGGAAAAGCTTAAAGAGCTGAAAGCCGACGTTCACGTGCTGACTCTGACCGCAACGCCGATTCCGCGCACGCTGCAGATGGCGTTGACGGGCGTCAAGGACATGTCGCTGATCACCACGCCGCCGGTGGATCGCCTCGCCATCCGCACCTTCGTGCTGCCGTACGATCCGCTGGTCATCAAGGAAGCGATTTTGCGGGAACGTTATCGCGGCGGCCAGACCTTCTATGTCTGCCCGCGCATCTCCGACCTGCGCGATGTGGAAGAGCAATTGAAAGAACTTGTGCCCGAAGTGAAGATCGTCACGGCGCACGGACAATTGACGCCCACCGATCTTGAAGACCGGATGAGCGCTTTTTACGACGGGCAGTATGATATTCTCCTGACGACACAGATTATCGAATCCGGGATCGACATTCCCACCGC
>CAYPCP010000101.1:0-6316 GCA_964409255.1 uncultured Pseudobdellovibrionaceae bacterium
AATAATTAAGGAAAATAAGAATGCCGGAAAAAGCACAAAACGTACAGGACGTCTTTCTCAATAAAATCCGCAAAGAGAAACACACCGTAACGGTTTTTCTCGTTAATGGCGTGAAACTGCAAGGCGTTGTGACGTGGTTCGATAATTTCAGCGTTCTTCTGCGCCGTGAATCGCACGTGCAGCTTGTCTACAAGCATGCCATTTCCACGATCATGCCGTCCGGCCCGCTTCATCTGTATGAAGAAGAAAGCAGCAGCGACAGCAAGGACGCCTCCGCCGGGGCTTAAATGAAACCTGACAAAAGCGACAGCGGGACGGGGGAAGACAACACCGCCGCACGCGGTGCCGTGGTCATTCACCCCGTTCTTAAAAGCGAAGAACACAATGCCATTCGCGATGTCGAAGACATGCTCGAAGAAGCCGTCTCGCTCACGCAGGCCATCAACATGGATGTCGTCCATGCCGAAGCGGTCAAGATCGCAAACCCGACCCCCGGACATCTGTTCAGCAAAGGCCACGCCGAACGTCTCGGCCAGATTATCGCCGATGTTAAACCGGAAATCGTGATCGTGAATCACAGCCTCTCGCCGGTTCAGCAGCGTAACCTCGAAAAAGACTGGAACGCGAAAGTCATCGACCGCACCGGCCTGATCCTTGAAATTTTCGGCGCGCGGGCGCAGACGAAGGAAGGCCGCATTCAGGTCGATCTCGCCGCGCTCGAATATCAGAAATCGCGCCTTGTGAAATCATGGACCCACCTTGAACGCCAACGCGGCGGCGGGGGATTCATGGGCGGCCCGGGGGAAACGCAGATCGAACTCGACCGGCGGATTATTTCCGACCGCATCGCGATGCTCAAGCGCGAGATCGAGGCCGTGCGCAAGACGCGCGAAGTCGGCAAAAAGGCCCGCGATAAAGTGCCGTTTCCGGTTATCGCCCTTGTCGGTTACACCAACGCGGGAAAATCGACGCTGTTCAATAAACTTACCGGCGCGGACGTGTTCGCCAAGGATTTGCTGTTCGCCACGCTCGACACCACGCTCCGCCGCATCACGCTGCCCAGCGGGCAGGAAGCCATTCTTTCCGACACGGTCGGGTTTATTTCCGATCTGCCGACAATGCTGGTGGCGGCGTTCCGCGCAACGCTCGAAGCCGTTCTCGAAGCAGATGTCATTCTGCATGTCCGTGATATTTCGCGCCATGACACCGATGCACAGCGTGAGGACGTGATCGACGTTCTGGGTGAGCTGGGCGTCACCTATAAGGAAGACGAGCGCGTATTCGAAGTCTGGAACAAGATCGATGCGCTCGACGGGGACGATCGCGACCATATCCTCGACACCGCGCGCGGGAATGGCACCGTCATGCCCGTGTCCGCGCTGAGCGGAGAGGGGCTGGACACCCTGCTTGAAACCGTCGACGCCTATATCGCGCGCAACCGCCGCACCTATAGCTTCACCTTGCCGCACAGCGCCGGAAAAGCGATTGCGTGGCTATACGACCACGGCGAGATACTGGAACGCGAAGACGCCGAAACGGTGCATCTGACCATCCATATCGAATCCGGCGACATCGCAAAATTCAAAAGCCATTTCGGATATGATCCGGATGAGGAGCAAGCCGCATGAGCGTTGGTGTCGTCAATAGCGACAAGGTCGCCGAATTTATCCGCGCGGTCGCCGCAGACAAAATCATCCCGCGTTTTCAGAAATTGCAGGCGCATGAGATCAGCACCAAATCCGGCCCCACAGACCTTGTCACCGTGGCCGATATCGAGGCGGAGGTCGCGCTTACCGAAATCCTGCTCGATTACCTGCCAGGATCGCTTGTCGTCGGTGAGGAAGCCGTTTCCAGGGGCGCCATCGGCATCGACACCCTGCGCACCCATGACGGCCCGGTCTGGGTAATCGACCCGGTCGACGGCACATCGAACTTTGCTGCCGGCACACCTTTGTTCGGCTGTATGGTCGCGCTGGTCACGGGCGGCGAAACGGTCGCCGGGTGGATTTACGACATTCCGGGCGGGCATATGGGCATCGCCGAAAAGGGCGCGGGCGCGACCCTCGACGGAAACCGCATCCGTTTTTCCGGACAGTTTGACGGGCGTCCTTTAAGCGACCTCGACGGGTTCGTGGCGCGAAAATTTCTTCCCAAGGCCATCAAGCCGGTCATCGACGCGCGGCTGGAGGCCATCCGGTCGTTCAAGACCTATGCCTGCGCTGCGATGGATTACCTGGCGCTGCTGCGCGAAGAACGCGCCTTTTCGATGTATACCCGCATCAAGCCGTGGGACCATCTGCCCGGCAGCCTGCTGGTCGCCGAAGCCGGGGGCACGACCCTGAAATGGGACAAGACAACCTACCGTCCAGGCGATGAATGGGGCGGGTTGATCAACAGCGTTTCGCCCACGCTCTGGCCCGTTCTGTACGACCAGTTTGTGATGCCGGTTCTGGATAAATTACCCGCGCCGGACCGGGTCTGAAACCATCCCGAACTCGGACTAAAAAGACACCCCTGAATTCGCCCCAAAACCGGCACCCAAAACACCCCCGAAAGGGGGCTAAAATCGCGCCTGTTTTGCGGATCAAAAAATGAGGCCCCCCCGATGTATGTGCAAAAACGCTGAAACACTATGTTTTCTGCGGATGAGGGGGCGAAGGCGCATAGGCCGGGGGGCCTCACAAAAATGGCGCGGGGGGAGTGGTTTTTCGGGGTATTTTTTGGGCTGTTTTCACACCCATTTTCTGACGTCTTTTTACCCCGTTTTAGGGGTGAAAAGAGGGATGTTTCAAACCCCTTTTTCGATCGTTTTTAAGCGAAAAAGAACAAAAAACCGCAGAATCCTGCGCCTTAACGCGCTTTTGCGGCCTTCCAGGCGGCAAGCATTTGAGCCAGATTCAGGGTCGAAATATCTTCATTTTTTACTTTAAGATACAACTTCATCTTGTTGTAATTATTGACAAATTTGTTATTACAGTTGCGCATGATTTCCTCCGCGTCGAGGCCTTCGAGACGCGCCACATTCACAAGGCAGAACATGAGATCGCCCAGCTCATCCGCGATGGCGTTTTTATCGCCGGACCGGAGGGCCTGTTGCGCCTCCCGATACTCTTCCTCAACCTTCGCCCAGGCAGCCGTAGAATCGGGCCATGTAAAGCCTTCCTTGGCAGCCTTTTTCTGGAGTTTCTGGGCGCGCAACAGGGCCGGCAGCCCCTTCGTCACGCCGGCAAAAATATCGCTTTCCACGGCCGGCTTTTCGGCATCCTTACGCGCATCCCAGATACGGGTGACATCCTCGGCATTGGCGGCGCTGACATCGCCGAAGACATGCGGGTGGCGGGCAATCATTTTCTCGGCCACGGCGGCCGCGATATCGTCAAAATCGAACAGGCTTTGCTCACTGGCCATTTGGGCGTGATAGACGGATTGCAGGAGCAGGTCGCCAAGTTCTTCCTTAAGATCGCTCATATCGCCACGGTCGATCGCATCCGCGACTTCATACGCTTCCTCAATCGTGTACGGCGCAATGGATTTGAAATCCTGCTCCAGATCCCACGGGCAGCCGCCAGCCGGATCGCGCAGGCGCGCCATCACCCAGAGCAGTTTTTCCACGCTTGTTTTGAACGCTGGAATGCCTTTGTTTTCGGCGCTTTTGGGGCTGGAGGGATGGGTCATTTTACAGGGCCTCAACCCCTAATCCTGATGTGATAATATATATTATGGGAAATAACATGATATCTTCAGCCATTGTATCCGGGCCGTTACAAAGCCCGGCGTGCCGCGATCACCATTCTATATCAAGCCGCAGCCCGTCATAGGCCGGCGCATAGCCATCCGGCAGCTCATCCACAAGCGTGGCGTAATCCATCATCGGCGGCAGATGCGTGAGGAAAACTTTTCTGGCGCCGATGCGCGCGTTGAGATCGATGACATCCTCGATACACGCATGAACGATGTTTGCACGGTCATGATAACTGTTGGCATCGACAACCCATGTATCGATACCGCGCAGCGTGTCGATGGCCGCATCGTCCAAAGACTTCATATCGGTTGAATACGCCACATTGCCAAGCCGCAGGCCCAGCGTTGTCGTTGTGCCGTGATCCTGCACGAAAATATGGGCCTCTATATCACCCACGACCAGACGCTCGCCAGCCCCGATCCGGTGCGATTCAAGCACCGCCGGATAGAAGCCTTTTCCGGTCGTTTTGAACATGAAATCAAAGCGCCGCTCAATCTCCGCGAGTGTTTCTTCATTCGAAAACACAGGAAAAGTATGCTTTTTCAAGCGTTGTAGCGATCGAAGATCATCTATTCCGTGAACATGATCCGCGTGCGCGTGCGTATAGAAAACACCATCCACAGACGCCAGATTCTCTCGATTAAACTGAGACTTAAAGTCAGTGCCCGTATCGACGATCAGCGTTGAATTTTCCGTCACAACGGCAACGGATGCGCGCGTTCTTCTATTTTTCGTATTGTTCGGATCGCACTTTCCCCACCAATTCGTAATCGCCGGAACGCCCGCCGAGTTACCGCAGCCAAGGATGATCAAAACGCCCTTTTTCATGTAGTTTTTGCCTTATTAAAAAGCGAGAAAAAGTTGTTTTTTGAGTGTGTTGCAATGTCTTTTTCATCAACACCCAGAAGATTTGAAAGGTACTTGCCGGTGTGAACGACATAAGCGCTCTCATTGACCCGTCCGCGGAACGGTTCAGGTGCGAGGAATGGAGCGTCAGTCTCCACCAGGATCCGGTCCAGCGGAACGGTCCGGGCGATATCCTGCAATTCCTTGGATTTCTTGAATGTTACGATGCCCGAGAAGGAAATATAGAACCCCTCTTCCAACGCATCCTGCGCCAGCTGTGGACCGGAGCTGAAACAATGCATGACCCCTTTTAAACCCGCTTTTTGCCCGCCTTCATCGCGGATAACGCGAATGATATCGGCATCGGCATCGCGGGCATGCACGACCAATGGCAAGCCGGTGGCGATGCAGGCGCGGATATGTTTGCGAAAGGACGCTTCCTGATCCTCATGCGACGAATGGTTGTAAAAATAATCGAGACCGGATTCACCGATCCCTATTATTTTATCTTCGGCGTTCGCGCGCTCAATAATCTGTTCCAGCGTGATTGCTTTTTCACCCTCGACACTAGCGTCGTGCGGGTGCGTGCCGATTGTACACCAGACATTATCGAACTGCTTGGCTGTGGATAGAACTGTGGAAAAGTCTCCGGATATCATCGTGGATATATTCAGCATCCCTTCCACGCCAGCGGCCCTTGCCCGGGCCACCAGCTCCTCCGGCGCGCCCGACGGACCGGCGTTTTCGTGATTGAGATGGCAATGGCTGTCGATCCACATGGGCAAGCCCTTTCTAGGCCACCTTCTCTTCCGCCTGTATGCGCGGGAAGACACCTTGCGGCGCGGGGAACGCCGTCCCGCCCTTCAGGGCATGGCTCGCCGAAATAAAGCTGTAGTCGCGCTCATCGGCGGGCACGGCAAGCTGGTCGAGCATTTTGCCCGCGCTCTCCGGCACAATCGGCTGAACGACGATGGCCAGGCAGCGGATCACTTCCGAAAGGACGTACAGCACCGTTTCCATGCGCGCCACATCGGTCTTTTTCAGCGCCCAGGGGGCCTGTACGTCGATATAGGCATTGGCATCGGCGACCAGTTTCCAGATGATTTCAAGGCCGCGGTTAAAGCGGAACTGCTCGAACTCGGCCCGTACGGCGGGCACCATACGTTCATGCGCGTGGGCCAGAATATCCTTGTCTTCCGCGCTCAACGCGCCCGGCGACGGCAGTTTCCCATCGCAGTTTTTGGCGATAATGGAAAGCGTACGCTGCGCAAGGTTGCCCAGACCATTGGCGAGGTCTGAATTCACCCGCTGGACGGCATGGGTATAGGAAAAGTTTCCGTCCTGCCCGTGTGGCACTTCGCGCATCAGAATGTAACGCGTGGCATCGAGGCCGAACGCGTCGAGCAGGTCTTTGGGCGCAATGACGTTGCCGACAGACTTCGACATTTTCTGCCCGTCGACATTGATGAAACCATGCGCAAAAACTTTCTTCGGCAGCGGCAGATTGGCCGCCATCAGGAAGGCGGGCCAGTACACACAATGGAAACGGATGATGTCCTTGCCAATGACATGGACATCCGCCGGCCAGAATTTCTTGAACGATTCCGAGGTGATATTCGGATATCCTACACCGGTAATGTAATTCGTCAGGGCGTCGAGCCAGACGTACATGACATGATTTTCATCCCCCGGGACCGGCACCCCCCATTTGAAGTTGGTGCGGGAGAT
>CAYPCP010000102.1:0-6297 GCA_964409255.1 uncultured Pseudobdellovibrionaceae bacterium
GCTGGAATGGTATCTCGACATGGGTGTCGACGAAGCCCTTCTTGACGCGCCGCAAGATCGCACCGCCATGCCCGCGATCCCGAAACGCGATGCCGCGCCGGTTGCTGAAAACCGCCGCGCCGTGCCCGCGCATGACCCGCTGCCGCCCATGGCCATGAACGAACCGGCGGGGCCTGCCGCCCTCGATGTGCCGGGCGCCGCCGCTGCGCGGCTGGAGGCGGAAAAACTGGCCAGATCCGCCCAAACCCTTGATGAATTGCGTGCCGCGCTGGCGGCGTTTGACGGGCTTTCGGTCAAAAAGACCGCGACCCAGATGGTCTTTGCCGACGGTAATCCCGGTGCGCCCGTCATGCTGATCGGTGAAGCGCCGGGGGCGGACGAGGACCGCATCGGGCGTCCGTTCGTCGGGGCGTCCGGGCAATTGCTCGACAAGATCGTCAAATGCATCGGCCTGTCGCGCACCGCCGAAGATCCTGCGCAATCGATCTATATCTCCAACATCCTCAACTGGCGCCCGCCCGGCAACCGCACGCCCAGCCCGGCAGAGGTAGAGGTGTCCTTACCCTTCATCGAACGCCATATCGTCTTGGCCCAACCGAAACTCATCATCCTGTGCGGGGCGGTGGCGGCCAAAGGTCTGCTGGGGCGGAGCGAGGGGATTACCAAATTGCGCGGCACCTTCCATCCCTTCACGCCGCAGACCGATGGCATCGCGGGCGGGGGCGCCGTATCCATTCCGGCGATCTGCACCTATCACCCGTCCTACCTGCTGCGCACCCCGTCGCAGAAAAAAGCCGTCTGGGCTGACATGCTCATGCTGCAGGCGAAAATGAAGGACATGGGTCTTCAATAACGAACGTTTTGATCGCCGCAGGCATTCCTAAACGCCAAGGACGCCAAGGCGCCAAGCGTTACCGCAAAAACCTTGGCTGTCGTGGTTTCTTGGCGTTTTTCAACTGTTTGACTTTTCCCCTTAAATATATGACTATATTCCTAATGCGGCTATAAACCCCGCCCGGGGCAGCCCTGCGCGAAAAAATGACGAACGAACTGAAGGACGTCATTTTTAATATAAAAATCAAACAGATAAGCGTTAAAAACAGGCTGTTTTCGCCCCCGTGTATTGTCATAAATATTTGACGTGCGCGGTTATACACGATATATCCACACCCGCTTTTGAATAATCGATAACAAAACAAGACGGCGGTAATTATGTCTATCAAAGGCGGGCAGTTAGACAGGGCCAGAGCGCTTCTGTATAGTCTGCCCATTATGCGAACACGATTTAGACGTCGGATCAGCCTGATGGTTTCGGGGTCGGTTCTGCTGCTGGGCATGGGTCTGGCGCAAACCGTGCTGGCCGAAAGCGGCGTGCCGCTGCCGCCTGCGAAACCACCGCTGGCGCAGCCTGCCGCCATCCTCGAAGGCAACGACACCACCGGCACCCTGCGCGCGCTCGATATCCCGCTGCCGCCGCGCAAGCCCTCGGGTGATGCCGCTGCCGCCGTGACGGCCAAGCCTGCTGCCGCCAGCCCGGCCATTCCGCGTCTGGCCGCCAAGGGGGCGATGTCCACCCGCGATGAAACGCTCTACCGCCAGATCTTCGCATCCCAGGATGCCGGCGACATGGCCAAGGCCAACGTCCTGATCAGCGATCTCGATAACGGCGTGCTGCTCGGCCATGTGTTGGCGCAGCGTTATCTGCACCCGACCGCTTACCGCGCGGAGTTCTCCGAACTCAAAGACTGGCTGGCGCATTACGCCGATCATCCGCAGGCCGACCGCATTTACAAACTCGCCTCTGCGCGCGCGCCGTCGGGTGAGGGCGTAAAACAGCCGCCGTCGAAAAACTACATCGTGGCCGCGCACAGTGCGGGCGCGTTCCCGGCAAAGAAAATTTACAAGACCACGACGAAACGCACCGCCGACCAGACGAAGGCGGTTGAAAACCTGACGCGCACCATTCGCAGGCATGTCCAGAACGACGAACCGACACAGGCGCTGTCGATGCTGAGAAAAGATTCCGGCGCGCGCTATCTCGACTCCGTCGAATATGACGGGCTTCAGGCGGTTGTTGCCTCCGGCTATCTGTATGTCGCGAAATTCGACGACGCCGAAAAATACGCCGCCGCCGCGTTCCGCCGCTCCGGCAAGTTCGCGCCGATCTCGGGCTGGGTGTATGGTCTGGCCAACTGGCAGCTCGGCCATTTCGACCGCGCTATTCAGGGGTTCGAAACGGCGGCGACGTCGCCCTATGCTTCCGGCTGGATGATCTCCGCCGCGTCCTACTGGGCGGCACGTTCGCACATGAAGCTGGGCCATCACAAGGACATCAGCAAATGGCTTAAAATATCCGCCGGGTATGAACGCACATTCTATGGCCTGATCGCGCAGCGCGCGCTGGGGCATGATTTCACGTTCGACTGGGACGCGCCGGAACTGACCTCCTCGCGCGAACGCAGCGTTGAATCGCAGGCTGCCGGTAAACGCGCCGCGGCGCTGATCCGCGTGGGTGAAATCGCGCTCGCCGAAAGCGAACTGGGCCACGGCGACAAGGCAAAGGATAAATCCGCGAACGAAGCGTTGATGGCCTATGCGCTAACGCATAATCTTCCGGCGCTGGCGCTGAAGCTCGGCACGGTCATGTCGGACAAGGAACGCATCTACGACGCCGCGCTTTATCCGATGATGCCGTGGGAGCCGCAAAGCGGTTACCGCATCGACCGCGCGTTGATCCATGCCCTGATCCGTCAGGAATCGCGTTTTAATGCCGCCGCCGAAAACGAAAATTCCGGCGCGACGGGTCTGATGCAATTGATGCCGGCAACCGCGCGCTATGTCGCCGGCGCGAAAGAGGGGGAGGGCGTGCTCGCGCTCAAAGATCCGTCGGTCAATCTCGAACTCGGCCAGACCTACGTCGAAAACCTGCTGCGCCAGCCGAGCGTGGGGCAGGACCTTCTGTCGCTGGCGATTGCGTATAACGCAGGTCCGGGCAAGCTTGCGAAATGGAAATCCGTCCGTGGCGAGGTAAAAGACCCGCTGCTCTTTATCGAAACGATTCCCTACGCGGAAACGCGTGCCTTCGTCGAACGTGTATTGTCGAATTACTGGATATATTCGATGCGCATGCAACAGCCGACGCCGTCGCTGGATGCCGTCGTGGAAGGCAACTGGGCCCGTTACGCGGCGCAGGACGAAGACACCGTGCGTTTCGCCGACGCGCGTTAGGCTTTTACAAGCTTCAGCACATCATCTTTCAATGCGGGATCGCCCGTCGCGATCAGGCTGCCGTCCGATGTCAGCGTGATCGGCTTGCCGTTCCAGTCGCTGACATGGCCGCCCGCGCCGGTAATGACGGGGATCAGGGCCGCGAAATCATACGGCGCGAGCATGTTTTCAATGCAGATGTCGACCCATCCGTTCGCCATCAGCCCGAACGAATAACAATCGCCGCCCCAGACCATCGCTTTGCATTCCTTGTATAGTTTGGGCCACAGGTCCGGCACCTGGCGCGGGCTGGTCACGGCGGCGACGGCGTGCCTGACGGACGGGCACGCGCGGGTGCGCACCGGCGCGCCGTTGAATGTTGTCTGCGTCCCGTCGCCGATCCAGCGTTCCTTCGCGATCGGCTGGTCGATGACGCCGAGCACGGGAACGCCATCCCGGCACAGCGCGATCAGCGTGCCGAAGGTCGGGCGCCCGATAATAAAAGACTTCGTTCCGTCGATCGGGTCGAGCACCCAGGTCAGGCCGTTTTTGCTGTCCTTCGTGCCGTATTCTTCGCCCAGAATGCCGTCGTCCGGGCGGACCCGTTCGATGATCTGGCGCAGGGCGGCTTCCACCCCCCGGTCGGCGACCGTGACGGGCGTCTCGTCGTCTTTGCTTTCGACGTCGAATGGCTGGCGGAAATGGCGGCGGACAACGCTTCCCGCTTCGTCGGCGAGGTGGCTGGCCAGTGAAAGTAGCTCTTGCATCCGGGGGTCCCTTTGGGATTAACTGTGATTTCAATTGGTTATAGATGATGGACGTATAAATGAAAACCGTGAATGACATTCGCTCGGAATTTTTGAACTTCTTCGAAAAGAACGGTCACGAGCATGTGCCCTCCAGCCCGCTGGTCCCGCAGAACGATCCGACCCTGATGTTCGCGAACTCCGGGATGGTCCAGTTTAAAAACGTCTTCACCGGCGCCGAAAAACGTCCCTACACCCGCGCGACGACCGCGCAGAAATCGGTGCGCGCCGGCGGCAAGCACAACGACCTTGATAATGTCGGTTACACCGCCCGCCACCACACGTTCTTTGAAATGCTCGGCAACTTCTCCTTCGGCGACTACTTCAAGGAAGAAGCGATCTCCTATGCATGGGAACTCGTCTCCAAAGTTTACGGCATGCCGAAAGACAAATTGCTGGTGACCGTGCACGTCACCGACGAAGAAGCCGCAGGGCTTTGGAAAAAGATCGCCGGTTTCAGCGACGATAAAATCATCCGCATCCCGACCGACGACAATTTCTGGCAGATGGGCGATACCGGCCCGTGCGGCCCGTGTTCGGAAATTTTTTACGATCAGGGCGACAAGCTGCAGGGCGGCCCGCCGGGTTCGCCGGACGAAGATGGTGACCGCTTCCTCGAATTCTGGAACCTCGTTTTCATGCAGTTCGAACAGGAACCCGGCCCGGACGGCAAGCCGGTCCGCAAGCCGCTGCCCAAACCGTCCATCGACACGGGGATGGGTCTGGAACGCATGTCCGCGCTGATGCAGGGCAAGACGTCGAACTACGATATCGACCTCTTGCGTTCGATCATCGAACATTCCGCCGATCTCACGGGCGTTTCGCCCGACGGCGATCAGGCGCCGAGCCACCGCGTCATCGCCGACCACCTGCGCTGTTCCGCCTTCCTGCTCGCCGACGGCGTGATGCCGTCGAACGAAGGGCGCGGTTACGTCCTGCGCCGTATCATGCGCCGCGGGATGCGTCATGCGCACCTGCTCGGCGCGCGCGATCCGTTGATGTACCGCCTGTTCCCGACGCTGCTTAATATGATGGGGGCGGCCTATCCGGAACTGAAGCGGGCCGAAGCGCTGATCACCGAAACGCTCAAAAACGAAGAGACGCGTTTCAAGAAAACCCTCGACCGCGGCCTTAAAATGCTCGACGACGAAACGGCGTCGCTGGGGCAGGGGCAGAAACTTTCCGGCGACGTGGCGTTTAAATTGTACGACACCTATGGTTTCCCGGTGGATCTGACCGCCGACGCGTTGAAAGCCAAAGGGCTGGGCGTCGATATGGCCGGTTTTGAATCCGCCATGGAAAAACAAAAGGCCGAAGCCCGCAAAAGCTGGGCCGGGTCCGGCGATACCGGCACCGAAAAATTCTGGTTCGACATTCTCGACAAAAACGGCCCGACCGAATTCCTCGGCTATGAACGCAAGGAATCCGAAGGGCGTGTTGTCGCCATCGTCTCCGGTGGTAAACAGGTCGAAAAACTGACCAAAGGTCAGGAAGGTCAGATCGTCGTCAACCAGACGCCGTTTTATGGGGAGTCCGGCGGCCAGGTCGGCGACAGCGGTGCTATTACGATTATCAGCGAAGGCGCCGCCGGTGAATTCTCCGTCGTCGACACGAAGAAAAAAGTCGGCAAGCTCTGGTCCCATATCGGCACCGTGCAGTCCGGCGAGGTGAAGGTGGGTGACGCAGCGCGCCTGTCGGTCGATAAGAATCGCCGCGCGGCGATTGAATCCAACCATTCTGTCACGCACCTGCTGCACGAAGCGCTGCGCCAGACGCTGGGCGACCATATCGCGCAGAAAGGCTCCTTGCAGGATGACAGCCGCACGCGTTTCGACGTGTCGCAACCCAACGCAATCACGCCGGACCAGCTCCGCGCGATTGAAGAACAGGTGAACGACCAGATCCGTGCGAATACCGAAGTCGTCACGCGCGTGTTGCCGCTCGATGAAGCCATCGAATCCGGTGCGCGCGCATTGTTCGGTGAGAAATACGACGATGAAGTGCGCGTGGTGTCGATGGGCACGCCGCGCGCCGCCGGTTCGAACATTCCGTATTCCGTCGAACTGTGCGGCGGCACGCATGTGAAGCGCACGGGCGATATCGGCATGTTCAAGATCGTTTCCGAAAGTGCCGTGTCCGCCGGTATCCGCCGTATCGAAGCGATTGTCGGCAAGGCGCTGATGGATCATGTGAATGAAAAAGATGCTTTGATCACGACCGTAATGGGTGCGTTGAAAGCCGCGCCGTCGGAAATTCCGGCGCGTGTCGAAGCGTTGATCGCGGA
>CAYPCP010000103.1:0-6262 GCA_964409255.1 uncultured Pseudobdellovibrionaceae bacterium
AGAACATCACCTCGGACGAGATGAACAGCGCCATGCCGAAGCGCAGGCCGACTTCCGTGATCCCGTTATGAACTTTTTCCGTGACGCTTTCGAAGATGATGTCTTTCCACCAGTAGAACATGACGGCGAGAACGGCGAGCAGGCCGACGATCGGGCCAAGCAGGCCGATCTTGATGCCGCCGAAGCCGACATCGTGCATGTACAGAACCGCGCCCAGCGCCAGAAGGCCTCCCGCGAACGACCCGGCCAGCGGCCAGATGCTCGGGCGGACGAGGTGGTAGGGGTGAGGTTTGCCGGTGGTACCGTATTCGACGTGGTCAGACATTATGAATATTATCCCTAATTGGAAATGGCGGGGGCTTTGCCCGGCGCTTCTATAACAGTTTCGCCTGCATTGTAAAAGGCTTCCAGCGCGTCATCAAGCTCCTTTGAATCGGCGGGAAAGAAGGTATAGGACAGGGTAATCGTGCCTACATCCTCCATATCCCGGTCGTTTTCGATGGCCGGGTCGATGAAAAACACCACGGGCATCTGCATGTCCTCGCCGGGCTTCAAAACCTGGCGGTCGAAACAGAAACACTGGGTCTTGTGAAAATATTTCCCGGCCTTGTCGGGCGTGACGTTGTAGATGGCCGTGCCCGCGACGGGAACCTTGGATTTGTTCTTCGCGTGATAGGCGATCAATTTTTGCTGGCCGACATTGACGACGGTCTGATGTTCGTCGGGTTTGAAGCTCCACGGCATGTTGCGGGAGACGTCGGCGTTGAACTTTACGGTGATCTGGCGGTCGAGGATTTTATCCGGCGCGGTGCCGCCCATCTGTGTCGTGCCGCCGTATCCTGTGATGCGGCAGAACATGTCATAGAGCGGGACAGAGGCAAAAGCCAGCCCGCCCATCATCACGACAATCCCCAAAACGCCGATCAGTGATTTCGTGTTCTTGTCCATTACGCGCTCCGCTCCACGGATAATCCGGCAAAGCTTTGCATCGTCGGCATCATCTCTAAACGGTTGATGTTGACATGCGGGGGAAGCGTTGCCACCCAAAGCGCCGCTTCCGCGACGTCGTCCGCGGTCAGCGATATGGTGTTGGCGTAGACCTTGGCGGCACGCTCGGTATCGCCCTTGAAACGCGCGATGGAGAAGGGGGTTTCGACTTGCCCGGGCTCAAGGTTTGTCACGCGCACTTTCGTGCCCGTCAGATCGGCGCGCAGCGCGAGCGAGAATTGCTTCACGAATGCCTTGGCGGCGCAATAAACATGCCCGCCGGGATAGGGATAGTTTCCGGCGGTAGAGCCGATATTAATGATATGCCCGCGCTGGCGTTTGACCATGCCGGGCAGGATCAGGTTCGTGATACGGACGAGTGATGTATCATTCATCTCGATCATATCTTCCCAGTCTTCCAGGCTGGCTTCGTATGCCTTGTCGAGGCCGAGCGCGCCGCCCGCATTGTTGATCAGAACATCCGGAAAAAAATCATCCGGAATGGCTTTGATCGCGGCGATTGTGGCGTTCTTGTCTTTGATGTCGAAGAGGATTTTATGTACCGGCACGGCGAATTCCGCGGCAAGCGCATCAAGCTTACCGGCATCGCGCCCATGCAGTACGAGCTTGCACCCCACCGCCGCAAAACGCGCGGCAAAGGCGCGTCCGAAACCGCCGGTCGCCCCGGTGATGAATACGCAGGATGGCGTATACGCAGGCTTAACCGCCATGGTTCATTTTCACCATCGTGATAATCCAGATCAGGGCGATCCAGCCGATAATGGCTCCGCCAACGACGAAATTCTTGGTGCGTTTCTTTTTGTGCAATTCACTGTGCGGCATTGTCTTACCCTTTGAAAATCATCAGCGCGAGGAACAGCGCGAATAGATAGAAAACCGAATAACCGAACATCAGCCGCGCGCTTTTAAGACCGTCATCCATCAACACGCGCCCTGCGGTGTAGATAAAGAAAACGCTCAAAACAAAGGCCGTGATGCCGTACGCCATCGTCGCCGTGCCAAGCCAGTAAGGCAGGAGCGAGATGGGCAGCATGATGAGCGTGTAGATCATCATCTGAATTTTTGTCGCGCGCGGCCCCGCCACGCACGTCATCATCGGGATGTTCGCCCGCTTGTAATCTTCATTGGCAAACAGCGACAGCGCCCAGAAATGCGGCGGCGTCCAGAAAAAGATAACAGCGAACAGCGCCAGCGATTCCCACGATACGCCTCCCGTCACGGCGGCCCAGCCAATCATCGGCGGGAACGCGCCCGCCGCGCCGCCAATAACGATGTTCTGCGGCGTGCGGCGTTTGAGCCACATCGTGTAGACGAAAACATAAAACCCATTGGCCAGCGCGAGAATACCGGCGGCAACCCAGTTGACGGCGACCCCCATCGTCATGACGGATAAAACGCTGAGCACGATACCGAAGGAGAGCGCTTCGTCCTCGTTGACGCGGCCCATCGGAATCGGGCGTCCGCGCGTGCGGTTCATGATCGCGTCGATGTCGCGGTCGTACCACATGTTAATCGCGCCCGCCGCGCCGGCATTGATGGCCAGACACAAAATTGCGACCAGTGCGATCAGCGGGTGGAGCGTATCCACGCCCGGCGCGACCCACAGACCGGCAAACCCCGTAAAGACGACAAGGCTCATCACCCGCGGTTTTAGCAGGGCGATATAATCCGAGACGCGGGCGTCGTTGACGGGCAGGCCGAGGGACAGGTCACTCATGGGCCTTGTGTACCATAGAGACGCGCCCTGAAAACAGGGTTAAATTATTTACATAAAATAAAGACGTTGGATACTTGCCGCCGCGCCGGAAAATGTGGCGGCGGCAAGGAACAGGAGTGCAGCGAGACGATTCGTCATGGAACAATATTATCTTACCATGGGGTGCTGCTGCCCGAATAGCCGTCACATGCTGCCCAACCGGTACCAACGCTACCAGCCGCCATAGTATTCTTCCTATAGCGACATTCCGTTGTACCCGTAGATGTATTTATTCTGATGCAATAACCCGAAATACTGGTACTACCCCCATCCCCCGAACAAGAAATCTGATATTGCCCGCCGCCCGCTGCAGCCGCGACGGAATCGACATAGGCTTTCGTGGCGGCGTGATTGTTGGCGGTGGGGGTGCCGGGCAGGGTGAGGGCGCCGGTCATCGTGTCGCCGGCCTTGGCGACTTTATCGGTCGCGCTGGGCGCGGTCTGGTCGCAGATGACCTGCGTGCCGTTGGAGCGGCACCAGTTGCCGTTGGTCTGCGCGCCGAATTTTCCATCGACATAGGTTTTGTTGGCGGCGTCTGTGTTCGCCGTCGGTGTGCCGAGGCTGGTGATTTTATTGCTGTTCATGTTGAGGGCGCTGGTCGCGGGGTTTGAAAAACCGGCTGCGCCGCCGCCCATGTCGATCCAGTTGGCATCGTTGCAGTAATACATTTTGTTCGCGGCGGAATCGTACCGCGTCTGCGACGCCAGACCGGCAGGCGATGTGCAGGCGGCGAAAGCGGTGGCAGGAAAAGAAAAAGACATCACTATGAGAAAGATGAAACGCATCATGATCAAAACCCCCGTTGGAAAATAAAAACGGCCGCCAGATGTCTCTGGCGACCGGGGATTCGAAACAGCTCGTAACAAGACTGCGCGACGGCCTTTAAGCCGAAGCTCTGGACATACGCCGCCGCTCCCCGATCAGGTCGAGAAGCGGCATCTCTGATGCTTATCTTTTGGGAAAAGCATCTATCACGGCTGATGCCAGCCGTGTTACGAAAGGGTTTCGACGCCCCGGGGCAGGGAACACCCCTGCCTTAAACGCCATTTTACCGCGTTTCGTCGCCGAAAACCAAGGGAAATATCAATGCTGCAGGATACGCTTGGCCGTGGCCTCGTCCACCGGGCGGCAGGTGACGGGCGTGTCCTTGATGTCGCTGAGGAATTTCTTCTGATCGGCCAATGTCGCGAATTCAAACCCCATGACGGCGCGGCCGATGGCTTCCCCGGAATAGGCGTAGTTGAAATAGCAGACGTTGGAAGTCGTGGACACCTTGCGCATGAAATCGCGCAGCGCGCCTTTGCGTTCGGGGAAATGCACGATCATCAGCAGCGGGTTTTTGAACAAAGCCGGATTGTAATTGATGATGCGGTAGCGCACATCGGCGTCGAGCGTGACGTCTTCGAATTCGACCTTGGCGCGTTTTAATTCACCGTCGAGTTTTTCCATGCGTTCCGGATCGGCTTCGAGCGCGATGATCGGCCACGCTTCGGTTTCGTGCGTCTTGCCGTACTGAAACTCCGAGACGCTGATGTCTTTGAAATGTTTGTCGAGCAGGGCGAGCATCCCGCCGCGCTCTTCCCCGATATGGAAGCGGATGTAGCGGCGGCGGTGCGCGCCGATTGCGGATTTTTGCGAAATCAGCGTGAGTTTGGAGAAATCCATGTTCGCGCCGGTCAGCACGCACAGAAGTTTCTTGTTCTTCACGTCTTTGGGGTTGTTGTCGGTATACTGAATCAGGCCCGCCAGACCCATCGCGCCCGACGGCTCCGGGATCACGCGGCGCGCGTCCCACATTTTCTGGATGGCGGCGGCGACTTCTTCGTTCGTCACCGTGATGAATTCATCGATATATTGACGGCAGATATCGAAGGCGAGCGTGCCCGGACGCGTCACGGCGGTGCCGTCGCAGAACGTATCGACGCTGGGGAGCGTAACGGGTTTTCCCGCTTCGATGGATGCTTTCATCGATGCCTGATCGACGCCTTCGACGCCGATGACCTTGATGCCCGGATGATGGATTTTCAGCCAGCAGGCAACGCCCGCCGCCATGCCGCCGCCGCCGATCTGGACGAAGGCGTAATCGAACGGCCCTTCGCCGGAGAGCATGATTTCATCGGCGATCGTCGCTTGCCCCGCCATCGTGTAAAGATCGTCGAACGGGTGGATGTAGGTCGATTTGTGTTTTTCGACGTAGGTTTTCGCGGCGTCGGCGGCGTCGTTGTAAGAATCGCCATGCAGGATGATTTCGACGTTGTCGCCGCCGTGACGCTTCACGGATTCCTGTTTCATCATCGGGGCCGACAGCGGCATGAAAATTTTTGCCTTGATGCCGAGCGCTTTCGCGGCGAGAGCCACGCCTTGCGCATGGTTGCCGGCGGAGGCGGCGACGACCGTTTTTGCGCCGGTCTTTTCATGGTGAACGGCGACGGCGTTATACGCGCCGCGCCATTTATAGGCGTTGATCGGGCCGAGATCCTCACGCTTGATGAAGATGCGCGCGCCGGTCTGCGTGCAGGAGGAAATTTCCTGCAGCGGCGTGGGCGACCCGGCTTTGTAGACGCGGGTGCGGGCGCGCAAGGCTTCTTCGAATAGCTGGTCGGTGTGTTTTTTCGTCATGGTCTCAATCCTTTGCCGGTAAGACAATCAGGTTTTAAAAAGCGGCGCAACTGCGCAATAAAAAAGCCCCGGAAAACCGGGGCTTTTTGAATTCGTTAAAGCATCCCCGGTTACTTAACCGCGGGCTGAATGTCGAACTGGTGGAACGGCGGCGGTGAGGACAGCGTCCATTCCAGCGTCATCGACTGCGGCTGCACATCCCAGTAATTGCCCGGAACGCGGCGACCGAAGAACAGCGTGTAGAACACGATGATCAGGAACACGATGACCGAGCTTCCCGTCAGGTAGGCGCCCATTGTCGAGATGTAGTTATACAGGTGGAAGCCGTAATCCTGCGCCGCCATCCATTTGATCTTTTCGATCGGGTTGACGAACACGCCTTGCAGATGTTCCGGCGGCAACGGCGCCGGATAATCGACGTAGCGGCGCGGCATGCCTTGAAGGCCAAGGAAATGCTGCGGGAAGAATACGAGGTTAACACCCACGAATGTCAGCCAGAAATGGAACTTGCCGGCCCATTCCGGGTACTGACGGCCGGACATTTTGCCGATCCAGTAATAGAAGCCTGCGAACAGCGCGAAGACCGCGCCGAGTGAAAGCACGTAGTGGAAGTGCGCCACGACATAGTACGTGTCATGCAGCGAGGTATCCATACCCGCGTTCGCGAGGACAACGCCCGTGACGCCGCCAACCGTGAACAGGAAGATGAACCCGATCGCCCAGAGCATCGGCGTCGTGAAACGGATCGAACCGCCCCACATCGTCGCGATCCACGAGAAGATCTTGATTCCCGTCGGCACGGCGATGATCAGCGTGGCGGCGGTGAAGTAGGCTTTCGTGTTGACTGAGATACCCGTCGTGTACATGTGGTGCGCCCAC
>CAYPCP010000104.1:0-6239 GCA_964409255.1 uncultured Pseudobdellovibrionaceae bacterium
CGACGGCACGACGCTGGCGAACTCACAGGTGATTTGCGAGTTCCTCGAATAACTTTATCCTGAGGTTAATCTGCTGGGCAAAGACCCGGTTCAGCGCGCTGAAACGCGCCGCCTTGTGGGTTGGTTCGATGTGAAATTCAACCGCGAGGTGTCGGACAATCTCCTCGGCGAAAAGCTGATGAAACGGTTTTTGAAACTGGGCGAACCGCACGGTCCGTCGATCCGCGCCGGGCATGCCAATATTCACTACCATCTCGATTATATCGGGTTTCTGACCGATAAGCGGAAGTGGCTTGCGGGGGAAGATTTCTCGCTGGCCGATATCGCTGCGGCATCTCACCTCTCGGCCATCGATTATATCGGTGATGTTCCGTGGGAAGAGCATCAGGCCGCGCGCGAATGGTATGCCCGTGTTAAATCGCGGCCGAGTTTTAAAGCGCTTCTCGAAGATCGTATCCCGGGTTTTACGCCGGTCGAGCATTACGAGAACGTGGATTTTTAAATATAAAGATCGCCGCTCAAAATAAGTAATAAGAAAGCGGCGGGGGTGATGATGGACAAAAGCAAAAGGCTGTTTTGTTTCGGGTATGGTTATACCTGCGATTATCTGGGCCACGCGCTGCAGCGCGCGGGCGGCTGGACCGTTTCCGGTACGACGCGCGATCCGGATAAACGCCGTATGCTCCTGTCACAACGTATCCGCGCCCATATTTTCGATTACGAACATCCTCTTCCCGATCCTTACTTTATCCTCCGCGACGTTACCCATCTCTTGATCTCCACCCCGCCGGACGATGACGGCGACCCGACGTTCAACATGCATGGCGAAGATTTGCTGCGCCTGCCGAATCTTGAGTGGGTTGGTTATCTCTCGACGACGGGCGTGTATGGCGACCGCAATGGCGGATGGGTCGATGAAAATTCTGAAATCCGCCCGGGTTCGCGCCGTGGTTCGCGCCGCGTGCGTGCCGAAGAACAATGGTATTCGCTGTTTGAACATCATGGCCTGCCGCTTCACATTTTCCGCCTGTCCGGGATTTACGGACCGGGGCGCAGCGCGCTTGATTCCGTGCGTGCCGGTGTCGCCCGCCGTATCGATAAACCGGGGCAGGCGTTTAACCGCATTCATGTCGAAGATATCGTGCAGGTCTTGATGGCGTCGTTCGACCGCCCGCGGCCGGGTGCGGTTTACAACCTTGCCGATGACGATCCGGAGCCGAGCCACGAGGTTATCCGTTATGCGTGTGAGCTTCTCAATATCCTGCCGCCACCGCTTATTCCCTATGACGAAGCGGACATGGCGCCTATCGCCCGCAGTTTTTATCAGGACAACAAACGTATTAAAAACGACCTCATCAAAAATGAATTGGGCGTCGTTCTTAAATACCCGAATTTCCGCGAAGGCTTGATCGGCTGTCTCGAAGCCGAGCGCCATGCACGGCAGAACGCGTTCCACAACGCGGCCATGTTTACATCATCAAGCGATTGATTGTCCGTCAGGCGCTTAAGGAATTAAGCGCGCGGATATTATCTTCCTGCGCCCCGCGATCCCGTCTCGTTTTTGACGCGTCATACGGCATACGGATCGTCACGATCGTGCCGACGCCCAGTGTCGATTCGATGTGCAACTGGCCGCCGTGCAGTTCGGCAAGTTCCTTGGTAATCGCAAGGCCGAGGCCGGAGCCTTCGTGCTGGCGCGTGTAATGCGATGCCGCCTGCTCAAACGGCTTGCCGATGTTCTTAAGCTTGTTGGCCGGAATACCGATCCCGCGGTCATGAACTTTGATAGAGATATATTCGGCGCGCTCGACGCATTCGACGCGCACGGCGCTGCCCGGGTCGCTGAATTTGACGGCGTTGGACAGAAGATTAAGTAGAATCTGCATGACTGCGCGGCGGTCGGCAACGATCAGGCGGTCTTCATTCTGCGTGTCCATCGTGATCTTGATGGATGCATCGAGCGCGCGGCCTTCCATCATGTGAATGGCAAGGCGGACGATTTTTGCGATATTGATTTCTTCAAGGTCGAGTTCGTATTTTCCCGCCTCGATCTTCGACATGTTCAGGATATCGCTGATCAGGTCGAGAAGGTGTTCCCCGCTTTCGCGGATGCCGGCGATGTACTCAAGATATTTTGGCGTGCCGATCGGCCCCAGAAGCTGACGCTGCATCATCTCTGAAAAGCCGATGATGGCGTTTAGTGGGGTGCGCAGTTCATGCGACATGTTGGCCAAAAACTGTGATTTGGCGGCATAGGCGCGTTCGGCGGCATCTTTGGCTTCGCGCAGGTCGCGTTCATGCAGCATCGTTTCGGTCACGTCCTGCATGATGCCGAACAGGGCGATGACTTCACCTTCGGAATCGGTCTCGCAGCGGCCTTCGCAGCGTACGAAGCGCGTTTCGCCGTTCGGGCGCAGCACGCGGAAATCCATGTCGTAATCATTCTCTTCGATGATTGCGCGCTGGAACGCCTGAATCATGCGGCCGACATCGCGGCGGTGTAGAAGCGAATTGATATTATCGAGCGTCGGCGTGTATTGCGAGGGATCGACGCCGAAAATGCGGTAGATTTGGGTCGACCAGAAAATTTCCTCTTCGCCGACTTTCCAGCGCCAGCGGCCCATTTTGCCGATGGCTTCGGCTTCGGAGAGCTGGCGTTCATGACGGCGCAGCACCTGTTCATGTTTTTTGATCGCGGTGATGTCGCGCCCGACGCTGTATATCTGGCCGCCGGTGCGCTTATGGCGCCAGTCCATCCAAAGGGATTTTCCTTCGGCAGTCATCAGGCGCGCTTCGAAATCGATCATAAACATGCTGTCGTTTTCGGCATGCAGAAGGCTCTGCATCGACGCCAGGACATGGGCGCGGTCTTCAGGGTGAACGAAATCGGCAAAAACTTTGTGCTGCACATCGGCTGTGGCATAACCCAGCAGGCGCGTAAACGTGTCATTGACGTGAATAAAAGTGCCGTCCGCTCGCGCAAGCGCAAGAATATCGGGCGACATATCAAGGAAATTGCTCAGACCGGACGCGTCTCCATCGAACGACCCTGTGCGGGAACCCGCCGTTTCACTTTTTGCGGCGGGCACGAGGTCGCCGATGCTGTCCGCAATATCTTCGTCTTCCTCTGCGGAGGCGACGAGGAAGCGGCGCCCGTCCGATGCATCGATCCAGTCGAACTGCAATGTGAAGGAACCGCGTTTGCCATGAAATGAAACGGTGTGCAGTCCGGCGCGCAAAACCTGTGCGGCGGCGCTTTCGGCTTTAACGCCGAACAGGGCGGAGCCGCCGGCGAAGGCATCGTCGCTGCCTTTGAAATTCAGAATGTCGAAAATGTTTTTCCCGGATACGCCCGTGACGCCCGATAATTGTTCGAACGCGTCGTTGGCGTAATGGATCACGCCATCCGGGCTGGCGATCAGGCGCGCGGTCGGGGCCGATGTCTCGTGAGAGGCGGTCCGGGTGTCGTTTTGTCTGGCGCTGGCGTTCTTGGCGGCGGGCATGAGGATGAATGATTCTCCTGTAAATAAACATAATCCATCAGAAGTCTCTAAAGCAAACATAAAGCGTCAAATTCATGAAAAGAAAAACCGCCCCGGTGCGGGGGCGGTTTTTGTTAACGATTCAACTGCTTGTCTGGTTAATATTTAACGCCGCAGCCGTATGGTTTCGTGGTGGTAACCTCGATCGGCTTGTTGGCGGCGATGGAATCCAGTGCAGCCGCGACATAGTTGGTCGCGCCTTCAACCGTTTCGGGTTTAAAGCTGTCGTTGCTGTCAATCGCCCCGGCGTAAACCAGCGTGCCCTGGGAATCGATGACGTACATATGCGGCGTGGTTTTCGCGTCGTACAGACGGCCGACCGTGCCATCCGTGTCGAGAAGGTAAGCGGTTTGCTTGCCGCCTTTTTCACTTATGATCTGATTGGCGTCGTCGGCGCTAACGTAACCTTGCTTGCCTTTGGCGGATGAATTGATCGTCAGCCAGACAACGCCGCCGCCGGTATATTTATCCTGAAGCTTTTGCATGTTGCCGGTGTCGTAATGTTTAACGACGAACGGGCATTGCGCATTCGTCCATTCCAAAACGACCGCTTTACCGGCGAAGTCGCTGAGCTTTACTTCTTTGCCATGCGTATCGGTCAATGTGAAATCGGGTGCTTTTTGACCGATTTCGATGGCCTTTTTATTGACGTTGGATGCGGCGGTGGCGTATGCCGCGCCGGTGAACATCACAACCGCGGCGGCGGCAAGGACAAGGTGTTTCATCATGGTTCGTTTCTCCTGTTGGGGTTAAAGATGATTATTGAACTTGAACGGCTTCATGCACGATGCCCGGCGTCAAAAGCTGCGGGAGGATGACGGGGTCCGGGCGCTGCCCGGTCGTTTCGTCGCGCGGCCCGTAATAGACGTAAATGGGTACGCCGCTGCGGCCGTGGCTGGCGAGATATTGGGTGATTTCCGGGTTCTGGTTGGTCCAGTCACCCTTGATGTAACGAATGCCTCTTTCGGCGAATATGGCGCGCGTCGAATCGATGCTGAGTGCGACTTTTTCATTCACCTTGCATGTAATGCACCACGCGGCGGTCATGTTGACGAATACCGGATAGCCGTCGGCCAGCAATGCGTCGAGGCGTTCCTGCGTGAAGTCTTCCCAATTCTGGTCGGCTACGGCGACATGCGGTGCTTTTTGTTTCATGCCTTCGGGGTGCGGCAGAATAAGCGTCGAGATGACGAAGCCCAGCGTGGCAAGCGCGAGAAGGAACGTCAGAATGCGCGGCGTGCCTTTTGCGGGCCGGACTTTGTAAAGCCACAGAACGAATGCGATCGCGACCATGCCGAGCAGGGCGGAGAGAACCGCCATCGGGTCCGCCTGTTGCGCCAGCACCCACACAAGCCATGCCGCCGAGGCGTACATCGGGAATGCAAGGAACTGGCGGAACGTTTCCATCCACGCGCCCGGGCGCGGCAGAAGATGACGCAGCGCAGGGACGAACGTCAGCAGCAGGTAAGGCAGGGCAAGCCCAACGCCCAGCGCGATGAAAATACCCAGAGCCTGCAGTGCGGGCAGCGTGAGCGCGACGCCCATCGCGACGCCCATAAACGGCGCTGTGCAAGGCGTTGCGACGATGGTGGCGAGAACGCCGGTAAAAAACGACCCGCCATAGCCCGCTTTCGCGGTGAGGGACGATCCGATATTTGCAAACCGCCCCGTGAATTCGAAAAAACCCGAAAGGTTAAGGCCGATCAGGAACAGCAGGTAAGCGAGGATCAGGATGATCAACGGGCTTTGCAGTTGAAAACCCCAGCCGATCTGCGCGCCCGCACTTTTAAGCGCGATAAGGATGGCGGCAATCGTCACGAAACTTCCTACGACGCCGGCGGTATAGGAAAGGCCATGCAGGCGCGTCTTCGCGATGTCCTTATCCTTCATGTTGGCAAGGCTCAGCGCTTTCATCGACAAGACAGGGAAAACGCATGGCATCAAATTGAGCACAAGACCGCCCAGCAGCGCGAGCAGTGCCACCTGCCACAAGGGCAGTGTGTTGATCGGCGCGGTGGCGTGCACTGGCGTTGTGCCGGTGGCCGAAGGATTGAGAACGGAAATGCGGATGCCGCGGCGCGATCCGTCATCGGCGTTGTATGTAAGAATCGCTTTTGTCACGGCGACATCGCCTAGGTCGCGATCGCCGCTGGCTTTATGGATCGTCAGTCCGCCGCCATCTTCATCGAGCGTTACCGTGGCGCCCGCCGTATTGTCGATCAGGCCCCATTCTTCGGGCAGAATGTCGATATTATCCTGCGATGAAAAACGGCTGCCCGGGTCGGTGGTGATGGCGGTGATCAATGCGCCTTCGCCTTTTTCCATTTTTGCTTCCCATCCCATTTCAACGGGAAGGGCGGCGCGTGCGTGTGCGATGGCGCTGGGCAATCCGGCGCTGCCATCGTTGAGCGTCAGCGTCGCCTTGTGTGTTTCCGGGATGCACACTTCGTTGCAAACAAGAATTTCAATGTCGGCGGTCAGCGTGACGGGATGGTTTCCCAGCGTATCGGGCGCGGAAATTTCCTGCAGCAAAACGGCTTTGTTTTCGTACCCGAAATTGACCATCGGTCCGAAAGGAAGTTTTTGCGGCACGGGCCATTGAATGTCGGTTGTTTTAAATCCCTCCGGCAATGTCCATACGATGCGGGGGGCGGTGCCGGAATCGCCGGGATTGATCCAATAGGTGTGCCAGTGCGG
>CAYPCP010000105.1:0-6233 GCA_964409255.1 uncultured Pseudobdellovibrionaceae bacterium
AAATCCGGTCCATTTTCTCGGCCAGATCCATGTTGTGGGTGGCGATCATGGCCCCGACGCCGGTCCGGCGGACCAGGTCGATCAGCATGTCGAACACGGCGTTGGAGGTTTCCGGGTCAAGATTTCCGGTCGGCTCGTCCGCCAGCAGCAGGCGCGGATTGTTGGCCAGCGCGCGGGCGATCGCCACACGCTGCTGCTCCCCGCCGGACAGGCGTGCCGGGCGGTGGTCGAGGCGGTGGCCTAGTTTCAGGTTCTCCAGCAGTTCCTTCGCGCGGGCCTCGGCGGTTTTGCGGCTCTTGCCTTCGATCATCTGCGGAATAACGACGTTTTCGAGCGCCGTGAATCCCGGCAGCAGATAATGAAACTGATACACGAAGCCGACGAAATCGCGGCGCAGCTCGGTGCGCTGCTTGTCGTTAAGATGCACGGCTTCGCGCCCGTCGAAAAAGATTTTGCCTTGCGTCGGCTTGTCGAGAAGCCCCGCCATCTGCAGCAGCGTCGATTTACCCGAACCGCTTGGCCCGACCAGCGCGACGATTTCGCCGCCGCGGATTTCGATATCGGCATTGTGCAATACCGTAAGGCTCTCGCCGCCCTGATGATAGGTGCGGCTCAACCCTTCGGTTTTGAGAAGAACGTCATTCATAACGCAGCGCCTCCACGGGGTCGAGGCGCGAGGCGCGCCACGCCGGGTACAATGTCGCGGCAATCGACAGCACCAGCGCCATGATCACGACCGAAACGACTTCGTCCGTTTCGATGACCGCCGGTAATTGCGAGAGGAAATAAATTTCATCCGCGAACAATTCCGTATCGGTCAGGTTTTCAAGAAAACGGCGGATCGATTCAATATTGCTGGCAAAGGCCACGCCCAAAAGCGTGCCACCGATCGTCCCGGCCACGCCGATGCTGGCCCCGGTCAGGATAAAGATACGCAGCATCATGCCCTGCGTCGCGCCCATGGTGCGCAGGATGGCGATATCCTTGCCTTTATCCTTCACCAGCATGATCATCGACGAAATGATGTTGAACGCCGCGACGATGATGATCAGCGTCAGGATCAGGAACATCACGTTGCGTTCAACCTTTAACGCATTGATGAACGTCTTGTTCGCTTCGCGCCAGTCATAGACCGATATATCGCTCGCGGCCATCAGGATGCGTTCCTTGACGACATCGACGGCGTCCGGGTTCGCGGCCATGACCTCCAGAGAGTTCACGGCGTTCGGAAGCTGAAAGAACTGCTGCGCGGATTCCAGCGGCATGAAGATGAATCCGTTATTATATTCGTACATGCCGACATCGAAAATCAGGCCGACGCTATAGATGCGCGAACGCGGGATCGTCCCGAACGGAGAGGCCTTCCCCTTCGGTGCGAGCAGCGTAAAGCTGTCGCCCAGACGTAAATTAAGCCGCTCCGCCATGGATGTGCCGATGGCGACCTGATTGTCCTTGAAATTGGAAAGCTGTCCTTGCGTGATGCCGTCGGACAGGATGGGTTTCGTCGCAAAATCTTCACGCGACAGGCCGCGCACCATCGATCCGGTCGCCGCACCGTTGACGGTGATCAGCACCTGCCCTTCGACCATCGGGCGCACGCTTTCAACGCCTTCGATCTGTTCCAGCCGGTCGACGATCGACATGTAATTGGTCATCGGCATGCCTTTGGCATACACGTTAAGATGACCGTTCAGGCCGAGGATGCGGGAAATAAGTTCCTGACGAAATCCGTTCATCACGGACATGACGATGATAAGCGTCGCAACGCCCAGCAGGATGCCCATGAATGAAAAACCGGCGATGACGGATACGAACCCTTCGGCCTTGCGGGCGCGCAGGTAACGACCCGCCATCATGCGTTCAAAGGGTGAAAACATCCGTTAATAAGCCTTCGCAACCAATACTTTTTGACCGTCGTCCGCAAACGGCTTTACGCGGGCGGACAGGCCGTGCGCATCCATGACCTTGGCCATGTCGGCTTCCTGCAGCGCGGCGACCGGCACTTTGACAAAGCCCGTTTTCCCGGCGGTAAAGAAATCATCGACATCTTTCGCGCCTTTTCCTTCAGCGACATTGTCGCGGAGCATCTTGCGGTTACGTTCCAGCAGGCCATCGTGAATCGCGTCGAGCGTTTTCGGGAATTCGGTAATGAAATCGCCAACGGAAACCGTCTTTTTCGATTCCTTGCCGATGTCGCGGCGGACGAACGTCACCTGCCCCTGCTCCATCTCGCGCGCGCCAATCTCGACACGCACCGGGACGCCTTTTTTCACGGCATCCCACATTTTATCCGGCGTGCGCATGTCGCGCGCATCGACATGCACGGTGTAACCCTGTTTTTTCAGGTCGGCGGCAATGTTCTGGGAGAACTGGATCAGGTCCCCCGCTCCCGCTTCATCCTTGATGACCGGCAGAATAACGGCCTGTTTGGGCGCAATGCGCGGGGGCATGATCATGCCGTCGTCGTCGGCGTGCATCATGATCAGGCCGCCGATGGTGCGTGTCGAGAACGCCCAACTGGTCGTATGTGCAAGCTCTTCCTTGCCTGAACGGGATTGGTATTTAATGCCGCAGCTCTTGGCGAAATTGGTGCCGAGGTTATGGGTCGTTGCCGCCTGCAGCGCCTTTCCGTCCTGCATCATCGCTTCGAACGCGTATGTTTCATCGGCGCCGGGGAAACGTTCTTCGGGCGTTTTCACGCCTTTAAAGCCGTCAAAGGCCAGATAGTCGGTGAAAAATCTTTCATACATATCAAGGATGGTCAGGCAGTCCGCTTCCGCGCCCGCTTTATCTTCGAATGCGCAGTGACCTTCATGCCAGAAAAACTCTGCCGTGCGCAGGAACAGGCGCGTGCGCATTTCCCAGCGCATAACGCTGCCCCATTGATTGAGCTTCATCGGCAGGTCGCGGTAAGACTGGATCCAGCGTGACATGGCGTCGCCGATAATCGTTTCCGATGTCGGGCGGACGACAAACGGTTCTTCCAGCTCGGCTGACGGCGCGGGGCGCAGGCCGCCCTTGCCATCGGATTCCAGACGGTGGTGCGTGACGACGGCGCATTCCTTGGCGAAACCTTCGACGTGCTCGGCCTCCTTGGCCAAAAAGCTGACCGGGATCAGAACCGGAAACGCCGAGTTTTGAATGCCGTAATCCTTGAGCCATTTGTCAAAGATGCCCTGCATGTTTTCCCAGATGGCCCAGCCATAAGGCTTTACGATCATGCAGCCGCGCACCGGTGAATTTTCGGCAAGGTCGGCGGCCTTCACAACGGCCTGATACCAGCCGGGAAAATCTTCGTCCCGCGTCGGCGTGATCGCCGTCATGGGTTTTTTCTGCTGTGCCTGCTGACCTTTGCCGTTCATTTTATTTATATCCTTCTTCTCTGGACTCGCCGCCTTCGATCACTTCGCTGTCGGGCGGGATCGCCTGCGTGGGGGTAATTTCAACTGCGTGCGACTTTATGGCATCTGCCGTCGCCTGTCCATTGGCTGCCTTGGCGTCCTGGGAGGGGGCTTCTTCGGCGGGTGCAGCGCCAGGGGCGTCGGTTTGCGGCGGCGTCACAGGGCCGGGCACGCCCTCCCGCCCGCACAACGCATACACCTGCGGCGTCAGGTCGCGGTCATTGTAAACCACGCGGCCATTGGAATGGATTTCCAGCATGCCAAGTGGCGCGTCCAGTTTAAGGCCGTCGACATTGTTATTGGTCAGCTTCTTGGCCATATCCACCGTCAGGGGAATAACGATGGTTTTCGGCGGCTCGATCGGCGCGGCGTTGATGTCCGCCGGAACGACCGGCTTGCCGCGCACATCGACGCCCGGCTTAAAGGCCACATCCCCCTTGGGCACATGCACGGGCAGAAGCTGGCATTCCATCGGAACGGGCTGCGCCCATGCGGGCGATGCCGCAAGCAAAACAACCATGGCAATCAGGAAACGGATCATAAGGCGGCATCCTCTTCTTTCATCCTGCGCGCGATTTCATAGAAATCGACGACTTCGAAATGAATAAGCAGTGCGATAATCACCCACAGTACCGCCGAAATTATGGCAGTGATAATGAATTTCTGCTTAATGCGCGGATTGATCGGCGCGCCGCCCATCGTTGCGGCGTCTTTGTCGTCCGGCGCCTTGTTTCCCCACGGCAAAATCGTAAACAACAGCGTCCAGAAAATCAGCATATAGACGATAATGCCGGTAAAGACGCTCATAGCCTACAGCCTCACAAGGTGGACGGTGGTTTTGGGCTTTATCGACAGGCTGTGCTGAACGAAACGGCGGATGCCGATGCGGATTTCTTCGGACACGAATTTGTCGTCATACAGTTCCTCGCGCGTGAGGTCGGCGAGGATGTCTTCGATTTCGTTCTTAATTTCCGTTTCGAAATTCTTCCCCGACCGTTCTTCGATATCGACAAGGCCGACGGTCGTGATGCGCGGATCGGCGATCAGATCCCCGCGCGCGTTCATCACCATCGTGACATGAACCGTCCCGGAAAATTGCAGCTTACGGCGCTGCACGATGGAATCGTGATTGGCGTCGATGATGCGGCCCGGCTCCACGGCCAGAAGACCTGTTTCGACGTGATCGACGACTTTCGGCGTGCCGGGCGCCAGACGGATCACCGACCCGTTGTTCGGGACAATCACGTTCTTAACCTGGCATGCGCGGGCGATGTCGGCGTGCGCTTCGAGCATGGCGCGCTCCCCGTGGACGGGAATAACCGTCTGCGGTTTAGTCCATTGCAGCATTTTGACGATTTCTTCGCGCGCCGGATGCCCCGATACGTGAATGATGTGATCCGTATCGCGCGGGGTGATGACCTTCACGCCGGCGGCGACGAAATTGTTTTTGACGTTGATGATATCGCGCTCATTCCCCGGAATGGGGCGGGCCGAGAAAATAACCGTGTCACCGCGGCCCATTTTAATGGTGTGATGTTCGCCGCGCGCGATACGGGCCAATTGCGCACGCGCCTCGCCCTGTGATCCGGTGGCGATATAAAGAATATTTTCTTCGGGGATCAGATCGGCGTCATCTTCGGACACAAATTCCTGAATGCCGCCGAGGAGGCCGCAGGAACGCGCCGCACCGATCATGCGGTGGAGCGAGCGTCCGACGACGCAGACATTACGCCCGTTTTCTTTCGCGGCGTCCGCGATCGACCGGATACGGCCGATATTGGATGCAAAAATCGTGACCGCGACGCGGCCTTTGCATTCCCGCAAGACTTCCGTCAGGCCCTTTTCGACATCTGTTTCGGACCCCGAAACGCCCGCGACTTCCGCATTTGTGGAATCGCCGATGCAGGCGATCACGCCTTTGTCGCCGACAGCGCGGAACGGCGCATCATCGGTCGGCTTGCCGAGCGTCGGCGCAGGGTCGAGGTTCCAGTCCCCCGTATGCACGACGCGGCCCGCCTGCGTATCGATAAACAGCGAACGGGTTTCGGGGACGGAATGCGACACCGGCACGAACGTCACCGTGAACGGGCCGGATTTGATCGTGTCGCCCGGTTTGACGATATGGATGTCGGCGTCGCGGCAATCGGGGTTTTCGCTCAATTTTTCCATCAGCACAGCGGCCGTAAACGCCGAGCAGTAAATCGGGCAGCGCAGGCGCGGCCATAAATGCGGCACCGCGCCGATATGATCTTCGTGCGCGTGCGTGATGATAAGGCCGGTAAGGTTTTTGCGGCGTTCCTCGATGAAGGCCGGATCGGGCAGCAGGATATCGATGCCCGGAAATTTCTCATCCGCGAAACCGATCCCGCAATCGACGGCCAGCCATTTTCCCGCATAACCGTAAACGTTGAGATTGACGCCGAATTGTTCGGCGCCGCCCAGGGGGATGAAGTAAAATTCGTCTTTGGAAAATTCCATTACGCTGCTTTCGCCTTTTTATGATGTTTATGGATGGCGACAAGACCGCGCAGGGTCAGTTCTTCATCAATCTGATCGAAAATATCCGTGTCGTTGGCCAAAAGGGTCGACAGACCGCCTGTCGCAATAACGAACGGCTTGGTTTTCATTTCCGCCGCGATCCGGGCGATCACCCCTTCGATCATCGCGATATAGCCCCAGTAAACGCCGGACTGCATCGCGCCGACCGTATCCCGCCCCACGACGCTTTCGGGGCGCGCAACGCTGACCTTGGGCAGTTTGGCCGCCGCGCGGTGGAGCGCGTCCATCGATAAATTAACGCCCGGCGCGATAACGCCCCCGCAATAGGCGCCG
>CAYPCP010000106.1:0-6172 GCA_964409255.1 uncultured Pseudobdellovibrionaceae bacterium
CGTTTCCGGTCAATGCTGGATATAAGGTGCTGTCGGGCAAAGCTGTACGAGCGTCTGTACAAGCAAAGGCGGGTCGTGTGACTTAGCGCAGACGCAATCAGTCGGATCGGCTGGCGTGAACAGCGATTGTAGAGACATTATGACAGCGCTGTCTGCTCCGGGATCTACGGCAAGCGCCAGTTCCAGCGGTCACCCGATCGGTTGCGTTACCGAAGGGTCTACCCGTACCCGGCACAACGGCGCAACGACAACTTGCGGAGGAAGCGAGGATGACGCGAGACGTGCTTGCGCCTGCGATTTCTAGATGTTTCCGTTTAAGATTTAAATTGACCAAAGACGGCCGCGTGAGCGGCCGTTTCTTCGTCGGTGGGGGCGTGGGGGCGTGGTTCGCGGTAGGGGCGTTCGATTGTCACGGCGGTTGTTTCGGCGACAGCCTGTTTGGCGACGGTGATGGCGAGGCCGTGTTGGCGGCCGCCGAGAAGTTCCATGTACACTTCGGCCAGAAGTTCGGAATCGAGAAGCGCGCCGTGCAGCGTGCGGTTTGAATTGTCGATGCCGAAACGGCGGCAAAGCGCATCGAGGTTTGCCGGGCTGCCGGGGAATTTTCGGCGGGCCATGTCGAGCGTATCGACCACGCGCTTCCATTCAATCGACGGAAAGCCGAATGTTTTGAGTTCGGCGTTCAGGAATTTCATATCGAACGACGCGTTATGAATCACCAATGTTGAATCGCTGCCGATGAAATCCATGAAATCGCCGACGATTTCGCCGAAGGTCGGCTTGTCTTTCAGGAACGCTTCGGTCAGCCCGTGGACGGCCACAGCCTCTGCCGGCACGTCGCGTTCGGGATTGATATATTGATGGAAGGTGCGGCCCGTCGGCAGATGGTTGATCAGCTCAAGACAGCCGATCTCGACCAGCTTGTCGCCCTGTGTCGGGTCCATGCCGGTGGTTTCGGTATCAAGAACGATTTCGCGCATCATGATCTATGCCGCTTTCTGCTGTGGCAGGACTTTATCAAGCCATTCACCCAGGAACAAGGCGGACTGGTGGCGCAGGATGCGGGCGTTTTCCTTTGTCGCTGCGCGGAATTCGGGCACGGTCTGCCCCGTCGCTTCGATTTCCGCGAAGCCACCGGACGCCAGCCAGCTTTCAAGCGATTCCGCGGTCACTTCCGGATGGCATTGCAGGCCCAGCGCGTTGTCGCCGTAGGAATAGGCCTGAATCGTATATTTGTCGGACGAAGCCAGAAGGCTGGCGCCCGCCGGGAAATCATACGTATCGCCATGCCAGTGCAGCATCGGCGTTTTATCGCCCGCGAGGTGGCGAACCGGCGTGCTTTCGCCTTCATGGGAAAGTTTCAAAGGATGCCAGCCGATTTCCGGCCCCTGTTTTCCCTTGAATACGTTCGAGCCGAGCGCCTTCGCCATCAATTGCGAGCCGAGACAAATGCCCAGAACCGGAAGTTTTTTCGCCAGGCGCGCTTCGATATATTTAATTTCCGCGTTGAGGTACGGAAAAATATCCGCCTGATACACGCCCATCGAACCGCCGAGGACGATCGCCAGGTCATGCTCCGCGGGATCGACCGTTCCGACATCTTCGAGGAAGGAAACAAGGCTTCGGATTTCCGCGCCGCGCTCGCGCAGCAGCGGACCGAAAGAGTCGAGTTTTTCATGAGCAACGTGAGAGACCGCCAGAACTTTCATTTTTTCACCTCTTTTATAATTTTACGCAAGCGCCGCCATGTATGCCCAAGCCCCATGCCCGTTTCGACAACGAAATCAGCGCGCTTTCTTTTTTCGCTGTCGATCATTTGAGAATTCAGGATTTTCAAAAATTTATCTTCGGTCATGCCGGGCCGCGCGAGAACACGGCGGCGCTGCGCCTCATACGGCGCGCTGACGACGATGGTGTAATCGACGCGTTTTTCCGCGCCCGTTTCAAACAGCAGCGGAATATCCAGCGCAACGATTTTCCGCCCCAGTTTTTGATAGCGCAGCGTGAATTGTTTTTGCGAGGCCCAGACCGCGGGATGCACGATCGATTCCAGTTCGCGGCGTTTTTCGTCGTCGTTGAAAACAATCTGACCCAGAACATCGCGCCGGATAATGTGGCGTTTGGGGTCCCATGCATCTTTGAACGTCACGGCGACTTCCTCGAAAGCCGCGCCGCCGGGCGCCAGCGCCTTATGCACCGCGTCGTCGGATTCATGCACGGGAATGCCCATCAGGCGCAGCATGCGCGCCGCCGTGCTTTTCCCCATGCCGATCGAACCCGTCAGGCCCAGAACGATCATCCCAACACCTTTTTCTGCAGCGCATCCGTTACAGATGGCATCACGCCGAACCACAGGTGGAACGCGGGACGCGCCTGGTGCAGCAGCATGCCGATTCCCGTGACAATAATATTGCCGTTACGCTGCGCGTTTTTCAGGAGATCCGTCATCAACGGCGCATAAACGATATCGTTCACCACAGAGGACACCGGCAAATTTTCAAGAGAGATGTCGAGCGGGTCTTTTCCCGTCATGCCCAGCGCCGTGGTATTCACCAGAAGATGGGCATCTTTTAAAATTTCGCTGCGCGCGTCCCAATCCACCACGGTAATTTTTTCCGGCGCCATGGCGGCCAGCGTTTCGGCTTTGTCCCGTGTGCGATTGGTGAGAATAATGCGCGGTACGCCTTCCTGTAAAAGACCGTAAATGACGGCGCGCGCCGCGCCCCCTGCCCCCAGAACGACGGCGGGGCCGCGGGTGAAATCGAAACCGGGGGCTTCCTGTTTGATATTCTCGATAAAGCCGAACGCATCGGTGTTCGTGCCGTATAATTTTCCGTGCTCTATTTTAACGGTGTTGACGGCGCCGATCAGGCGGGATTTTTCATCAACCTCGTCACACAATTTGAAAATAATTTCTTTGTGCGGGATCGTAACGTTAAAACCGGCATAACCGTCGGCGGCGAGCATGGCGATTTTTTCCTTTAATTCCTCGGGCGCGATTTCAATCGCTTCATAGGAACCGGACAGCCCGTTTTGCTCGATCCAGTGCGCATGGATGACCGGGCTTTTGCTGTGCCTGATCGGATAGCCGATAACGCCGGCGCGAATAAATTGCGTCATGCGGCGACCCCTTCGGCTTCGAGGAAATTGAGAAGCGGCAGAAGCGGCATGCCAAGGATGGTGAAATAATCACCCTGAATTTTATCGAACAGGCGGATGCCGTATTCTTCGATGGCGTAGGCTCCCACGCAGGATGTCAAAACATCGCCCGCGCGATCCACATACCGTTCCAGAAAATCATCGGCGAATGATTTCATCGTCAGATCGGCATATTCGGCATGCGACCAGATTTCAGCGCCGCCGCGGCAGACGCTGACAGCCGATGTAATGCGGTGGGTTTTTCCGCGCAGCGACATCAGTTTTTCCCGCGCGTCGTTTTTATCGGCGGCTTTGGACAAAACCTGATTGCCGACGGTCAGGATTGAATCCGACCCGATAACGGTTGATTCCTTTTTCTGTTCGGAAACATGGCGCGCCTTTTGAAACGCCAGTTCGGCGGCCAGCACGTCCGGCGCGGCGCCGGCATGTGATTTTTTAACGGCGGATTCATCGATATTCGCGGGTGATATATCGAAGTGCAATCCGGCGCGGCTGAGCATTTCAATGCGCGCCTTGCTTTTGGAGGCGAGGATCAGGGCGCTCATACAGCGTCTCCTTCCTTTTTCTTGCTGCGGTGTTTTTGCAGCAGGATAAAAATTTCCGCCGCGGTTTCTTCCACCGAGCGGCGCGTAACGTCGATGACGGGCCAGCCCTGTTTAGAGAACATTTTACGGGCGGCGCGTGTTTCTTCTTCGACCTTGTCGATATCGAGATAGGCGTTATCGCCGAGATATTTGTCGTCTTCGCCCGCCTGAAGCCGCGTGCGGCGGAGATGGACGAGGCGTTCGGGATTTTCCGTGAGGCCGACGAACAGCGGGTGTTTCAGTTGCAACAATTTTTCCGGGAACGGAATGCCGGGCGCGAGGGGAATATTCGCCGCCTTGACCCCGCGCCGCGCGAGGTAAATGCATGTCGGCGTTTTCGACGTGCGCGATACGCCGACGAGAATGACGTCGGCGTCCTCAAGGCCTTCGAGATCCTGACCGTCATCATATTGAAGCGCGAAGTCGACGGCGTCGATGCGTTTGAAATAGGCTTCGTCCAGCGCGTGCTGCAATCCCGGAATGCCTTTTGTCGGCAGCCCCAGATAGGACGAGAGCGACCGCAAAAGCGGATCGAGCACGGGCATGCACGGCACGTGCAAATCGTGACAGACCTTTTCCAGTTTCTTGCGCAGTTTTTTATCGACCAGCGTATAGAGAACAGGCCCGGGATTTTCATGCAGATCTTCGATGGCGCGGTCGAGCTGCGCTTCGGACCGGATCATCGGCCAGAAACGTTCCGTCGGGACGATGCCATCGAACTGCGCAAGGCAGGCGCGCGCCAATCCCTGCAACGTCGTGCCGGTCGCATCGGATATGAGATAAATATAAAAATCCCGTATCGGGTCTTTTTTCTTGGTCGGTGTCATGGGCGGAATCCATCGTAAGGACCGCCCGGTCCTTTGACCAGTCCCCGAAAGGCCGGGATTTACAGTTTTTTGAGGGAAATGCGCTCCGGCGTCAGGCCGGGGAAGATTTTCCGGGCCAGTTTGGCGTCGCCGAACGGCACGCCGCCGACCATCACGACCTGGGTATCGTAAACGATATGGAACAGGTGCGCCTGATTGATCGGATCATGCAGCCCGGCATACAGCGGATCGCGCAAAACATTGTCGCCCATACCCGTCAGATAGCGGGCTCCGTCCGGCAAGGTGGAAAGCGCTTCGGCCTGTGCGGCCTGCGCCGTGTCCTTGCCGAGAATTTCGGCCGGGGAGCCGTTTTCGAGAAGATCGTCGAGATGTTCGAGCGCTTCGTGATCGACCGCATCGACGCGCAACTCATCTTCAAACCATTGATTGAATGCCTTCGCCAGCGCCGCGCCGTTGTACAGCGACGCCGGTGTTTTTTCGAGCGCGCAGCCGAACGTCACGGCCAGATCGCCATCATCGCCGCCCAGAATATGACGCCACAGATCGGCATAACCCGCCGCGCGCAATTCCCACGCCGCCAGCACCGCAACGCAATCGACATCGGCCGCACGGACGCGTTCCATCATGAGGAAGGAATCAGGGCGGTAAATCGTTTCGATGCCGCCGAGTTTTTCTTCCTGCCAGATATCGCGCAGGCCGCGGATAAAGCTTTGCAGGATCGCGCAGCGGAAAAATACCGAACGGCCCAGCGCCGACGCGTCCATGCCGGCATGGTCGAGTTCGAGCGTGCGTTCCGGGATATCGAGATGGAAACCGCCCGTGCCCAGATCGGCCAGCTTGACGCGCCAGCCCGCGGCGGCGGCAAATTTGAACAGGGCGCCAGCCACCGGGCTTTCGGTCGAGAGCGCGGCGATCCAGCCCAGCACGTCGCCTTCGGCGTCGAAAGCATAGGGGGCGGCTTCGAGATTGGAATAGCGTTTGATATCGAGGGCGCGGATGTCGGCCATGGCCATCCCGCGCTCGGCTTCGATCAGGTCATAGGTCGCCTTGGCGGGGAAGATGGTCATTTCTTCGCACACCAGCGCCCGGCTGATTTTACGGATATTCGATTTACGCGACAGACGTTCAGATTTCACGCCTTCACACTCCCTCAAGAATACTGTTTCGGCTTCGGATAAAGCCTCAGACCAGTTATGGTTATTGTACCGCTCCTGCGTTGCCGGAAGGCTTCTGCCCGAAGGGTACGAAAATGACGTTGGAATCAATACCGCCGCTTTCAAGGGCGCTGGCATCTGCATTCTGTCCTGTTCGCATACGCGCGAGGTCGGATTCTTGTTCATTTCTGCGGTCCTCAGAGTCTTTTGTGGAGCCTTCGGCCAGATCGGACGAAGTGTGGATAACTCCAGAGGATTGCAAATGCTGTTCCGTTTCACGGAAAGAACGTTCGAACTTGATAAACCACAGGAAATTGGCATTGGACCGGTCGCGTACCTCGGTAAAGACCGGGTCGGACATGATCATCTGGGCATAGGCTGCCAGGTAATTCTTGCCGAAGGGCATTTCGCCCAGCGCGGAGATCAAATCTATGGAAATTGTACGCGA
>CAYPCP010000107.1:0-3360 GCA_964409255.1 uncultured Pseudobdellovibrionaceae bacterium
CACGCGCGACAACAAATCCTTTTACATCCCGAATGAACAGCTGATCTCCCAGCAGGTCGTCAACTGGTCGCACCACGACACGCTCGTGCGTCTCGAAACCGAATTCCGCGTGCATTACAATTCCGACCCGCATCAGGTGCGCGAACTTGCCTGCGCCGCCGCGCGCGCGGTGGAACGCGTGCAAAAAGATCCGCCGCCCGCCTGCCATGTGATTGAATTCGGCGATTCAGCCATTAAATTCACGTTGCGTTTCTGGGTGGTCGATGCGCAGAACGGCATCACCAACGTCCGCGGCGAAGTCCTGCTCGCGCTGTGGGACACGCTGAAGGCGAACAACATCAAAATCCCCTATTCACAACACGACGTCTACATTCACAAGGAAGCGTAACCATGTCCACGATCGATCACCTCCTCTCACGCCGCTCCGCCAAGATCGCCCAGCTCAGCGAACCCGGGCCGGGCGAAGAACAGATTCAAAAAATTCTTACTGCCGCCGCGCGCGTGCCCGATCACGGCAAACTCGCCCCGTGGTGGTTCGTGACGTTCCGCGGCGATGCGCGCCGCGCCTTCGGTGAAAACGTCTTGCGCGACGCCTTTCTGGCCGACAATCCCGACGCCGCGCCCGCCAAGCTGGATCTGGAGGCGGAGCGTTTTGTGAACACGCCGCTTGTCATCGCCGTCATCTCCCGCGTCAAGGAAGGGAAAATTCCGCAATGGGAACAGGTCCTCTCCGCCGGCGCCGCCTGCATGAATATCTGCCACGCCGCGCACGCGCTGGGGTTTGGCGCGAACTGGGTCACGCAATGGTACAGTTTCAGCCCGCGCGTCCATGACGCGCTCGGCCTTGATGAAAACGACCGTATCGCAGGCTTCATTTATATCGGCACGCCGTCCGCCGCGAACGAAGAACGCGAACGCCCCGCCCTGCCCGATATCGTCAATGACTGGAAAGACGGCTTTGCGCCGAAGAAAGGCGATCAATACGGCAAGGCCGGCACCGGCATTCCGCCCGCCGATTTCGCCATGGTCAAAAAATCCGCATAATAAAAAAGGCGCCCGGGGGCGCCTTTTTCGTGCAGTGAATAATATGTACGACTACGCAGCCTGCGCGAGCGCTTCGGGCAACGCTTCCGCGCCGTCCATGATAGCCGACGCGGCCTGGATCACGGCGGCGATACGCACCGCGGCCTGCACCTGCGCCTTATCGACACCGTGCTGGGCCAGTTGCGCTTCGTGCGCCTTGACGCAGTATTGGCACGCGTTGATCGCGGAAACGGCCAGCGACCACAGCTCGAAATCCGCCTTGTCCACACCGGGGTTGCCGATGATGTTCATGCGCAGTTTCGCGGGCATCGTCTGGTATTCCCCGCCCATCATGCCGACGAACTTATAATACACATTGTTCATCGCCATGATCGATGCGGCGGCTTTCGCGGCGGTCATCGCGTCGGCGGACAGGTGTTTGCCCGCTTCCTCGATCACTTCGCCGATCACGAAAGCATTGCGGCCGGCCAGCGCGCTGGCGACCATCGTGCCCCAGAATTTCTGCGCATCGAGCGTTTCCTCGTTCACCAGGCTCGACAGGTTGAGCTTGATGTCCTTGGCATACTCGGGCAGCGCGTTCTTGATGACCTCGATGCTCATATTACGCCGCCTTTTTCAGTTTGGCGGCTTCCGCGGCGAGGTCGATCGTGTCGCCGCCGATCTGGCGGTTGCACGGGCACAGCTCATCGCTTTGCAGCGCATCGAGCAGACGCAGCGTTTCTTTCGGGTTACGGCCGACGTTGAGGCTGTTGACCGTCACTTGCTGAATGACATTGTGCGGATCGACGATGAACGTCGCGCGGTACGCAACGCCGTCCTGTTGATCGCGAATGCCCAGACCGTCAACCAGCGAACCGTTCGTGTCGCCGAAGCTCCACTGGTTCAGCGCGTTCAGGTCCTTGTGCTCGCGGCGCCATGCCAGCTTGCAGAATTCGTTGTCGGTGGAACCGCCGAGAACGACGCAGTCGCGGTCCGCGAATTCATCGTTCAGCTTTGCGAATTCGACGATTTCCGTCGGGCACACGAACGTGAAGTCTTTCGGGTAGAAGAAGAAAACCTTCCACTTACCGTCAAAGCTGTCCTGCGTGATCGTTTCAAACGCGCTTTCGCCGTTTTCTTCGTGGGCGTTGAAACCGGGTTTGACACCCGCAACAGAGAAATTAGGCATTTTGTCGCCGATACCGAGCATAGTGAAAGTCCTTTTGGTTGGAGTTGATTGTGCCCAGACCATAGCCCACCCGCCCCGTAAAAAGCCAACGAGGAATCCCGATTATTCCAATCGTTTTTTCCGATTGAAATATTATTCCATAAGTGATAAATCCGATGACATGGCCCATTTCCCCACCGTCCGCCAGATGCAGTATCTGGTCGCCCTCGCCGACCACCGCAATTTTCAAAAAGCGGCGGAATCCTGTGCCGTCACGCAATCGACCCTCAGCGCGGGCCTTCAGGACATGGAAGCCGTCCTCGGCACCGGCCTGATCGACCGTTCCAGCCGGAAGAAAGTTCAGTTCACCCCCACGGGGGATGAGATATTGAATGAATCGCGCGCCATCCTCGCCCGCATGGAACAGATGACCTTCCGCGCGCAGGCGCAGAACAAGCCGCTCGCCTGGCCGCTGCGCATGGGCGTGATCCCGACCATCGCGCCGTACCTGCTGCCGCGCCTGCTGAAACCGCTGCAGGAATATTTCCCCGATCTTCAACTGCACATCCATGAAGTGCGCAGCGCCGCGCTCGTCGAAAAAATTCAGGGCGGCGATCTCGATTTCGGCCTGATGGCGTTTCCTTACGATCTGAAAACCCTGTCGGAATATCCGATGATCACTGAACGTTTCGTCTGCGCCGCGCCGCACGGTCATTTTAACGGGCGCGATATGCTGTCGATGGACGATCTGCGTCATGAAAAATTATTGCTGCTCGAAGACGGCCACTGCCTGCGCGATCACGCGCTGGCCGCCTGTAAATTCCGTCCGGCCAAAGAACTCGAAACCTTCAGCGCCTCCTCCCTGCCCACCATTCTTCAGATGGTCCAGCAAGGCTACGGCGTTACCATGATCCCCGAAATGGTCGTCAAAAGCGGCATGCTCCCCAAAGGCGTGCGCCTCATCCCGTTCCGCGGCGGCAACCCGCAACGCAAGATCGGCATCGCCTGGAAAGAACACGGCCTGCGCCACGCCGACATCACCATGGTCGCCCAGATCATCGACCGCCTGATGAACGACAAACCGTTGCCGAAAAAAAAGTAATCCGTCGCTGTACCCTTCCGTCCTCGCCGCCCCCGTGCGCGAAACCGGATTTTTAAAACGCCAAGAC
>CAYPCP010000107.1:3460-6169 GCA_964409255.1 uncultured Pseudobdellovibrionaceae bacterium
AAACGCCAAGACGCCAAGAACGCCAAGAAGAATAATCGTGGCTACCGTGGCGCCTTGGCGTTTAATTCTTTTTTTGCCGCGTCATCCCTGCGCAGGCAGGGATCCATTTTTGTGTTTCTCAATGGATGCCAGCCCGCGCTGGCTGACGTCACTCTCCCCTTGACAATATAGGAAATAAATCCTATATTGTTCCATGACCTTTTCCCCTTCCGCCGCCTCCGTCGCGGCAGCGCCAGCCCGCAAGTCCGGCTGGTCCCCCGAACGTCGCGCCGCCCACGCCGAAGCCATCCGGCGCTGGAAACCGTGGGAAAAATCCACCGGCCCGCGCACCGATGCCGGCAAGGCCCGCGCCGCGCGCAATGCCGTCACCCATGGCCTGCACACGGCGGCGGGCGGCGACCTTATCGACGCCCTGCGCCGGCAGCGGCGCTATGTCCGCTGCGTCCGGCGTCTGATCCGGCTGGAAAAAAAGGCCGCGCGCTGCGGCCAGCCGGTGTCGCGGTCCGCGCTCTGGGCGATGCTGTCCGATGAACGGAATGGCGAAACGAACTATTGGGCGATCACCGCATCGTTGCAATTTGGCGGCCCGGCGATTATAAAAACCCGCATGTGGACCGTGGCTGCCTTATACCGTTTCGTGGCGATCGCCGACCTCCCTGCGTTGCAGGCGGAGGTAAAGGCCGCGTGCCTTGAAAACGACGCGTGCGGCACGCTGCTCCTCGCGCCCGAAGGGGTGAACGGCACCATCGCCGCGCCGTCGGCGGAGAAGATGGCGAACGTCATCGCGCTGCTCGATGCGCGTCTGGGCGTAAAATCCGGTGAGCTTAAATATTCCACCGCCGAAGAAAAACCCTTTCGCCGCATGAAAGTGCGCCTGAAAAAAGAAATCATCACGATGAAGGCGCCCGAGGCCGACCCGACGAAACAGGTCGGCGCCTATGTCACGCCGGAAAACTGGAATGCATTAATCACGGACCCGGACGTCACGCTGATCGACACGCGCAATACTTATGAAACGGCTGTCGGTATTTTCAAGGGCGCGATCGACCCGCAGATTGAAACCTTCACGCAGTTCAAGGATTACGTCGCCAATAATATGGACCCGGCGAAGCACAAAAAGGTCGCGATGTTCTGCACCGGCGGTATCCGCTGTGAAAAAGCGTCCTCCTACATGCTCGCGCACGGGTTTGAAGAGGTGTATCACCTTCAGGGCGGCATCCTGAAATATCTTGAAACGGTGAACCCGCAGGATTCAAAATGGGAAGGCGATTGCTTTGTTTTTGATCGCCGCGTGGCGATCGGCCATGGCCTCGAAGAATCGCCGTACGATATCTGCTTTGGCTGCCGCTTCCCGCTTAGCGATGCGGATATGCAATCCGCCTCCTACGAAGAAGGCGTCTCCTGCCCGCATTGCATCGACGCGCTGACGCCGGAGAAGGCACGCGCCTTCCGCATGCGTCACGCGCAGATGGAACGCGGCGATATTCCCGTCTGATGAATGGCGTTGTTATCCTTTGAAGGTGCGGCCCCGTCGTCCGCTGCCGCCGCGGTCATTGTCGCCGAAACGGTTCAGCACATTGTCCCACGAACTGCCCGATCCGTATTCCGCCGGGCGGTCGTCGCATTGATAGGTCCGCTGCGTGGGGGTCATCGCCCGCCCGCCCTGGCCGTCGCGCCTGGCGTGCTTTTCCTCGACCATGAAATGATAGGTTTCCTTGCGTTCAAGCCCCAGGGACTCGCTGGTGGGAATGTCGATGGCGACCGATTTGTTCGCCTGCCTGTCGCGCACGATCAACCGCTTTTCGCCGTGCTGCGGCGCTGCCTTGATGTCTTCTATTCTGCCGGTGAGCTTTTCTTTATCCCCGCCGCCGCCGAAGCCGTACCGCCCCGATGATCCGAAACCTGCCATGTTCACCCCGCCACAATGATTTTATATGCTTATACTTACAGTGTAAGCCTTCGCTGTGGCGGGCTGCAAATTTGGTTGATGAAAGGTTAATCCTTCGTCTCTTCCGGCGGCTGGGGGCCGCGCGGTTTGCCGCCGTGGCGCGGGCGGTCGTCGGTCAGCTTGGCCGTGATCTTCTTCCCGATCAATGCCCGCTCCCCCGCCGGCAGTTTTTCAAGGACGTCGCCGAGAATGTCGGCGCGGCGCTGCCCCATTTTATCGCGGGTGTTGAGAACTTTTTCCACCTGCGCATTATACGCGGCGCGGTCGAATTCCGGCGCGGTGATAATGCCTTCCAGCGTCGTGCGCACCGCGCGGATGCTGTCGATATCGCCGCGCATATCGCCGCGGCGCGCTTCGAAAGACTCACGGAACAAGGCGCGCGTTTCTTCGGACACGCCGCTGAACGGGCCGCCATGATGCTGGTGGCGTTTCCACAGGCAACCCGCCGACACGCCGACCAGCGCGAGGTTCAGCAACAGCGACAGCGTGAAAATGATTTTGATCGGTTTGCTCATTACAGCCAGCTCCCTTCGTCGATATCGGCGGCGTCCGCCTGCAGGAATGAGGTGAAATTCGAATAGACCGGGTCCGCCGACGCCGCGCTGGTGTCAAAACCGATCAGAAGCCCGAACAGCGCCGCCACCGCCAGCGCATAGGCCGGGCGCGGGATCACGAACATCGACTGGATATCCGACCATATATCGGCCCAGCTGTCGGTTTTCGGTTTGCGCGGCTGCGCCATGTTGATGATACGTTGCGCC
>CAYPCP010000108.1:0-6165 GCA_964409255.1 uncultured Pseudobdellovibrionaceae bacterium
GGGGCGCCGGACCATGCGCCTTACAGCCTCGTGTTTCTGGGCGGGGCCGTCGCCTTTGTGCCGGAACGTGTTCTGGCGCAGGTCGCGATCGGCGGTCGTCTCATCACCGTCCTGACGGAAGAGGGCAGCAAGGTCGGCAAGGCCACGCTGATCGAGCGGCTGGGCGAGGACCAATATTCGAGCCGCACGCTTTTCGATGCCGCCACCCCGTATCTGCCGGGGCTGGAGCCGCGGCGCCAGTTCGTTTTCCAATAGCCCGCAGGGCGTTTTTCCCCCGGCAAAAACCGGCATTTTATACGCCCGGGCAGGGTCTTGTTCGGAATAGATGAGGACAGTCTTAAATCGGCCTTTGACAAGGTTCCGGCAATCAAGGACACTGTGTCGGTAGTATGTTGATTCAAAACGATTCTTAATCCATGGCCGATAAAGCACCCGATCAGGAACCATCCATCGAAGAAATCCTGGCTTCGATTCGTCAGATCATTTCCGACGATGATGAAAAGCCTGCGGCCGCAGCCCCTGCGCCGCAACCGGAGCCTGCACCCGCGCCAGAACCGGCGCCGGAGCCTGTTGCCGCGGCCAAGGAAGATGTTCTTGAGCTGACCACGCCGCTCGACGAGCCGGAAGAAGAGGAAGAGGAGATCGAGGTCGATCTCATGGATAACGATCCGCCACCTCCGCCGCCGCGTTTTGTTGAAGAGGATAACGGCGAAGATATCCTGTCCGAAGCCACGCGCGCGGCCACGATGGCATCGCTGGCCAAACTCACCGGCCATATGCCGGTCAGCCGCACACGCGGTTATGACGGCACCACGCTTGAGGACATCGTGCGGGAGCTGCTTCATCCGATGCTGCGCGAATGGATGGATTCCAACCTGCCGAAAACGGTGGAGCGTCTGGTGCAAAAAGAGCTGGAGAAGCTTGCGCGCCGCGCCATAGACGAATAATCAACCCGCGATATCAGAATGCAAAAAAGGCCGCTCTAGAAGCGGCCTTTGTATTGCGACTATAGTAACGCTTATTTCTTTTCTTCGCCGGAAGCGGCGCCGGACAGGAACGAGCCGAATTTCTTTTCGAATTTCGACAGCTGGCCTTTTTCGACAACCTTTTGCGTGCCGCCCTGCCAAGCCGGGTGGGACAGCGGGTCAACGTCAAGGCGCATGGTGTCGCCTGCTTTGCCCCAGGTCGTGTTAATTTTGTACTCAGAACCGTCAGTCTGAACGACGGTGATTTCGTGGTAATCCGGGTGAATATCGGCTTTCATAGGGAAGCTCCTTACTGTAAATTCCGGTGCGATTTTTAGGCTGTTTGGGAAGAGATTGCAAGCAAATGTGGTGGCGTCCAGACGAATTTTCGAAAAAACGGCCGTTTCTGGCCGTTCGGCAGGCTGTAACCCGCGAAATCCGGGCGTTTTTTGACGCCCAGGGGTTCGATGAAGTGGACACCCCGATTCTCCAGATATGCCCTGTCATCGACGCCCACATAAGGGCCTTTGCCACCCCGCAGCGGGGCGTGGACGGGGAGGTGTTCCGGACCATGTACCTGCACACCAGCCCGGAATTCGCGATGAAGAAGCTGATGGTCGGGGGGATGGAGAAGATCTACCAGATCTGCCACGTCTTCCGGAACGGCGAGGAATCGGCCCGCCACAGCCCCGAATTCACGATGATCGAATGGTACCGCATCCATGCCGATTACACGGATATCATGGATGATTGCGTGGGGTTGATGCGGGCGTGCGCCGCGAAGGCCGGGATCAGGCACTTCAGGCATAAGAATTTTGCGTGCGACCCGTTCGCCGCCGCCGAAAAAATCACGGTGCAGGATGCGTTCGTGAAGTATGCCGGTATCGATCTGAAAGCGTTTCTGGACGATAAGGTCGCGTTCCGCGCGGAGATCGTTCAAAAAACCGGCCTGCATACCGCCGATGACGATGGGTGGGACGATCTGTTCTTCCGTGTGATGGGGGAGAAGATCGAGCCGTTCCTCGGCATGGACCGCCCGACCTTTATCTGCGATTACCCGATCGCGATGGCGTCGCTGTCGAAGCCGCGCGACGACGATCCGCGTTTCGCGGAACGGTTCGAGCTGTATGTCTGCGGGATCGAGCTGGCCAATGCGTTTTCGGAGCTGACCGATGCGGCGGAACAACGCCGCCGTTACCACATCGAAATGGATATCAAGGAACGCCTGTACGGGGAGCGTTACCCGCTGGATGAAGAATTTATCGCCGCGCTTGAATATGGCCTGCCGCGGAGCGGGGGAATCGCGCTGGGCATCGACCGTCTTGTGATGCTGTGCGCGGGGGCGGATGACATCAACGATGTCCTGTGGTGCGGGCGCCCGTAAAGAAAAACGGCGGGGTTTCCCCCGCCGCTTGAATTCCTAGTTGTAACGCTTTTCCGTGTCGAGACGTTCGGTTTCGCGGCATTTCGGGCAATCGCCTTCTTTTTTCTCAGCTTTCGCTTTTTCGGCGCAGTGAACGCATTTCCCCGCTTCCTTGCACTGGCAGGTCGATTGGCCCGCGCATTTGCACGGCGCGCCGCCGTTGCCCTGACAGGGGCCTTGATGCGCGCAGGCGGCGAGAAGAACGACAGCGGCGAGAGGGATGATTTTTTTCAGCATGGAAAATTTCCTTTGAGATGAAGCGTTGCGAATAACAAAAATACTATACCGCAGCCTTATTCGTATTTGAATTGCCGACGGTTACATAAATGAAACAAACATGGCGAAATTGTCCGGTTTGTGTGGCCGCGCGCGCCCAGAAAAGGCCGCGGTAATGCCCCTTTGAAACTCTATTCCTGCCTCAGGCGTCAGGCAAAAAACTCGCAACTGAAACTGAAGCCAAAAGGAAATAGAGGAATGACCAGAAAACGTTTTGCATACGCCCTTGCCGGAAGCATGGTGGCCGCATTCAGCACCGCGAGCGAAGCCGAGGCCAATGGCTGTAAGGTTCGCACCACGGGGGAGGCGTCTTATTACGGCCCCGGCCTGCAGGGTAACAATACGGCCAACGGTGAAACGTTCGATAGGCACGGCAAGGAAAACACCGCCGCGCATCCGACCCTGCCGTTTGACAGCCTGGTGCGGGTGACGGATTTAAAAACGGGCCGGCAGATCACCGTGCGCATCAATGACCGCGGCCCGTATGTGGACGGACGGATTCTGGACTTCCAGCAGGCGACGGCCTATCGCTTCGGGCTGACGAAAGAGCGCGGCGTGACGGATATTCGTCTCGCTGTTCTGCGCTGCGGCGATTAATCGCGATTATTGTCGTTGGCGGGGGCGGGGCCGCACGGGTTCCGTTTCCGGTTGACCGGATACCCCGTCACGACGCCATCTTTCTGTTTATCCAGCACTACCCGGATGCGCACGCCGTCGACGGATTGTTCGGCGGTATGATAGCCGTTGGGTTCTTCCTTCCAGAACAAATTGTCGTTGGCCGCGATCCGTTCGATCGTGCCGATGATTTTTGTATCGTCCCAATCTTGCGGGAATTCGGATTTGCAGGGTTTGCCGACGCCGAATTTATGCCCGCCGCCGGTCGCGTCACCATACAGGATGTGTTTTTCGCGGGCAGGCGAAATATCGACCGGGGTTAGCGTGGCGAGATAATCGCCCGTCCCGGAGATATCGTCCCAGATTTTGCCGAGGTCGATGACATCCGTGGCGACCAGGATCGCGAGAATAACGAACAGCAGCCCCTGTCGCCGCCATTTCATGGCGCTTACGCGGCTTTGCTGCTGGCGGCGCCCTGTGCGAGCGATTTGCCGGCTGAGCGCAGGTCGGCGAAGGCTTCGTCCATGCGGGCCACGACGCCGCGTTCGCCCACGCGCAGCCAGGTGCGCGGGTCGTACTGTTTTTTGTACGGCGTGCCGTCTTCGGGGTCGATCTGATAGGCGAAGGCGCGGGCGTTTTCCTCGACATACTTGCCGATGCTTTCGGCAAATGCGAATTGCGTGTCGGTGTCGATGTTCATCTTGAAAATGCCGTAGCCGAGGCTTTCGGTGATCTTGTCTTTTTCCGAACCCGAGCCGCCGTGGAAGACGAGGTCGAGCGGATTGGCGCCGAGCTTATGCGTCTTCTGCACGAGTTCCTGGGAGTTTTTCAGGATTTCGGGGCGGAGCTGGACATTGCCCGGCTTATAGACGCCGTGGACGTTGCCGAACGAGGCGGCGACGGAGAAGTGGCCGATCGGGGCGAGAATGTCATACGCCTTCAGGACGTCTTCGGGCTGGGTGTAGAGTTTGGCGTTATCGACATCGTCGGAGCCGACGCCGTCTTCTTCACCGCCGGTGACGCCGAGTTCAATCTCGATGCTCATACCCAGCGGCACCATGCGTTTGAGGATGCGGGCGGATTCGGACAGGTTGAAATCGATGTCCTCCTCGGACAGGTCGATCATGTGCGAGGAAAAGAGCGGTTTGCCCGTTTCCTTGAAATATTTTTCGCCGTGATCGAGCAGCGCTTCGACCCACGGGATCAGCTTTTTGTTGGCATGGTCGGTGTGAAGGATGACGCAGACGCCGTAATGTTCGGCGAGCAGGTGAACGTGCTTGGCCGCGCTGACCGCGCCCAGCACCTTGGCCTGAAAAGAATCCGCCATGCCCTTGCCGGCGTAGAATTCCGCGCCGCCGTTGGAAAGCTGGATAATGACGTCGGACTTGTTCTTCGCGGCGGCTTCCAGAACGGCGTTGATCGTGCTGGTGCCGATCACATTGACGGCGGGGAGGGCATAATGCCCGTCTTTACAGGCCTGAACGAGGGTGCGGTAGTCATTCCCGGTGACGACACCGGCTTTCAGCTTTTGCATGAGAAACTCCTTTTATGGCTGGGACTATAGTTAATGGGCGGGGTGGGGGCAAAAGTTAATTTATTGACATAACTATCGCAGAGTTTTATAAGAGGCCCATGAGTTTCAAATCCACCATGATCAAACTTGGCGCGGCCTTTGTCGTGGGGGCCGGCATTGTCGCGGTAAAAAACGCCGGCCAATCTGCGCCGCCGCCCGCGAATAAGAATGTTCCCCTGTGCGATGAAATTCGTTGCGATGAGATCGTGAAAAAAATCGCCGACGATCCGCTTTTCAAAGACTGGGCGGATTTTGCCGAACATTACGGCCCTATCATTCGGGAAGAAGGCCGTAAGAAAATCGAACAGTTCAAGAAAATACAAAACCCCTCTCCGTAACGGAAAAGGGGCTTCGCTGTATTCCTTTAATCGCTAACGACTATTCAGCCGCTTGTGCCTGTGCGCCGTAGCCGACCTTGTGCATTTGTGCGGCGGTGTCGAGCATGCGGTTCGAGAAACCCCATTCGTTGTCATACCACGTCATGATGCGGACCAGCTTGCCGTCGATAACCTTCGTGCCTTCGTAGGAGAAGATCGAGGAGTGGCTGTCATGGTTGAAGTCGGTCGATACCAGCGGATCGGTGTAGGCATTGAGGATGCCTTTCATGTCGCCGAGTGCCTTTTTGATCGCGTCGTTGACTTCTTCCGCCGTCGTTGCGCGTTTGGCCACGAACTTCAGATCGACGTCCGTAACGTTCGGCGTCGGGACGCGCAGCGATACGCCATCCAGCTTGCCTTTGAGTTCCGGCAGCACCTTGCCGACGGCTTTGGCCGCGCCGGTCGAGGTCGGGATGATGTTGAGCGCGGCGGCGCGGGCGCGGTGCAGGTCCTTGTGGAACGTATCCACCGTGTTCTGGTCGCCGGTATAGGAGTGGATCGTGGTCATGAAACCGCTTTCGATGCCGATGGCTTCATGCAGAACTTTGGCAACGGGCGCCAGGCAGTTCGTGGTGCACGAGGCGTTCGATACGACCGTGTGTTCCGGTTTCAGCTTGTCGGAGTTTACGCCGAACACGACCGTAATATCTTCTTCTTCGGCCGGGGCGGAGATGAGGACTTTTTTCGCGCCAGCGGTGATGTGCTGCGCGGCTTTGTCGCGTTTCGTGAAAATACCCGTGCATTCGAACACGATGTCGATTTTCAGGTCGCCCCAGGGGAGTTTCGTCGGGTCGCGTTCCTGCACGACTTTCACCGCTTTGCCGTCGATGACCAGCGTGTCTTCGCCTTTGGTTTCAACAGAGAACGGGAAACGGCCATGGACCGAGTCGTATTTCAGAAGAACCTTGTTGCCTTCCAGCGTCGCGAGATCGTTGA
>CAYPCP010000109.1:0-6137 GCA_964409255.1 uncultured Pseudobdellovibrionaceae bacterium
TCAACCTGCGCGCCTTCGGCCAGCGCGACCCGCTGAACGAATACAAGACCGAAGCTTTCGCCCTGTTCGAAAAGATGCTTTTCAACCTGCGCGAAAATGTCACGCAAACGCTGAGCTATGTCGAAGTCAACCTCGACCCGCGCATCGCACAGGCCATGCCGCAGCCTGAAAGACAGGAGATGCACGAAACACGCAGTGATCCCGCGCTTCAGGGCCTCGGCGATCTGGCGGAAAAACCCGCGCGCAACGTGCAGAGCATGCCTACGCGCAACGCGGCGTTCGACCAGAGCGATCCGTCGACATGGGGCGGTACCCCGCGCAACGCCCCCTGCCCGTGCGGTTCAGGCCAGAAATATAAATATTGTCACGGTAAAGCGGAATAATTACGCGGCGGCGTCCCTGGCGGGCGGCGTGACGCGCACCAGTGTGATCTGGTGGCGCTGGCGCTTGATGATATCGAAGCGGAAATCATAGAACGTAAAGCTCTGCCCCGCTTCGGGCACGGCCTTGGCTTCGTGAATGATCAACCCGGCCAGCGTCGAATAATCATCATCCGGCAAATTCCATTCAAATTCGCGGTTAAGGTCGCGGATCGTCACGGTCCCGTCAACCATCAAGCCGCCACCCGACTGCTTGCGCACGCCGGACACGGCGACATCATGTTCGTCGTCGATTTCGCCGACGATTTCCTCAAGAATATCTTCAAGCGTCACAATCCCCTTGAAGGTGCCGTATTCATCGACCACCAGCGCGAAATGTTCGCGACGGGAACGGAAAGCCTGAAGCTGATCGTAAAGCGTCGTCGTTTCGGGAACGTACCAGGGTTCAGCGCACAACGCGGCAATGTCCAGATTGTCATGAGAACCGCCATTGGCGCGCAATTCGCGCAGCATCGCCTTGGCATGCAGCACGCCGACAATGTGATCCGTATCTTCATGACACACCGGCAGGCGCGTATAGGGGCTGCGCAATACTTCATCGACGAGCGTGCCGACCGGCTCGCTCAAATCCAGCATGGTGACGTTTTTGCGGTGAATCATGATCTCGCCGATCTCGACATCGGCCAGATCGAGCACGGAACGCAGCATCGCGCGCTGGTCGTGGATTTCCTGTTCCTCACCTTCGTGAAGGTCGATGACGCCGCGCAGGACTTCCATGTGGTCGCCTGAACCGGCCTGCGTGATGTCCTGCCCGAAAAGCTTGAGGATGCCGCGCACGATCCAGTTCACCGTGGCGTTGAACGGCGCAAAAAGCCACACCGCCGCCTTGATCGGATAAACCAGCGCCACAGCCGTTTTATCGGCGTGATGCAGGGCATAGGTTTTCGGCAGCACTTCCGAAAAGATGATCACCAGAACGGTCATCACGATGGTGGCATAAACAACCCCGACGTGACCGAAAATTTCAATGAGGATACCCGTCGCCAGCGCGGACGCGAAAATATTGACGACGTTGTTACCGAGCAGCATCGCGCCGATCACGCGTTCCTTGCGCTCGCGTAACTTTCCGACAAGGGCGGCGCGCTTGTCGCCCTCCTTTTCCCAGGCGCGTTGCCGCGCACGGGACGCAGCCGTCATCGCCGTTTCCCCGCCCGAAAAAAATGCCGAGAACAGCAACAGCAGGAAAATAGCGGCAACGGAAAGCCAGAATTCCATGAGGGTTACATCGACTCCCGTATCACCTGAACGACGTCATCCATCGACACATCCGGCGAGGTGTAGGCCTTGCCGATGCCGCGCGTAAGGATAAAGGTGATTTTTCCCGACACGCTTTTTTTGTCATGCTTCATCAGGTCTGCAATATTCTCGGCCGACTGTGTCAGGCCCGGGGCGATATCACGCACCTCGGTCTTCAGGCCGCATTCTTTAAGATGCCGTTCGATCCGCACCACGTCCGCATCCGGGCAAAGCCCCATTTTCGCACACAGGCGATGCGCCAGAACCATGCCGATCGATACCGCTTCGCCATGAAGAAGGCGCCCGTCGAAACCCGCGGCCGCCTCCAGCGCGTGCGCGAACGTATGACCGAGATTGAGCAGCGCCCGCGCCCCGCTTTCACGTTCGTCATTACCGACAATCGCGGCCTTGGCCGCGCAGCTTGTACGCACCGCGTGGGCAAGCGCGGACGGATCAAGCGCAAGAACCTTTTTCCCGTTCGCCTCCAGCCATTCAAAAAACGCCGGGTCATTGATCAAACCGTATTTGACGATTTCGGCATAACCGGCCTTCAGCTCCCGCGCAGGCAGCGTTTTAAGCGTGGCCGCGTCGCAGATCACGGCACGCGGCTGATAAAACGCGCCGACAAGATTTTTTCCTTCGTCCGTATTGATGCCGGTTTTACCGCCGACGGATGAATCGACCTGCGCCAGCAGGGTCGTCGGAATTTGCACATAAGGAATGCCGCGCATCACGATCGACGCGACAAAGCCGCCCAGGTCGCCGATCACGCCACCGCCCAGCGCGATGAAGACGGAGTGACGATCGACACCTTCCTGCAGCATCCAGCCGCAGACTTTTTCGACATGCGCCCAGGCCTTGGCTTTTTCGCCGCCGTCGATTTCCATCACCTTAAGATCGCGCGCGCCTGTGAGCGCGTTTTTCAAGACCGCGAGATGGGGCGCGACATTTTTATCGGCAAGAATGAAAACAGTATGCCGCGAAAGATCGAGCGGGATCAGATCGCCCGCCCGCGTCAGAAGACCTTCGCCGATATGAATGGCGTAAGACCGTTCGCCCAGATCGAGCGTCAGCGTATGAGAAGCGGCATCCGGCATTTTAACGGCACCCGGTGTGTTGGCAGAGGACATCAATGACCTTATCCAAAGTCTGTTCCACGGGCTCCAGACCCGTCTCCACCGTTATATCAGCCTCGGCATAAACTGGGTAGCGCGTATCCATAAGCGCGGAGAGCGTGCCGACCGGATCGCCGTTTTTCAGGAGCGGGCGCCCGCGGTCCCCCGCCGTGCGCTTGGCCAGCGTTTTCAGGTCGGCCTTCAGCCAGAGGGAAATGCCGCGGTCCAGAATCAAGCGCCGCGTTTCTTCGTTAATGAACGCGCCGCCGCCGGTGGAAATCACGCCGGCCTTGCCCTCTTCGATAAGGGCGGCGATCGATTCACGCTCAATCGCGCGAAAACGCGGCTCTCCGTCTTCGGCGAAGATCGCGGGAATTTTCTTACCCGCACGTTTGACGATAACGTCATCGGCATCGACAAACCCCACGCCCAGCGCCTGCGCCAGTGCGCGGCCCAGCGTCGTCTTACCGCTTCCCATCAGCCCGACCAGCACCACAGGCCGGTCCAGCGCCGCTTTGAGCGCGATGATATCCTTCACGTTATCCACCGGACCTGAATAATCATAAAATGCAGAATTGAAAAGGCCCCCCCGCTGCATTATGGTCAGCAGGTCAAAAAGGTTAATTCCATGAACAGACTTGTCGTAACCCTTTTTATTGGACTGGTCGCCATGCTGATCGCGGGGTTTTCTTTTCTGGCCATGACAGATATCCCCGTCGCCCAGACGGAAATCGTTAAATCCCTTCCTTCCCCTGCATCCCGGTAATCATATGAAACATTTCCTCTCCCTCCTGACCCTGTCTTTGTGCCTTGGCGCCGCTGCGGCCTCCGCCCAACAGACCGCCCCCGCGCCGGACGCCGTGGAAGCCGTCGAGATCGAGACGATCGAGGTCGTTCCGGACACGCCGCCGGCCGAGTCCGAAGCCGCCCGGCAGGAAGCGCGTGAGAAAACCGCCGTCGATGCCCCGCGCGAAGAAGAGCGCCCCGCGCCCGCAGAAATAAAAGAAGAAATCGTTATCGAAGAAAGAACGGCGCCGGTTGAACCGGAAGAACACAGCGCCGCGCCTGCCGAAGACATAAAGGTCAACGTCAATTACGGCGCGCTGGAATCCGCGGGGATTCTGACCTCCACGCGTGAAGGCGCGCTGGGTAAATCGCTTTGGCAAAATCAAAAGCGCTCCGACATCGTTTTGATGCTGGACCGCGCACCGCTGCGCACCGAGATGGCATCCGTCACCGCGCTGAAAAAAGGCGTTCTGCTTTCACAGAACGATGCGGGCCTGATCGACAACGATATCGCGCCGAAACCGGGTTACGACCTGCTGACGAAACGCCTTTATATGCTGATGGATTCCGGCTTATACGGCGATGCGTACGACCTTTACACGCAAAGCGTCGAAGACCCGTATCATGAAAGCCTCGCGCGCGCGGGCATCCTGCTCAACCTGTTCAACGCCGATATGGGCACAGCCTGTCTTGAGGAAAAAGTTCTCGCGCCGCGTTACAAGCACGAAGAGTTCTGGCAGATCCTCGACGCCGCCTGCAACGCCGACATGGGCGGCAAGGGCAACGCCGACGCGCTGCGCAAAAGCAGCGTGATCAACGCGGTTTTCACGCAGGAGAATTACAAGGTTCCCGCCGCCGATCATGCGGCCTTGCTGAAGATGACGCGCCTTGAGCGCGGCATCCTCCTCGCGCAGGGCCGCCTCGATTACACAGGCATCATGCAGGACGTCAAACGCGGCAAGAATGCCGATCCGGCCCTGCTGATGATGTATGTGCGCGACAAGAACCTGCCCCCGGCCCTGCTGCTGCCGCTTCAGAAAGAAGCGATCGCGCGCGGCCTTCTGCTGCCCAATATCCTTAAGAAAACGGACCCCGAGTACAAACGGATCAGCACGCTCGAAAACCCCGCCGAAAAGGCGCAGGCGCTTAAAGCGATGCTCGCCGACGAGCCGGTTTTGGCAGCGATTATCCCCTACGCCGATATGATTCGGGAAAATGGTGAGATGACACTGGATTCCACCCTCTCGCGCCGCGCCCTGTCCGTGCTTATTTTAGCAGGAGGTGAAATACCCGCCCGCTTCATTGAAAAACTGGATGCGGACGCCCCCTCCCGCCCGGAAAATTATGTATATTTGCAGGCCCTTAGCGCCTTGGGCCGTCTGGATAAATCGGTGAATATTCCTGTGGATAAGCTGGCCTCCGGAGCCAATGCCCTCGGCCTGCAGAAATCCGGCCAAATACTTGCAATCATTGAAAACCTTGACAAAGGTAAAAAACTTAACGATAATCCGGCCAGAGTTTATGAAAAACAATTGGGCTTGACATCAGTTGGCTATTATGTAATGCCATCTGTGGGTCTTTCAGAGTGGCTGAAGACTGCGGCTTCCCAACAATGGACGGGAAGCGCGGTGCTCACCGCGATGACCATGTTGCCGGACCGGGCCAGCGCAATTTATGCGGGCACGATGCGCGATGCGGTCGAAGGGCTTCAAGCTGTGGGGTTAATAGAAAGCGCGAACAAGATCATGGAAGAAGTCCTTGTGAGCGTCATGAACAATAATAAAGGAGAATAAATTATGGGTCGTCCAGGTCGTCCGAAGTTACCGAAGCCGAAGCTGCACGCGAGTGTAGACGGCTTCCTCGATATGCTCACCGCAGAACGCGGCGCAGCCATGAACACACGTCATGCCTATTGGCGCGACCTCGCTGACGTCAGCCTGTTCCTGCGCGAAAAACGCAATTCCGACATCGACCGCGCCACGACGGACGATCTCAAGGCATATATCGAGCATCTGAGCGCGAAACAGCACGTGAAGGGCAAAAACAAATCGCAGATCGCCGTGCGCACCGTTGCGCGCCGCCTGTCCGCGATGCGCCAGTTCTACCGCTACCTCGTATCCGAAGACGTTCGCAAAGACGACCCGACGTCGACGATCGAAAGCCCGAAACAAGGCCGCACGCTGCCCAAGACCCTCAGCGAAGGCGAAGTCGGCAACCTCATTAAAACCGCCGGTGAAGGTGGTGGGGCGGATTCCATCCGTCTCGTCTGCCTTCTCGAAATGCTGTATGCCACGGGCCTGCGCGTTTCTGAACTGGTCGGCCTGCCGATGACGGCGATCGCCGACGACACGCAGTTCCTGATGGTCGAAGGCAAAGGCGGCCGCGAGCGCATGGTCCCGCTGTCCGATCCGGCACAGAAGGCGCTGAAAAACTATCTCGCGGTTCGCCCGCAATTCGTTTCGACGGATGACAACGGCACGCAAGCGAAATGGGTCTTCCCGTCCCGCACGTCCGAAGTCGGCCACCTGACCCGTCAACGTTTCGCCCAGCTCCTCAAGGA
>CAYPCP010000110.1:0-6051 GCA_964409255.1 uncultured Pseudobdellovibrionaceae bacterium
CGCGGACGGTGGGCGCGTAACGGGCGAGGACCCCGGGCAGGTCGTCCGGCGACAGCACAACAAGGCCGTTCGGCTTCTCGATATCCGTGGCAACTTTCGCCAGGAAAGTATTGGGCGCAATACCAATTGAGCATTTCACCGCGGGGCCGACATCGGCGATGATCTGGTCCTTGATTTTCTGTGCGATAGAACGCGCAGTATCGATATTTTTCTGTTGTCCCATCAACTCGCAGTCGAACTCGTCGATCGACCAGATCTTGTTCACGGGCAGGTGCTTGTCGGTCGCGGCGAGCACTTTGTGATGGTATTCGACATACTTGTCATGACGCGCCAGGACGCATTTCAGGTGCGGGCACATCTTCTTCGCATCGTAAATTTTGGTCCCGGTTTTGACCCCGTAGGCTTTCGCTTCGTATGACGCGGCGATGGCGCAGGTCGCATCCGTCATCATCGGCACGACGGCGACGGGTTTACCGCGCAGGGCCGGGTTCTCATTCTGCTCGACGCTGGCGAAATAGCTGTTGAGGTCGAGGAACAGCCATTTAAGGCCGGATCGTTCCGGGGGACTGAACATGGCGCGGCTCCCATAATGTTCTTGTTTTGTTCTAAATCAGGGGAGGCAGGTGCGCAAGTTATTTTGTTCGTAAGGATTGGCGGGGTATAATGGCCAAGGGATTAAGCCCTTTAAAACCAAGGATATAGAATGACACAGAGCGTTTCAGCCAGCCGTCTGTATATGTGGCGCGCCGTGGTGGCCATGGCCCACGCGGACGGTATCGTCACACCGCACGAGATCGATTTCCTGCGTGCGCAGATGAGCGACATTCCCTTTAACGACGCCCAGATCCAGACATTGGCGGGCGATCTGGGCATTGCGCAGGACATCCACGTCATGTTCCGCCAGATCACGGACATCAACGACAAGCGCGACTTTTTCAAACTGGCGCGCGTCCTGTCGTGGTCGGACGGCGATTACGCCGCGCAGGAGCGCCACATCCTCGACACCATCGAACAGGACATGGCGGCGGATGACCGCGCGCTTCTTGACGAAAGCCGCAATGCGGTGAAAGAGATCGTCCTGAACGGCGACCAATGGAACAGGCAGGTAAAGGAAAAAGGCTTTCTCGGCCTGATCAAACGCCTGGCGGCGTAATCACGGGAACAGACGCTTGCCCGGAATTTCCGTCATCAATTGCGCGATGTCGGTCAGGCCCGCGGGATTTTCAGGATATTTTCCATCGTGATATTGAAGGGCGACATTCTTGCTCGCCATATGCGATCCCGAAACGCGCACGACGATGTCGTGCCAGCCGTTGGTTTTGTTTTCGGTCACGAGAAGCGGGCCGCGCACATTGCGCACTTCGGACATGGGGATGAAGGAATCCGAATCCGACGTGAAAATCTGCATCGTGCAGCCGCCCCAGCCGCACCAGTAATTATAGGGCAGGTTAAACAGCACCAGCGCCTCGCGGCGGCCGTCACCGTTCAAATCCGTAATCGAATATTCATATTGCGAATTGGCCGGCCCGCTGCGCGCCGCGATAAAGGCGGCGATATCCGCGCGGAGCTGGGCTTCGCCGGGACCGTCATAGGCGCCGAGCGCCGTGCTCAGCGGTTTCGGGTCGTCGCTGGAACCACAGGCGGAGAGCGCAAGGCAAGACAGGCAGGCAAGCAACAGGGAGCGATTCATGATGCGCAATTGTGGTCCGCCCCGGCTTTGTTGACAAGGCCCGCGCGTCTGCCACAATGAAACAACCACAACGAAGTCGATTTCCATGCGCCTTGCCGCTTTCCTGTCCGCCGTTCTGATCGCATTATTTTTCGCCGCGCCGGCCCTGGCGCTGGCGACCCATGCCGCGCACGAAAGCGCCCCTGACATGACCGCGCATCCGGGGGCCGTTTTCTGCCTGATCGTTTTTGTCGTTTCGTATGTCGCGGTATTGTTCGAAGAACGCACGCATCTGCGTAAATCCAAACCCGTGTTGCTGGGCGCGGGAATTATCTGGGTGGCGATCGCGTTTATCGCGCCGAATTACGGCGTGGGAAAAGACGACCTGCGCACGGCGGCGTTTCACGGGCTGGATGAATATGCGTCGCTGCTTCTGTTCCTTCTGGCGTCGATGACGTATATCAGCGCGCTGCAGGAGCGGCAGGTGTTCGCGGCGCTGCGCGCGCGTCTTGTCCATGCGGGATTGAATATGCGTCAGCTTTTCTGGGTGACGGGGCTGTTCGCGTTTTTCCTGTCCCCGGTGGCGGACAATATGACGACCGCGCTGGTCGCCGGGGCCGTCGTGATGGCGATAGGCGCGAACGATCCGAAATTCGTGGCGCTGTCATGCATCAATATCGTCAATGCCGCGAACGCGGGCGGCGCGTTTTCACCGTTCGGCGACATCACGACATTGATGGTATGGCAGGCGGGAAAGGTCGGGTTTTTTGATTTCTTTGCGTTGTTCCTGCCGTCTTTTGTCTGTTTCCTGTTCCCGGCGATCGCGATGGGCGCGTTTATCAAGCCGCATAAGCCGCTGGCCGTGCGCGAGACGGTGCATATGAAGCGCGGCGCGAAAACGATTATCGCGCTGGGGATTCTGACGCTGGCCATGGCCGTGGGGTTTGAACAGTTTTTAGGGTTGCCGCCTTTCATCGGGATGATGATGGGATTGTCGTTGTTGATGATCGCGGCCTATGTCGTGCGCAATGTCGGCGATAAACGCGACCATGATTTCGATGTCATCGCGCTGGTCCGCGCGTCGGAATGGGATACGGTTTTGTTTTTCTTCGGCGTGATTTTCAGTGTCGGCGGACTATCTTATCTGGGGTATCTGGGCGTGGCGGGCACCGCGCTTTATGAAGGGTACGGGGCGACGGCGACCCATATCGGGCTGGGGCTTGTTTCATCGGTGGTCGACAACATCCCGGTGATGTATGCCGTTTTGTCGATGGACCCGGATCTGGATAAATTCCAGTGGCTTCTGGTGACGCTGACCACGGGGATCGGCGGCAGCCTTTTATCCATAGGATCGGCGGCGGGCGTGGCCCTGATGGGGGTGGCGCGGGGCCAATATACGTTTTTCAAACACCTGCAATGGACGCCGGTAATCGGGCTGGGGTATATTGCAGCGGTGGCGGTTCACTTCTTTATCAATGGATAGCGCATGAACAGTTTATTTTCCGGACGGGATACTATCGATGCCAATGCGCTTTTGATCGGGCAGCGCATCAACATGAAAGGCCTGCGGCAGGTGCCGCGCCTCGCGGAAGGGCCGTTGATGATCGAAGCGGGGGAGAGCGGCTGCGCCGTCATTTTCCGGTATGGCGTGATCGTCACGTTCGGCCTGCGCGGGATGGAGGAGGCGGCGTTCCTGTCAATGCTGGAGCCGTATGTGATCGACCCGCTTAAAGAGCCGGAGCGCGAACACACATCCATCGTTATCCGCGACAGCGCGCAGGACGTCGTTGAATATGATGCGATCCGCATCCGCGAGTTTGAAATCGAGCGTCTTCAGGTGATCGCCGACGTGCTGGCAAAAAGCGTGGCGCTGTCGCTGCCGGAAAAGCAAATGTCCGAGACCTTCGATAAGATCGAGCCGATGGCCGCCGACCTTCAGAATGGCCGCCGGTTGAAAAGCCGTGAAATGCGGTCGATCCTGCGCCAGATCGGCGCGACCCTGTCCATCCAGCGGCGCATGGCCGGGCAGGTGGAGATTGGCGATAAGCCGGATATCCTGTGGGATTCTCCGCCCGACCTGACGAAGCTGTTCGTGCGCCTGGGCGATGAATACGAAATCGACGAGCGTCACGGGGCACTGAAAGACAAACTCGACCTGATCTACCGGACGTCGGAAATGATGCTCGGTCTTTTGCAGGATCGCCGCACGCTCCATGTCGAGTGGTACATCGTCATTCTGATCGTGATCGAGATCATCCTCGGTCTGGGCGAGAAGCTCGGCTACTGGTAACCGCCTAGTTCGCGGTTGTGATGGCCTTCGGCTTGGCCGGGGGCGTCGGCATGGCCGAAACGGACGGTTTTGCGGCGGGCGCGGGCGCCGTTAACGGAGCCATGGCGGCAGGCTTGACGGCCGCAGGGCTGGCGGCGCTGCCGCTATCTTCTTCATCAAAGGATGCTTCTTCCACCGTCGCGGCGGGGTAGGGCAGCATCGCGTCGCCGGGCAGGGTGAGGTCTTCTTCCCCGCTGGCGTCTGCCGGGACGGCGTTACAGGTGACGACCGCGCCATCGACCGTGATCATGGCGCTGATACCCTTGCTCCAGAATTCTGCGCCGCTGCCCGCGTATTTGGCACCGGACGCGGAGGTCACCCGTTTCAGCTCATATTGTTTGTTATGAAATCCCATGACGGCTTCCTCAGGCGAGTACACCTTGACCCGCGCATGCTGCCCGTCGGAGCAGGCGAAGGTTTGCGGGGTGATCACCTTGGGCCGTCCATAATTGGTTCCTGACGTGGTGCATGCACCAACAGAAATAGACATAACCAGTATTACGATACGCCCGTACTTCGGGGTGTTTTGCGCCATATCAGACTCTCAAATGCGACTTTGCGTGTTAATTCTTCCACCGTAGTTTCGGCTCACGGGCGGCTTTGACTTCATCGAGCCGGGCGCGTGGCGTGGACTGCGGATAGTGATGGAATTTTTCCGTATTGCCGGCTTTGACGTCCGTCGCGATCGTCTGCATGACGCGGATGAACCGGTCGAGGGAATCCTTGCTTTCGGTCTCGGTCGGCTCGATCAGCATCGCGCCCTGAACCACCAGCGGGAAATACACCGTCATCGGGTGCATGCCATATTCGATAAGCGTTTTGGCGATATCGAGGGTGGTCACGCCCGCTTCTTTTTGAACCTTATCCGTGAGCAGGCACTCGTGCATGCACGGTCCATCGAACGGAACATGGTAGAAATCCTTGAGTTGCGAGAGGATATAGTTGGCGTTCAGAACCGCGTCTTCCGACACCTGGCGCAGGCCGTCGGACCCGTGGCTGAGCATGTAGGTCAGGGCGCGGACATGCATGCCGAACTGTCCCTGGAACCCTTTTAGCCGTCCGCAGGCGGTCTTTCTTTCAAAATCCCCCTCAAGACGCAGCGTATCGTTATCGTTCAAAACGACCGGTTGTGGCACGAAAGGGCGGAGCGTTTTCGACACGCAGATCGGGCCGGAGCCGGGACCGCCACCGCCATGCGGAGTGGAGAAGGTCTTGTGCAAATTGATGTGCATGACGTCCACGCCGAAGTCACCGGGACGCACTTTACCGACCAGCGCATTGAAGTTCGCGCCGTCGCAATAGAAGTATCCGCCCGCGCCATGGAGCAGTTTTGAAATTTCCAGAATCTCACGTTCAAATAAGCCGCATGTATTCGGGTTCGTGACCATCATGCCGGCGACATCCTTGCCGTCGCCGAGCGCCTCTTTGAACGCTTCAACGGTGACGCGCCCGCCCTCGCGGGTCGGAATGACTCGGATATCGAAACCGCACATCGCCGCCGTGGCGGGGTTGGTGCCGTGGGCGGAGTCGGGGACCAGAAGGACGTTCTTATGCGCGTTGCCCTGTTCGATATGGGCGCGGCGGATGGTCATCAGGCCGGCCAGTTCCCCATGGGCCCCGGCGGCAGGGGTGAGGCACACGCCCGGCAGGCCCGTCAGTTCGGCCAGCCAGTTTTGCAGTTCGTACATGACCCGCAGGGCGCCCTGAATGGTCGAGGCCGGCTGCAGCGGGTGAAGCTGGGCGAAGCCCGGCAGGCGCGCGACTTTTTCGTTGAGGCGCGGGTTGTGTTTCATCGTGCAGGACCCCAGCGGGAAAAACCCGTGGTCGATCGAGTAGTTTTTGGTCGACAGGCGCACGAAATGGCGCAGGGCCTGCGGCTCGCTCACCTGCGGCAGGCCGATGGCGCCGCGTTCGGCGACGCCGGTGCGGGATTTGATGCCGCGCGGCGCGGGAAGGTCCACGCCGGGATGGTCGCTGCGCGCCTTTTCCCAAAGCAGGTTTTCTTCGTAATGCAGCCCGCGGCTGTCGTCGTTGATGGTGGTGTGGCTCAAGG
>CAYPCP010000111.1:0-5732 GCA_964409255.1 uncultured Pseudobdellovibrionaceae bacterium
GTCATTTTAAGGCCCGCATTGGCGCAGCGTTGTTCCAGATCTGTCATCGGCATGGATATCTCCCGTCACTATGAATGATGGGAAGACCTTACTCCGCCGAGCGGACCATTTCAATATTTTCAGAAGGAGCCGCCGAAGCCGCGGTTTTAAAGCGATTGCGGCGGCGGGGGAACACCACCGTCACGATTGTGCCCATGCCGACATCCGATTCGAGGTCGAGAGTACCCCCGTGAAGCTCGGCCATCGCCTTTGCCAGCGGCAGGCCAAGACCGGTGCCTTGATAGGCCTGCGAACGGGTGGGATCATGAATCTGGCCGAACGGCTCCATCGCGTCGCGAATGCGGTCCTTGGGAATACCCACGCCCTGATCGGCGACGACAATCGTCACCTGCCCCTTGGCGTCGAGGCTGGCGCGCACTTCGATCACGCCCGCTTTCTGCGAATATTTCACCGCATTGGTGACAAGATTGATGAGAATCTGGCGCACGAGACGCGGATCGGCGTAAAGAAGCGGCATATCCGGCGCGACGATCTCGCGAATATCCAGACCCGAGGAAAACGCGCGCGAAATGATGATGCGCGTGACCGACTGTATCAGTGCGCCGACATCGATCTCCTGCTCGTCCAGCTCCACCTTCCCGGCTTCGATTTTCGACATGTCGAGCACTTCGTTGATGATCTCCAGAAGATGCTTCGCGCTCAAATGGATGTCGCCCAGATATTCGGCGTATTTCGGATGGCCCAGCGCGCCGAAGGTTTCCTTCACCATCATTTCGGAGAAACCGATAATCGCGTTCAGCGGCGTGCGCAGTTCATGCGACATGTTCGCCAGAAACGCGGATTTCGCGTGATTGGCGATATCGGCCTGTTCCTTGGCGTGGCGCAACGACAATTCCATCTGTTTTCGCAGCGTGATGTCCATCACGGTCGTTACCTGAAAACGGCGCTTTTGCGAAAGCTCAAGCGTCGCCGTGGTAAACAGGACGTTGGCCACGGAGCTGTCGCGGCGCATCAGGCGAATTTCACCCGACGAGCGGATACCGCTGCGGATAAACTCATCGAAACTGCGCGAAGCCATGGCGCGCTCATCGGATTCGATAATGTCAATCATGTCATGGCCCATCAGTTCATCGCGCTCCCAGCCGTAGATGCGGGTGAAGCTGTCGTTCACCTTGATGATGCGGCGGTTGTGATCCGTTACGACAATACCGATTTCCGACACGTCGAAGATCGAGGTCAGCAACAATAGCGCGTCGTCGCGCTCACGCTGCAACGCGCTGTCGGTCGCGCTGGACGGCTGTGCCATGACGTCGATCGTGTCGATGTCGCCCCGCGCGTTCGCAATGGGATTGATCCAGAAACCCGGCACATGAAAATTACCGGGAAATGTCGGCAGCGACTGGATAGTCACCGGCGTATTTTTGCGGATCGCCACATCGAACGACTGAATCAGGTGGTAGGCGTTTTCGTTATCGAGAACCGCGTTGATATCGTGGCCGATAATCTGATCCGCGGGACGGCCGAAAAACTCGATGGCTTTTTTATTGGCCTCAATGATGACGAACTCCGTCCCTGCGCGCCGGATGATAAACCGGGGCACGGGCATGAGATCGAAAAGAGCGTGGTGGTCGATCCCCCTACTCATCTAAGCCTGTCCTCATATTATGGATATTATAGTCCGAAGATGGTTAAAATGCTTTATATTTCTAATGAATAAATTATAAACATTATGTAAATATATAATGCAGATCAGAGACTTAGAAACTAAAGCGTGCCGAAAAGACGGTCGCCCGCATCGCCCAATCCCGGCAGGATATAGGCGTTTTTGTCGAGACCGTCGTCCAGCGAGGCGGTAAAAACAGGCACTTCGGGGAAGGATTTTTCCAGCACCCGCACCCCTTCCGGCGCGGCGACCAGCGCCATCAGGCGGATATTTTTTCTGTCGATGCCATGTTTTTCCATGACCGTGAAAGCATGCTCGCACGAATAGCCCGTCGCCAGCATCGGGTCCGTCACAATGAAAAGACGCCCTTCGGGTTTGGGCAGGCGCACCAGATATTCATGCGGGCGGTGCGTGTCGTGATCGCGATAGACGCCGATATGCCCGATCGAGCATTCAGGGATCAATTCCGCCAAGCCCTCGGCCATACCGAGACCGGCGCGCAATACCGGCACGACGACAGGCACATTGCCCGTCAGCGTCGGCGCGCTCCATTCCTGCATCGGCGTTTGAATTGTTCGGGTGGTGAGATCCAGCGGGCGTGTCAGCTCATAGCCCATGAGTAACGAAATCTCGCGCAACAGACGCCGGAATTCACCCGTCGGCGTATTTTTATCGCGCATGATGCTCAGCTTATGCTGAACCAGCGGGTGCGAGATAATAAACAGATTTTTGAAATCCGGATGCTTTTGCATGGAGCGGATCATACCGCGCCCCCGCGCCCTGACAAGGGGTTTTAATCCGGCAGGTATTCTTTTTGCAACTGATCCAGCGTGCCGGTTTCAATCGCCGCGCGGACTTCGCGCATCAAACGGTTAATGACCGCCACGTTATGCTGGGATAGAATCTGCATCGCCAGCATCTCCCCCGCCTTAAGCAGGTGATGGATATACGCCTTGGAGTAATCGCGGCTGCATGGGATATCCAGCGTCGGGTCCAGCGGCTCCGGATCGTCGCGATAACGCGCGTTCATCAGATTGATACGTTCATCGCTGCGCCCTTTCATCAGGGCCATGCCGTGGCGGGCGATTCTGGTTGGCATCACGCAATCAAATGTATCGATGCCATACCGCACAGACTGGAACACATCTTTAATACGGCCAATGCCGAGGAAGTGAACCGGGCGTCCCGGATTGTTGTGCGGGCGCACGAATTCAAGAATGCCGTACATTTCTTCATCAGAGCCGCCAAGACACCCGCCGATCGCCGTGCCAAAGAACGGACGCGACGCGACATAGTCGGCACTGTCTTTACGAAGGTCTTCATACACGCCGCCCTGCACGACACCATAAAGCGCCTGCGTGCCGTCATGCGTTTGCTCGAACGCGCGAATCGAACGATCGCCCCAGCGCTTGCTCATCTCCATCGACTTGGCGGTGTAATCTTTCGTCACCTGATACGACGTACATTCGTCCATCTGCACGATCAGGTCCGCGCCGAGCTTGCGCTGCAGATCCATCGAGATTTCAGGGTTGAGGCACAGCTTGCTGCCGTCCAGATACGAGCGGAAGAACGCGCCGTCTTCGTTGATCTTGAGAAGATTGTCGCGCTTGTTGCGATTGCGCCCCTTGATTTCATCCGCGCACGATCCGCTGCCCATCGAGAAAACCTGAAACCCGCCGGAGTCGGTCAGCATCGGGCCGTCCCAGTTCATGAATTTATGCAGCCCGCCCATTTTCTGGACGATCTCGGCGCCCGGCTGGATCATCAGGTGATAGGTGTTGGCGAGGATGATGTCCGTCTTCGCTTCGCGCATGTGATGCGGGGAAAGATTCTTGATCGACGCTTTCGTGCCGCAGAAAATGTAATTGGGCGTTTCGATTACGCCGTGCGGCGTGGTGATGCGGCCGCGGCGCGCGCCCGATACCGGGTCGGTATGCAATACTTCGAAATTGAAATTGGGGTATTCGACCTTGCCGTCAAAAAACCCGCTGACCGGCGGGGCCGCAGCGGGCTTTCGTTTTTTATGCGCATCACGCGCCAAGCTTACGCAGCTTTCTTGGCTTGCGCCTTTTTCTCAACCTGCTTTTTCACTTTCAGCAGGTTGGCGTCCAGCTTGGTCGGTGCCGTATTCAGAAGGAATGCATCCAGACCGCCTTTGTGGTCGATCGTGCGCAGACCGGCGGCGCTCACCTTGATGGAGATGCTGCGGCCCAGCAGTTCGCTGTACAGCGTCGTGTCCTGCACGTTCGGCTGGAACAGGCGTTTGGTTTTGTTTTCGGCGTGGGAACGCATATTTCCAACCATGCGCTTCTTACCGGTTACCATGCATTTGCGGCTCATTGTGGTCTTCCTTACAGGCAAATCTTAAAATCGAGCCGGACAATAGGCGAATTAACCCTTAGAAGTCAAGCCAATCATGGCCCGACACGACGATCGCGCCCAGAAGCGTCGCCACCAGTAGAATATGTGCAATTATAACGAGATAAAGCCCGCGATGCAGATGCTTAGGCCCGAGCTGCGCGGTCGCTCCGGCCGGCCCCGCCCAGGCCCGGCGGATCGCGCTGCCATCCAGATCCTGAGTCGCCCCGCCCAGCGAGACATTCAGCGCATAGGCCATGACGCTGACAGGCAGTCCGCCTTCAAAATAAGCCGCTTTTCCTTTTGAAAACAATGCTTTGAACGCGGTCGTCGTGCGCCCTGTGGGCGTAAACACCCCCGCCAGCGCGATCAAAAGCCCGGCCAGCGCCGTCGGCACGAATCCCATCAGCTTTTCAAGCGCCAGCGGCACCGCCCCGAATCCCTTGGTAAAGCCGTCCCGGCCAAACCGCCACGCCAGCGCCGCCAGACCGGCATATATATATGCCGCCTCCAGCCCGCCGATCAGATACCACAGGATCGGGGCGACCAGCGCCTTATCAAAGGCCCGCGCGCCCATCCCCATGCCGACGCGGGTGATGGTGAATTCATCATTCGCGGCCAGATTCGTCCGGGTGGACCGGGAAATGGCAAAAAACGCCCCTTTGGCCGCGCCTTCCGACGAAATAGCCGTGTGAAGGCGGAAAAGAGCGAACCAGACGGCCCCCGCGCTCATCGTCAGGGCCAGAAACACGATTTCAAGGGCGTTATAGGCCGGGTAATACCATGAAAACTGGGCCGCAAGCCGCCCGATCAGGTAGGAAATGCCCAAACCGGTCGCCGTCAGGATAAAACCGCGGAACATCAGGTCCTGCCCCGGCCGGTCGGTCCTGTCCAGCCGTCCCCCGAGGCGTCCGAACAAGATGTCGATGATCCGCCAATACAGGGGCATGGCATTCCCCGCCAGCGGTCCGGTGATCATCCCCGCCACCGCCACAAGGCCCAGCGCCGCCAACGCCAGCGGCAGGCGGTCCGGGTTAAAAAGATGAGAATGCAGGTCTTGAACGGCGTCCAACATCGAAACTGGTTAATTTTTGCGCTGCAGCGGGGGTTAAATTCGTTTATACTGGTCTTATATTACTATTTATACGACCCGTTTGAAAGGCGAAGCCGCTTGTTATACCAGCTCTACGAACTCCAGCACGCTATCCTGACCCCCTTCCGGATCGGCGCGGAAATGACGCGTACCCTCCTTCAGAACCCGTGGAACCCTCTCGCCTACAGCCAGGTCGGCCGTACGGTCGCCGCCGGGGCCGAGCTGTTTGAGCGCGTGACCCGCCGTTTCGGCGAGCCGGAATGGATGCTGGACCAGACCGTCATCGATGACAAAAAGGTCGATATCGTTCAGAACATCGTCGTTGAAAAACCGTTCTGTCAGCTGCTGCATTTTAAACGGAATATCAAACGTCACGATCCGCGCGTGCTGGTCGTCGCGCCGATGTCAGGCCACTACGCCACGCTCCTGCGCGGCACGGTCGAAGCGTTGCTCCCGCATCACGACGTCTATGTCACGGACTGGACCGATGCGCGCGGCGTGCCGCTGACCGAGGGCAAATTCAATCTCGATGATTTCATCACCTACCTGCGCGAATTCATGTCGCTGCTCGGCCCGCAGACGCATATCATCGCGGTGTGCCAGCCTGCCGTGCCGGTG
>CAYPCP010000112.1:0-5721 GCA_964409255.1 uncultured Pseudobdellovibrionaceae bacterium
CGAGCCCGGTCTTGTGATCGAGGGCGCGGACGGTTTTTTCGAAGTCTCTGACAAAGAGGAGATTTCGAAAAAACACGCCTCGCTTCAGCCGGCCGCCTATCAACCGCCATCGCCGGATGCTGTGGGCGGGGAATATGTGACCGCAAACGAAGACCGTGAGTTTATCAACGAAGGCGCGAAGGCCGGTAACGGCGCGGATGACGGCGCCGGGCGCCCGCGTATCGGCGAGCGTCTTGTGTCGATGGGCATCATTTCCAAGGACCAGCTGAACGTCGCGCTGCAGGAGAAAAAGATTTCCGGCAAGCTGCTGGGCGAGGTGCTGGTCGATCTCGGTTTTATTTCGGCGGATACGCTGACGACATTTCTGGCGGAGACATCGGGTTTTGAGGTGTTCGACCCGAAAGCGGCGCTGCTGGATTCCGCGGCGCTTGCGCTGATCGATAAAAACACGGCGCTGCGTCATAAAATTCTGCCTGTTTCGATGGATGGCACGCAGCTGCGCGTTGCGATGGTCGATCCGTATGATGTCGTGGCGATCGACACGCTGCGCCGTTACCTGCCGAAAGGCACGGCGATCAGGCCGTTGCTGGTCGCGCCCGTCGCGCTCAACGATGCGATCGATACGGCCTATGGTTATGCCAGCTCGATCACCGGCATTCTCAAGGAACTTGAAAACGAAGGCGATGTGAATCTCGATGTCGCGGGCCTGTCGGAAGACAAAGCCTATGCGCATCCGATCGTGCGTCTGGTCAATGCGCTTATTTTCGAAGCGGTGAAGCTTGATGCGTCCGATCTTCACTTCGAACCCGAAGAAAATTTCGTGCGTCTGCGTTACCGCGTCGACGGGGTGTTGTTCACCGCGCAGATTTTGCACCGCCAGCATTGGAACGCGATTTCACAGCGTCTGAAAATCATGGCGCAATTGAATATCGCCGATAAGCTTTCGCCGCAGGATGGCCGCATTCAGATGAATGCGGGCGGCCGGGTGGTCGATTTCCGCGTGTCGTCCCTGCCGACGGTGTTTGGTGAAAATATCGTGCTGCGCGTTCTTGATCGCCAGACGGGGATTGCGTCGCTTGTGTCGCTGGGCTTTAGCGAGGAAAACCTCGCCCGCCTGAATGGCGCGCAGGCACGCCCGGAAGGTATTATCATCGTCACCGGCCCCACCGGTTCGGGTAAGACGACGTCGCTGTATTCCATGCTGAACGAAATCAATTCGGTCGATGTCAATATTCAGACCCTTGAAGACCCGGTCGAATATTCGTTGCCCATGATCCGCCAGACGGCGGTGCGCGAAGGCATTCTTGAATTCCCGGACGGTATCCGCGCGATGCTGCGTCAGGACCCGGACATTATCTTTATCGGGGAGATCCGCGACGGAATCACCGCGCAGATGGCGCTTCAGGCGGCCATGACCGGCCACCAGGTTTACACGACCCTTCACACCAACGATGCGTTCGGCGCGATGCCGCGTTTGTTCGACCTTGGCCTTGTGCCGGGGATGGTGGCGGGGAACATCGTCGCCGTGGTCGCGCAACGTCTGGCGCGGACATTGTGCCCGCATTGCAAGGTGCCGCACGTATTGACGCCGCAGGAGCGCGAAATGATGGGCGACATCGCCGGCCAGTGTGAAAACGGTTCGATATTCGAAGCGCGTCAGGGCGGATGCGATCATTGCGGCGGTCAGGGCTATAAGGGCCGGGTGCCGGTGGCGGAAGTCCTTTTGATGGACGACGATCTTGATGAGATCATCGCGCGCGGCGGCACGCGTGTGGAGTTGAAGGAAGCCGCCCGTCAAAAAGGCTTCAAAAGCATGCGCGAGGATGGCATGCTGAAGATCGCGCAGGGGATTTTAAGTTTTGAATCGCTTGCCAAAGTCGTCGCTCTCCTTCGTTAGATTGGCATGCCGCCATGGAACGTTTCCGATATAAAGCCCTCAACGCCCTTGGCCGGCCCGTCCGGGGTGTGATTTCCGCGGCCAACGAAAACGACCTGTTCGCGCAGCTGCGCGGCGCGGGGCTTGAGCTTGTCTCCTGCAAAACGGTTTCGACGCGCGGCGGTTTTTTGAAATCCGCTCCCGTGGCCAACCGCATCACGACGCGGGAACTGATCCAGTTCTTCCTGCATCTTGAGCAGATGCAAAGCGCGGGCGTTCCGATGCTTGAAGCGCTTTCGGATATCCGCGAAACATCCGACAATCCGCGCCTGCGCGATATTATTTCCGACATTCACAAGGACGTAACCGAAGGCAAGGCGCTGTCCGAGGCGCTGGCCGCGCACCCGCGCGTGTTCGGCAACCTGTATACGTCGCTGATCGCGGCGGGTCAGGAAACGGGGGATCTGACGTCTTCCTATCGCCAGTTGATCAAATATCTTAAATGGCTCGACGGGATGCAGGCGCGCATCCACAAGGCGACGGGGTATCCGTTATTTCTTTTATGCGTCGTTCTGGGCACGATTGCGGTGATGATGACGGTCGTCGTGCCGCAGGTCGTGGATTTCCTGACCGAACAGAAACAGGAACTGCCGTTCCATACCCGGGCGTTGATCGGGACATCCGATTTCTTTGTCGCGTGGTGGCCGCTGGTGCTGGCGTTGCCGGTCGTGATCGGCGGGGGCGGCGTTCTCCTGCGGCGGTCTTCGGACAATCTGAAATACTGGATCGATGCGTTCCTTTTAAAAATGCCGGTGGCCGGGCCGCTGATCCGTAAAATCAATATCGCCCGTTTCGCCCAGACGTTCGGCGCGTTGTTCGCCAGCGGGATCGATGTCCTGACCGGCCTTAACGCCGCGACCAACACCATTGGCAACCGCGCGCTGGTCGAGGCGATGGACAGCGTCCAGCAATATGTCCGCTCGGGCAGTTCGCTCTCGCAGGCGCTGGAGCGCAGCGGGGAGTTCCCGTCCATGGTCGTCCGCATGGTCCGGATCGGGGAGGAGACCGGAAAACTGACGGAAGTCCTTGATCAGGTCTGTGAATTTTACACCCATGACGTGGACGAGGCCGTCCAGAAGCTGATTGCCGGGATCGAGCCTTTCCTGACCCTTCTTCTTGGTGGTATCATTGCCTGGATCGCGGCCGGGGTGTTCGGTCCGATTTACGCCAGTTTCGAAACAATGAACCTCTAGATCCTTAATGCTCCTGTCCTTTTTGTTCCCGGCCCGCAGCGTTCTATTCATGGGCGACGAAGCGCTTCACGTTTATGACGTGGATGCGGGGCATGCGCATCTGGTCGATACGGTGCCGTGGAGCGCCGACGGGTTCGAGACGATGGTGGGCGATCTGGTCGCCACGCGGTGCAAGGGCAAGCCTGTCATGATCCTCAACGACATGGTCGAGCAGCATTACCGCAAAGAAAGAATTCCAAGGGTCAGCCCGCTCGACAAGGGCACGGTTTTAAAACGCCGCCTGCAAAACGCGTTTCAGGCGCATCCCGTGCGCGCGGCGCTGCCGCTGAAAGATAAATCGCTGGCCATGCGCGCCGAAGGCGGGTCGATGGCGCCGTCGGGCACGGCCTATCTGTTCGCCGCCCTGCCGATGAGCGAGGCGCTCAAGAAAACCATCGGGGCGGTCAAGGCTTCGCTGGCGCCGGTGGACGGGTTCTGCCTGTTGCCGATCGAAAACGCGTCGATGGTGCAGGCCCTGTCGAAAAAACTCAGCGCCCGGGCGGGCCGCGCCCATAAATGGACCCTGTTCATGGGGCAGCACCATAATGGCGGCCTGCGTCAGATCGTGACGCGGGACGGCGAGCTGGCGCTGACGCGGATGACGCCGATTGTCGATAACGATCTGGAAAGCGAGAACTGGGCGCGGGATGTCATCGGGGAGTTCAAGGCGACGATGGGGTATCTCACGCGTTTTGGTTTCGACGCGCAGGACGGGCTGAACATCATCATTATCTGCGGCAATACGCCGACCGATAAAATCGAAGAAGAGCTGGGGCGGGAGGGAACGCTGCATCTTTTGTCCTCGCTCGACGCGGCGGATGCTTTGGGCCTGAATATCGGGCAGCAGGACGACGTGCGTTACGCCGACCCGCTTCATGCCGCATGGGTGGGGCGCAAGCGTGCGCTGACGCTGCCGCTGACGACTCCTGCGCTGGACCGCATCGCGCGGCCGCGGCGCTGGTATTACCTGTCCTGTCTTGTGCTTGTCGGTTTGATGACGTTTTTGGGCCTGCGCATCGCGTTCGATCTGTATAACCAGCTTGAGTTCGGCGGCGCGCTCGACCGGGCGCGGCAGGAACAGACGGTGGCGAAAGCCGCGCTTGAGGAACAGCAATCGGTGGTCGATGAAGCCGGCTATGATTTCAAGGTCGTCGCGGCCAGCCTTGATGCGTTCCGTACGGTGGAGCGCGAACGGCTGCGCCCGCAGGAAACGTTCCGCCGCATCGGCGGCGCGCTCGATAAGGAAATGCATGTCAGGGGGCTGCGTCTTCAGCCTGCCGATCGGGGCGATACGGGATCGGAACCGGCGCTCGATGAAAACGGCAATCCTGTGCCGCCGTCCTTTACGGTGACGATCGACCTGCAATTGCCCGCCGGGCTTTATCCGGAAGAGGCGTATAAACGCATCCTCGATTTTCAGGCGCGTCTTGCGCCGCTTTTTCCAAAGGCAAAGGTGACGATCACCAGCCAGGCCGTGGACATGGGTTATGGCGGCCACATCACGGGTGAGCTGGCGGCGGGGAAAAGCGCCGCGGGCGCGGAGCCTGTTTTCGCGCAGGTGACGATTGAGGGGGTATTGCCATGATCGCCATTCTGGGACGCCGCCGCATGGTGGTTCTGGCCGCTCTCGCCGGGATATGCGTGATGCTGAGCGCGTTTTATCTGGGTGTTTTATTCCCGCAGGTCAGCGCGTCGGACCGCACGCTGCGCGGCTTGCGCGGCGACGTGTCGGGCATGGAAGACCGCGCGCGCATGTTGCGCGGGGATTACGAACAGTTTGAGACGAATAAATTCGATTACGACCGGATCGAGCAGATCGGTTTCTTCAATCCGCAGAACCGTTTATTGATCCGTGAGCGGTTCCAGACGTTGAAGGCCGATGCGGGCGTGACGAATGCCCGCTATGAAATCCGCCCTGCGGAAATCGTTCCGTCGCCCGCGGTGGAAGAAGCGGGCCATCGCCTGATGCGCAGCCGGATGGAAATCACGGTCGAGGCCATGGATGATATGCCCGTTTATGCGTTCCTTTATGCGCTGACCAATGAATTTCCGGGCCGCGTGACGCTTTCCGACATCAATATCCTGCGGACGGGAAAAACGCTAGATAGCACCGTTATCGCACAGGTGCGGGCGGGCAACGCCACGCCCCTGATCACCGCAACGATCGAGGCGGAGTGGTACAGCCTCGTCGCCGCCAAGGATATTCCTGAGCTTATCGACGCGCAGAACGCGCAAGGGGGGGCGCCATGATGCGCCTTTTCCCGATAGCCGCCGCGATCATGATAAGCGCCGCGCCCGTATGGGCGCAGGATGCGCAGCCCGTCGCCATCGATATTCAAAAGCCGGACATTTCGCCGGTCGAGCCGTTCCCGGAAGGTTTCCGCTCGCTTTTCTTTAGCGAGGCGGAGCATAAAGCGCTCGGCGATGCGCTGGCGCGCCGCGCGCCCGAAGCGCCGGTTGCGGTGGCTTCGCCGGAACCGCTGGTCGCGGACGCCGCGCCGCCGCCGCGCACGCTCCACCTGTCGGGGATCGTCTATGCCGCGCCGGAAGACT
>CAYPCP010000113.1:0-5467 GCA_964409255.1 uncultured Pseudobdellovibrionaceae bacterium
GCGGTAAGTACCTTCTTTCGTGGCGAAAAAGAACGATGCCGCAAAATTGTCGGCGTTCTGGCCCGGCAGGGCGGCAGGCGCGCCGCCCGGGTAATCCTTGTAAAATTCGTTGCGGGATATCTGGCCGTTATAAAGCAGCCCGAAATGCGGCGCGAGCACCAGCTCCTGCGCCTGCGCGTTGTTGGCGATCGCCATAACCGCGCCCGTGAATACCCCGGCAAACCGTTTCATACGCCCCTCCCTTGTGGATCGGCGGCCACCCTATAAAATTATGAAAATTAAATCAAGGAAAATCAGACGCTTTCCAGCGCCTTGCGCATCTTGGCGATTTCCACCTGCGCGCGCAGGTCGATTTCATCCAGAAGCGCGCTCATGGCCGGGTCGGACACCCGTTCCCGGTGGGACGCCACGACGTCCGCGATATCGATGCAATGACCCAGCGTCAGCGTCCCCGTCAAAAGCCCGGCCCGGATCTTTTCCAGCCCGTCGAGCAGATTGCCCGCCCGCGCCGTCATGCGGCGTCTGGCCGCGCGCCCGGCGGGATCGTCCACGCCCTGCACCGCGAGCAGCGCATCGACCATCGCGATCGATTTGGTCGGCGTGGCCGCGCTGGTTTTGGTCGCGCCCATCGCGACGAAATCCTCGAACGATCCGTCGGCTTCGCCGGCCTTGCCGGATTTGCCGGCGCCGGATGTTTTATTGGTGCGGGATGGACCTTCGATTTTCATGGCGTGTTTTTGAATCCTTTTCTCCCTTCAGTATAGCGCTTCCGGCAACCGCCTGAAAAGGCGGCAAGTTTTGCCGCGCGTTCGGCGGCGGCGGTCATTCCTTTCCGCCCTGCATGCGCGATTGACGTGCATTTGAATGATAACGAACTGAAATTCCGCCCTTTTTCCACCCACAGGTGCTGGCACGGCGTTCGCATTGTATCTCACCGGATCACTGTATGCAGAGGTGACAATTATGTGTAACGCAACGCCGACCGTAAAAATTCTCAGCCTTCTGGCCTTGCTGGCCGCCGGGCTGCTTTTTGGCGCGGGCGCGGCCGATGCGAAGACCACCCGCATCAAGGACATCGTCAATGTCGAAGGCGTCCGCGACAACCAGCTGGTCGGGTACGGTCTTGTCGTCGGCCTCAACGGCACCGGGGATTCGCTCGGCAACTCCCCCTTCACGGAACAAAGCCTGATTGCGATGCTGGAACGGCTGGGCGTCAATGTCCGCGACCAGAACCTCAACACCGGCAACGTCGCCGCCGTCATGGTTACGGCGACGCTTCCGCCCTTCACCAATCAGGGTACGAAAATCGACGTCAACGTATCGACGCTGGGCGATTCCAAATCGCTGCAGGGCGGCACGCTTCTGGTCACGCCCCTGATGGCGGCGGATGGCGAAGTCTACGCCGTCGCGCAAGGCTCGGTGAATATTTCCGGCTATACCACGCAAGGTCAGGCCGCGACCGTCACGCAAAACATTCCGACCGCAGGCCGCATCCCCAGCGGCGCGATCGTCGAGCGCGAGATCGATTTCAAGCTCGAAGACCTGACGCAGGTCCGCCTTGCCCTGCGCAATCCTGATTTCACGACCGCGCGCCGCATCGCGCAGGCGATCAACGGCTATTCATCGGGCAATCTGGCGAAGGCCGAAAATTCCGCCAGCGTCATGCTGATGCGCCCGGCCTCCTATGCGGGCACGATCGTCGATCTCATCACTGACATCGAACAATTGCCCGTGCAGCCGGATCAGATCGCGCGCGTCGTCATGGATGAACGCTCCGGCGTGATTGTCATGGGTTCCGACGTGAAGATCAGCACCGTCGCCATCGCGCAATCGAACCTGACCGTGCGCATTACCGAAACCCCGCAGGTCAGCCAGCCCAACCCCTTCGCCGAGCAAGGCACGACCGTCGTCGTTCCGCGCACGGATGTCGAAGTCAACAGCGGCCCCGACGCGAAACTGGCCGTCGTGGAAACCGGCGTCACGCTCGAAGATCTCGTCACCGGCCTCAACCGCCTGGGCGTGCCGCCGCGCGACGTCATCACCATTCTTCAGGCCATCAAAGCCGCAGGCGCCCTGCAGGCAGATATAGAGACGATGTAATGAGCATGGAACTTGGCAACTCCCCCGATCTCTCCGCGTCGGTGTTTCAGGCATCGCAAGGCGCGATGGGCAACCTTGCCGACGCTGCGAAAAGCGCCGCCAGAACGAAAGACGACGCCAAGATCGCGCAGGCCGCCAAAGATTTCGAAGCCATGTTCATCACCGAAATGATGAAGCCGATGTTCGAAGACCTCAAACCGGACCCGATGTTTGGCGGCGGCAAAGGCGAAGAGATTTTTCAGGGCTTTATGCTCGAAGAGTACGGAAAACTGATGGCTGAAACCGGACAGATCGGCATCGCCGACGCCGTGAAGGCCGAAATGCTCAAAATGCAGGAAGGAAAATAACCATGGCAAAGACACCGGCAACGCCATCCGCTGGCACCGCCACGCCGACCCCCGAAGCGCGCGGCTTCATTCTTTCGCAGGACCCGCACAAGGCGATCCTCGAAATGATGCAGACCATCGACGCCCTGCGCGGAGTGATGGTGCAGGAAACCGCCGCCCTCGACACGGCGGACAACGATAAATTTTTCAAGCTTCAGGACGACAAGGTCCGCATCGCCCGCGACTATCAGTCGGGCATGATCCAGCTTCTCGAACGTAAGGATTCCCTGCGCACCGCCGACCCGACGCTGAAAAACCGCCTCGAAGCGATGCAGGAAAATTTCCACACCACCGCGGTTGAAAACCGCAAGAGCATCGAACGCATGCGCAAGGGCATGGAACGTCTGGGCGACCGGATCATGCGCATGGCGCGCGCCGCGGCCGAAAAAGAAACACGTCTTGTCTATGGCGCTTCCGGCCTCATGCAGGAAGGCGGCAAGGCTTCGATGGGCATTAACGAGTCAGCGTAAGGACACTTATATATGGCGAACATCAACCCTTTCAGCACCCAGATCACCAACACGCAGCCCGGCGTTGCCGCCGGCACCGGCGCGGCAACCGCGGCGGGCAAAGGCGCCTTCTCCGCCAGCGCGGGCATGGCGTTCTGGGATTTCATGCTGATGGGTGGAAATACGCAGGCCCAGATTCAAGCCGGGCAAGACACCGCCGCATCGAATACCGCCGTCCAGCAGGCGTCCCTGATGTCCCTCACCGCGCAGGCAAAGCTCAAGCCGGACGCGACCGTCACGCTGCCCGGCGAAGAAACCGATATCGTGGCCGACATGCTCAGCGGCGACAATCCCGAAGCGCTCGCCGAACTCGCGCTCTTCCTTGACAGCGCGGATAAAGACAGCGGCATCGAAATTTCCGACCTGCGCGTCGAACGCATTCAAAAACGTCTCGACACGCTGAACAAACTGGTCAACCACCTGACCAACGGCATGCCTGCGGCGCAGAAAAATGACGCCGCCATCGAAACGCTCGTCGCGCGCCTCGATCAGCACATCGAAAAACTCGAAGTTCATCTGCGCGATCTCCAGTCCGGCAAGACGATCGGCGAAGACGGCGATGTCTCCCTGCTGATCGCCATGGGCATGACGCCTGCGCAGCTCGCGAAGATGAGCCAGCGGATCGAGGACGTCGAAAAGAAACTGGGCCGTGAACTGACCGTCGAGGATCTCGTGGCGGGCGTGGCTAATATTGTTCCGCCGCCGCAGGATCAGAATAAAATGCTGCTGCCGGTCAGCGCGAAAGCGAACATCGACCCGACGGACATTCCTTCCGATGCGGAGCCGAGCGACGATCTCGCGGCGCAGCTCAACGGCCTGACCGTGGGCGTGGGCAATGACGGTTCCGATCTGCAACTCGCTGATGGCGCGGAAGCCGAAGGCGGCGACAAACGCGTGATGCGCGGCCTCGACCTGCTGCAAAAACTCATGACGGGCGCGCAGAACGCAACCGCCGACGGCAGCCAGAAAGCCGCCGCGATGATGAAATCCGGTTTCAGCACGCTGCTGAACTTTGCCGGCGTGAGCGGCGGCGACATCGCCCTGCCCTCCGGCTGGTATCAGAATTTCGCCGACGGCATCGACTTCACCAGCTTCGATATTCAGGCCGGCCTGCCCATGACCACCGCCGCGCAGGCCGCCCACGTGACGACCGCCGTGCAACAGGCCGGTCAGGCCCACCCCGCGACGCACCTTGTCTCCGCGCAGATGACAAAGGCCGCGCAGGAAGGCTCCCAGACCATGACGATCCAGCTCGACCCGCCGGAACTTGGCCGCGTCGATGTGCGTCTTGAATTCGGCCCGGAGAAAACCGTGAAGGCGCATCTTGTTGTCGAGAAGGTCGAAACGCTGCACATGCTGCAACGTGACGCGGCCTTCCTCGACCGCGCGCTGACCAACGCCGGGCTGGATACAGCCAGCGGCAGCAGCCTGAGCTTCGAACTCGCGCAGGACCGCGCCTTCGATCACGGCAACGGCCATAACGGCCGCGGCGGCACCGGCGATGACAGCCACCGCGCCGATGCCGACACCGACATCATTCAATCCACCATGACATGGCAGGTCGACCCCGACACCGGCCACGTCCGTTACAACATACTTGCGTAAGGAAGGACATAGAACATGGCAACCGCCGATACCGTAACATCCACTGGCACAGCGCAGAAAGCCGCCGCGACCAACCAGCAGAAAGTCACCCTCGCGGAAGACTTCTCCCAGTTCCTGACGCTGCTGACCACGCAGCTGCAGAACCAGGACCCGCTGTCCCCGATGGACTCCACCGAATTCACCAACCAGCTCGTCCAGTTCTCGCAGGTCGAACAGCAGATCAACTCGAACCAGAAACTCGACGACCTCGTCGCGCTTCAGCTCTCGAGCATTTCATCCGTCGCCCTCGGTTATGTCGGCATGGATATTTCCTACATCAGCGCCGAAGCGAACTATGACGGCGCGACCCCGGTCATCGTCAATTACTCGCTGGCCGACGAAGCCGTGCTGGCAAAACTCAACGTCTACGATGAAAATGGTGATGTCGTGTATAGCGGCGACGTGCCAAAAACCGCGGGCCGTCATGAATTCACCTGGCTGGGTGTTGAAACCGACGGCGATCCGGTCCCGGCGGGCACCTACTCGGTCAAGATCGAAGCGATCGATTCCAAGGACGACCCGATCAGCACATCCACCGCCGTGTCGGGCCGCGTGCGCGGTATCGAAACGCAAAACGGCGTCGTCATGGTTCTGGTCGGCGAACGCGCCGTGCCGATTTCCACCATTCTGCAGGCCCGTGTCCCTGATCCGGCGCCCGCCGCCCCGACGACGGGAGACGACGCAGATGCATAATTATTCCCTTTCAACCCAACGCGCCATTTCATTTGATTTCTAAAAGGAGGTAACACCCATGTCTTTGTTCGGATCACTCTTCACCGGCGTTTCAGGCCTTAGCGCGCAATCGCAAGCGACGGCCATGATCGCCAA
>CAYPCP010000114.1:0-3443 GCA_964409255.1 uncultured Pseudobdellovibrionaceae bacterium
TTTTCTTTTCACCGGCAATCTTGTTGGCGGCCAGCAGGTCTTCGAACGATTTGCCCGCAGAGCTGAGCGCGGCGGATGATTTTTCCTTGCGCTTGCGTTGGCGGTATTCGGCGATTTCGCGGGCGCGGGCCTCGGTTTCGACGACATTGAGAATGTCGCCGGCATCGGGGGTGCCCTGAAGGCCGAGAATTTCAACCGGCTTGCCGGGTTCGGCTTCTTTAATCTGCTGACCGCGGTCGTCCATGAGGACGCGCACGCGGCCCCATTCGGCGCCGACGACGAAAATGTCGCCCTGACGCAGCGTGCCGCGTTGAACCAGAACCGTCGCGACGGAACCGCGCCCCGTTTCCATGCGGGATTCGACCACGGCGCCTTCGGCGGGGCGGTTCGGGTTGGATTTGAGTTCGAGCACTTCGGATTGAAGGATGATCGCTTCTTCGAGTTTGTCGAGATTGATTTTCTTCTTCGCAGAAATTTCCACGACCTGCGTTTCGCCGCCCATGTCTTCGACGACGATTTCGTGATTCAGGAGATCCTGTTTCACTTTCGTCGGGTTGGCGTCGGGCAGGTCGATCTTGTTCACGGCGACGATGATCGGCACACCGGCGGCTTTGGCGTGGTTAATCGCCTCGACCGTTTGCGGCATGATGGAATCGTTGGCGGCGACGACCAGAACGACGATATCCGTGACGTTGGCGCCGCGGGCGCGCATCTCGGTAAAGGCGGCGTGGCCCGGCGTGTCGAGGAAGGTGATTTTCTGGCCGCTGGATACTTCGATCTGGTACGCGCCGATATGCTGGGTAATGCCGCCGGCTTCGCCCGAAACGACATCGGTCTGACGCAGCGCATCGAGCAGCGAGGTCTTACCATGGTCGACGTGACCCATGATGGTAACCACCGGCGGGCGCGTGACGAGGTTTTGATCGGTATCGGTTTCACCGACAAGGATGTCTTCGACGTCGCCTTCGGTGACGCGTTTGAAGGTATGACCGAATTCATGAACGATCAGTTCGGCGGTGTCGGCATCGATCGTATGGTTGATCGTCGCCATCACGCCCATTTTCATGAGGGATTTGATGATATCGGCGCTGCGTTCCGACATACGGTTCGACAGTTCCTGAACCGTGATGACTTCAGGAATGACGACTTCGCGGAAAACCTTTTGCGCGGCTTCCTTCGGCCCCATGGCGATTTTACGCGCACGTTCGCGGGCGCGTTTCTGCGCGGCCATCGACATGTTGCGGTCGCGCTCGTAATCCTGGTTGAGGACCTGCGTGACGGTCATCTTCCCGCCGCCGCGGCGGTCGGGATTTTTGGGCGCGCGGGTCGGCGGCACTTTTTTGATGCGGTCGCGATAGGAGGAGGCTGGCTCTTCTTCTTCGGTGCTGCGGCGGACGAAACCGGTGCCGGTCGTGCGCTGGAACTGATCCTGATGGACTTTGTCGGTTTCGGCGGCGCGCTTGCGCTCATCCTCTTCGATGCGTTGCAATTCTTCGAGCTCGCGCTGGCGCGCTTCGTCCTGCGGGGAACGAGCGCGTGGTGCTGCGCCTGCATCACCGCCACGGCCCGGCAGAGGATCGGCCGCTTTCTTCGGCGGGGCGGCGAGGGCTTCTTTCAGCGCCTTGGCGCGCGCTTCGCGTTCTTCGCTGGTGAGGCGGTGAAGCTCGGATGTGTCATCGAACGGAACCGGATCCGGCGTGGGCGTACCAGCCGGGGGACGTGCCGAACGGTTGCGGCGTACTTCGACGACGGCGCCCTGTCCGGCGGCAAGGCTTTGACGCGCCTTCGCCCCTGCATTGCCTTTCAGGCTGAGGGTACCGCCCTTGAGGCCAAGGGTTTTCTTTTCGTCTTTTTCGCTGCTTTCGCTCATTCGTTTCTTCTTCGTTGTGGGCCGGGGAATTCAGCCCCCGGCTTTTTACCATGGTTTTTGACCTTATGCCAAACTAACCGTTGCTGACCTGCGCCGGTTCTTCGTTTTCGAACCAGTGGGCGCGGGCGCGCATGATCAGGGCTTCGGCTTCGCTTTCTTTCATCGAACCTTCGCCGAGGATCTCGATCAGCTCGTCGGTCGCCAGATCGGCCAGATCGTCGCGGTTTTTAATGCCCGCTTCGCCCAGCTTGATGATCCGGTCGGCGGACAGGCCCTCGAACGTGACGAGGTCGTCGGCCAGGCCGAGTTCTTTTTGCTTTTTCGCCAGTTCGGCGGCGCGTTCATCGAGCCATGCCTGCGCACGGTTGATAAGTTCCTGCGCCACGTCTTCGTCGAAGCCTTCGATCTGCGCCATTTCGTCCAGCGGCGTTTCGACGATTTCTTCCATCGTGCGGAAGCCTTCGGCGATCAGCAGGTGGGCGATAACTTCGTCGATGTCCAGACCGCCGATGAAGAGCTCGGAACGCGTCTTGAATTCCTCGGCGCGTTTTTTGGATTCTTCTTCTTCGGTCATGATGTCGATATCCCAGCCCGAGAGCATCGAGGCGAGGCGGACGTTTTGGCCGCGGCGGCCGATGGCCAGCGAGAGTTGGTCTTCGGGAACGACGACATCCATGCGGTGCGCGGTTTCATCGAGCACGACTTTTGCCACCTGGGACGGGGCGAGGGCGTGAATGATGAACGACGCGATGTCGGACGTCCACGGCACGATATCGATCTTCTCGCCCTGCAGTTCGCCGACGACAGCCTGAACGCGGGAGCCGCGCATACCGACGCAGGCACCGACCGGGTCGATCGAGCTGTCGCGGGAGATGACGGCGATCTTGGCGCGGGAACCCGGGTCGCGGGCGACGGCTTTGATCTCGATAATGCCTTCGTAGATTTCCGGCACTTCCTGCGTGAACAGTTTCGCCATGAATTCAGGGTGCGTACGCGACAGGAAAATCTGCGGGCCGCGTTGTTCCTGACGGACATCGTAGATGTACGCACGAACGCGGTCGCCGGTTTTCAGGTGTTCGCGCGGCAGCGATTCATCGCGGCGCAGAAGGCCTTCGGCGCGGCCGCCGATATCGATCGTGGCATTGCCGTATTCGACGCGTTTGACGACGCCGTTGATGATTTCGCCCTTGCGGTCCTTGAATTCGTCGAACTGGCGGTCGCGCTCGGCTTCGCGCACTTTCTGCACGATCACCTGTTTCGCGGTCTGGGCGGCGATACGGCCGAAATCCAGCGGCGGCAGTTCATCGACGAGGAATTCCCCGACCTGAACGTCTTTTTTCTCGCGCTTGGCGTAGGCCAGCGGCAGCTGACGGATTTCATCCGTGATCTCTGCGCCGTCTTCGATGACTTCGCGGTAACGTTTCAGGTCGATCAGGCCGGTCTTGCGGTCGATGTGCGCGCGGATATCGTGATCGTGGCCGTATTTCGAACGGCCTGCCTTTTGAATGGCTTCTTCCATCGCCTCAAGGACGATGTCACGATTGATGTTTTTCTCGCGGGCAACCGCATCGGC
>CAYPCP010000114.1:3543-5449 GCA_964409255.1 uncultured Pseudobdellovibrionaceae bacterium
TCGCCTCAAGGACGATGTCACGATTGATGTTTTTCTCGCGGGCAACCGCATCGGCTACTTGCAGGAGTTCCATGATGTTTTTTCCTTTTTCCTTTCAAAGCAAAAAATAAAAATTACAGTCCGTTCTTGCTGGCCTTGATCAGTTCATCCGTCAGGACCAGTTTTGCCTTGCCGACGGAGGCGAGGGGAAGTTTTACTTCGCCCGTGTCCGTCAGAAGGCTAATCGTGCCGCCAACCTCACCCTGTATGACGCCGCGGTAACGGCGGCGGTCGCCTTCGATGGGGGCGTCGAGTTCGATCTTGGCTTCGAACCCTTTGAAGCGGTTATAGTCGTTGCCGTCGATCAGCGGGCGGTCGATGCCCGGCGACGAAATTTCCAGACGGTAGGCGCCCTTGATCGGGTCGGCCTCTTCGATGGCCGGGAACAGCGCGCGGGAAATTTTCGCGCAGTCTTCAAGGCCCAGCTTTCCGGTCGCCGGATCTTCGGCGAGCAATTGCAGGATGCCGCCTTCATATTCGACGAGGACGAGGCGATAACCGAGGTCTTCGACCACCGGGCGGGCTATGCCGTCAATTTTTTGTTCCAGAGCGCTTTGCTTCATCGTTATCCGGGCTGTCGGTAACAAAAAAGGCGGGTCTTTTGGACCCACCCTGATCATAACCATCAAGAATTTGAACACTATATAGGCCTGTTCTTGAGGTATTTCAAGTCATTTTAAACGCCAAGTCAGCCAAGTCTCCAAGGAATATATCAAGAACCTTGGCGCCCTGCCGTTAGGCGCTTTTCTTTTTAAATAATATATAGCTCTGGGACCGGCCGGCGGCGGCGCCCTTGTTCTGGTAACGGGTGGCGTACCAGCCTTCGGGCATCGTGTTCCAGTCGCTGGCTTTTTCGGCCTGCCAGTCGAAGCCGCCATGCTGGACCGTCTGGGTCAGCATCCATTCGGCCAGGCCGTCGACATCGGTCGCCATGATCAGGTCGCCGCCGGGCTTGAGGACGCGATGGTAAAGGTCGAGGGTTTCAAGGCGGACGATCCGGCGTTTGAAATGACGCTTTTTCGGCCACGGGTCGGGATTGAGAATATAAATGGCGTCGAGCGACGCATCGGCAAGGGAGCGCACGATCATCAGCGCATCGTCCATCCAGACGCGGATATTGTCCTGCGGCCGGTCGGCAATGGATTTCAGGAAAGCGGTCATGCCGTTGATGTACGGCTCCGCGCCGATATAGCCCGCGTCGGGGCGGGCGGTCATCATGTTGGCCAGATGTTCGCCATTGCCGATGCCGATTTCAAGAACGAAACGGTTGTGATGTTTCGCATAGAGCGACGCGGGGTCGAGCGTGCCGTCTTCGGCCAGTGTTTCCTTTGCCAAAGACAGGGACGGCAGGAGCGTGTCCAGCGTGTTCTGGCGCGAAAAGCTCAACGGGCGGCCTTGACGCCGCCCGTGAACTTGTCTTCGTGATATCGGAAGTTCGTTAGCCAATGATTTTTTGCAGCGGCGCAACGAGGTCGAGTTTTTCCCACGAGAAACCGCCATCCGCTTCCGGTTCGCGACCGAAGTGACCGTAAGCGGCCGTACGTGCGAAAATCGGGCGGTTGAGTTTCAGGTGCTCGCGAATGCCGCGCGGCGACAGGTCGATGACCTGACCGATGGCTTTCACAAGAACATCTTCGGGAACGTTTCCGGTGCCGTGCGTGTTCACGAACAGCGAGATCGGTTTGGACACGCCGATAGCGTAGGATACTTGCAGCGTGCAACGGTCGGCATAGCCGGCGGCCACGATGTTTTTCGCCACGTAACGCGCGGCATAGGCAGCCGAACGGTCGACTTTCGTCGGGTCCTTCCCGGAGAACGCGCCGCCGCCATGCGGAGCCGCGCCACCGTAGGTGTCGACGATGATCTT
>CAYPCP010000115.1:0-5375 GCA_964409255.1 uncultured Pseudobdellovibrionaceae bacterium
GCGCCTTGCGCATCTCGCTCGGATGGGCTACCACGTCCGCCGATATTGACCGCTTCATCGCGGCCTGGACGACAATGCGGGATAGAGCCCATGCCTAAAATCACATTCAAACTCAAAGACGGCGGTGAGAAGATTGTCGATGCGCCGCTCGGCCTGTCGGTGATGGAAGTCGCCCTGAAAAACGGCATCGAAGCGATCGAAGGCGCGTGCGGCGGCTCCCTCGCCTGCGCGACCTGCCACCTTTATGTGCATCCGGACTGGTGGGATAAATGCCTGCCCGACGGTGAGAAATCGGACGACGAAGAAGACATGCTCGATCTCGGCTTCGATCTGCGCAAACATTCGCGCCTGTCCTGCCAGATCATGGTAACGGAAGACCTCGACGGTCTTATCGTCGCCATGCCGGGCACGAAGACCGGCTGGTAATCACGACGGCCCTGTCGGTTTCGCCACGCACGACACGCGATTCAAAACCACCGACGGACGCCCTTCGAGCGCGCGCAAACCGCGCATCACCCCTTCGGCATCCTGTGTCACGGTAAAAAGCTGCATCGTCTCCGCGCAGCCAAATCCGTGATCGACCGCCGACTGGTACGCACCGATCAGACTGGCATGCATATTATTCACATTCATGATGAAATGCGGCGTCAGCGGACGGTCCTTGCGATAGGTGCGGTCGAGATTCCACGTAATCCCGCGCACCGTTTCCCCGATCGTCCCCGCGCTGCCCGGCCCCGTGATCCACGCATCCGCTTTGAGCAGCGTGACCGTGCGTTCATGGTCGCTCGGCACTGTCACCACTTGAATATTCCCGGGGAACGCTTCGCCATTCCGGTAATGCGGCGGCTGATGCACTTTCATCCTGCCGCCTTCGATCAGAATGCCTTCGGCCAGAGACTGGGTCATGCCCACGCATCCGCCCGTCCAGACCTCGACATTCAACGCCGCCAGATACTGCCCGAGCTTGAGCATCTCCGCCCCATAGGCCGGATCGTTCCCATGGCTCGACCCGGCGAAGACGGCGACGGTCTTAATGTTCATGACGGCGCCCGCGTGAACACGAAATTATCATCGTGGCGCGCACCCGGCATAAAGCCCATAGCCTTAAAACGCGCCACCGCCTCGTCCACGCTGGTGCCGGCGGATTGCAGCGCGGCGGGGTGAAGCTCGATCATCATCTGGCGGCATGTCTTCAGCGCTTTTTCCGCCGTGAACAACGCCACTTCACCGCCTTCGATATCGCAGATCAATGAATAACCGGACGGCGCATGTGCGCGGACCAGCGCGTCCATATCCACCGTATTGACATGGATAAGCGACGCTTCCGCCTCCGGCGCGCGGCCGTTCAGCACATGGGACCCGAGATTGCGCAGCTTCACGAAATCCGCGCCTTCTGCGCTGCGGTCCGCCAGCGCGGCTTCGATGATGGTGCAGGTTTTATCCGCGCCGGGCTGCTGCGCGTGCGCCGCGCGCATATTGTCCGACAGGCACGCCTGGACATCGGGGTTGGCCTCGACACAGATCAGGTGCCCGCCGGGCAATAATTTTTCCCGGTACGCAACGGTGCTGACGAAACCTATATTCGCGCCGATGTCGAAAATCGTGTGGTCATGATTGAAATGCGCGCGCAGCAATCTGGTTTCCGAATATTCATACCGGCCCAGCCACAACGCGGCATACACCACGCCGTCCATCGTGGGCGGCACACGGAAACGCATGCCGTTCGCCGGCACGCGGTCGAACCCCTGCGCGAGAAGGTTATGCCCCATCGCGCGCACGACCCCGTGCACCCCGAGCGTGCGGGCATGGTTGAGAAAACGGCGCGACAACGAAGCAGACATAAACGCACCCTATCTTTACATTTTCATAAGTCAACAATTCATCGGCTTTTGTTGCTTTTTCCTTTGATTTGTATGAATATATTCCTATTATCTGGCCCGGCTGGAAGAAAGGAGAAGGAAACGATGCGCGGAAAAGCGACGAACGAACTGAAGGATCCGGATCGCGCTGCGGGATCAGCGTGTTAAGCCCCCCTTTCGCACGGAATCCTTGCTTTTTGCGCCGCGCACTCCTTATAAGGTGTGGTTATGAACAGCCTTGGATTTAACAAAGCGGAAAAGGACACGCGCGTCGTCGTGGCCATGTCCGGTGGGGTCGACAGCTCCGTCACCGCCGCGCTGCTGCATGAACAAGGCTATGACGTCGTGGGCGTCACGCTCCAGCTGTACGATTACGGCGCGGCGGTCTCCCGCAAGGGCGCGTGCTGCGCGGGGCAGGATATTTACGATGCGCGCCGCGTGGCGGAGGAAAAAGGCTTCCCCCACTACGTCCTCAATTACGAAGACAATTTCAAGGACTCCGTGATTTCAGAATTCGTCGAAAGCTACATGCACGGCGAAACGCCGATCCCGTGCGTGCGTTGTAACCAGACGGTAAAATTCCGCGACCTGCTGAAAGTCGCGCACGATCTCGGCGCCGATTGCATGGCGACGGGTCATTACATTCAACGCCTCGTCAATCCGGATACGGGCCGCGCGGAACTGCATCGCGCGATGGATGTGACGAAAGACCAAAGCTACTTCCTGTTTGCCACGACGCAGGACCAGCTGGATTTCCTGCGTTTCCCGCTCGGCGGCTGGGATAAATCCGTCACGCGCGAACATGCCGAACGTCTGGGCCTTGTGAACGCCGCGAAACCGGACTCACAGGATATCTGTTTCGTGCCCAACGGCGATTACGCCTCTGTCGTGACCAAGATCCGTCCCGACGCGGCGAAGCCCGGCAATATCGTGCATATCGACGGGCGCGTGCTCGGCACGCATAACGGCATCGTGCATTACACGATCGGCCAGCGTAAGGGCCTTGGCATCGGCGGCGGTCACAACGACGCCAACGATCCGTTCTATGTCGTGAAGATCGACCCGGCGCAGAACGTCGTCCTCGTCGGCCCGAAAGAGGCTCTCGCCCGCGACGTCGTCTATGTGAAGGAATGCAACTGGCTGTTTGATCTGGGCACATCCCATCGGCTCGACACGCCGCATCGCGGCGGGGCTGCAGACGATGGGATATCTGTAGAAGTCAAACTGCGTTCGATGACGCGCGCCGTTCCGGCCACGCTTTACGGCCGCGCGGACGGCAGCGCCGAAATCCACCTGCCCGAAGCGCAGCACGGCATCTCCCCCGGCCAGGCCGCCGTCTGCTATGACGGCGCCCGCGTTCTGGGCGGCGGCTGGATCGTCGGCACGGATAACCGCGCGATGAAACAGGCGGCGTGACGAACGGTTACGGTTTTGAAACCGGGGCCGATGCGTCCAGCTTTTTCCCCCAGCGGTTATGCCCCAGACGGCCCGTCGCCTTGACGGTTTCTCCATCGGCGCTGAATGCGACATCGACCTTAAATTGATCGATGCCCTTGATATCCGCCACGGGAATCGCCAGCGTCAATGTCATGACGCCGTCAACAACCGTACTCTGCAACGTCGCTGCGCTGAACGCCGCGCGCGGCTCTTTAACAGGTTGCGGCGCGGATACGCGCTGCGTTTTAACGTCGGGCACCTGGTACGGATTAAGTGCGCTGTAATTTGCAAGCCGGCCTGTTACATTCCCATATGCCGCGCGCAGCGTTGCACTGGCCTTGTCGCGGACCGAGATAATATAGCCTGTATCCTTTTCCTCTTCCCGCGCCACTTCATCAAGGCTCATGCGCCGATCCTTGTTGCGCAGCTCCAGGCGCGAAAGCACCGACAGCTCCTCCGGCGTCAACACAGCTGCAGCCTTGAGGAAAAGGCCGCGCATGACACCTTTCTCCGCTGCGAATGGCGCTTCGACGGCGTATATCGCCGCATTGACCGGCGGCACGCGCGGCGACGATGGCGTCACCACGCTACGTGCGCTTGCGCGCGTGGCTGTGGTTGTAACTGCGGATGTGGCAGATATGGAGGTCCGCGCGGGTCGGCCCCGCGCCTGTCTTGGCGTTTTTGACTTTGCCGCCACTTCATCGGTCACAGGATTTAGCTCAATATGTTCCAACTGCCGCACGCGTTGCGCGCGTGCCGTGGATTTAAGGCGCGAGAACGCCGCCTCGGCAGCCGCCTGGATCGAGCCGGCACTCGTCCCTATTTCCGTGGCAACGCGGGCATAGCTCTCCAGATGTTCGCGTTTGCGAAAATAAACACGGCATAGCAAATTAAACTCGCCTTCGTTCAGCGTGCGGGCCGCCAGCTTGAAAGCCGACCATTTCACACCTGTCGTTCCAACCATACCGAGATTGCGCTTATATATGTCGTGCAGGTCCGCCTTCACCTCCACCGCCCGGCTGGAGTGCGTCGAAACGCTCCCACGCGTCTGGATCATGACATTGCCATCGCGGTTGGTTTTAGAGTGAAGGGTGAGCGCGCCCGCTTTGCTCTGCGAAGGCTGTCCCGACATTTTCGAGGCAGATAAAGGCTGTATAATGGCGCCTCCTTCTTTTAAAGCCGTCGCTTCCTTGATCGACAGGCCGAAATGCGCCCTGAATGTATTATCATCCATGCGAGCGGCGCCGACCTGCTTGAGCATAAGGTTCTCGACCTTGAAACCAGAATTGAGAGCCGCGCGCAGGAAAAGAGAGCTGGCCTCCTTCTGCGATATGCCGGTGACGTAGGAAAATTCACTCGCAATCAAAGCCAGCGTTTGCGAAACCAATTGCTCCTCGGAGTACGAAATTTCGATACTTTGATCTCTCAGAGTGCCATTTTCAAACTGGCGGTCAGGATCTTTCTTCGTATTGACGGAACGTTTTTTGCCCAAGATATCGCGTATAATTTCTGCCAGCACGACGGGATGCGTATCGCCCATCTTTTCCTTGTACGCTGCGGCGCGTTGTGACCATATGCCACCGCCACGGGCACGGCCGCCAACTTCTTCCAGAGCGACAAGAAACTCCTCCAGCGCCGCAGGCGGACGCAAGCCCGACGAGGCGAACTTGCCCAACGGCACCTGAATTTTCTGTGTCAGGTTGAGCAGAGGCCGAAACTCAATCATGGTTGTATTCGTGCCGTAGACTTCAACGGTCTTGATGCCCGTAACTACGCATAAGCCCTGACGCGGGTAAACGTAATAATCAGCCACTTTAGGGCTAAAGGATTTCGGTGTGGAAACAGTTTCGGACACAGAAGTAACGGTCTGGAGCATCATACATAGCCTTACGTTGGAAAGGGATAATTCAAGCCCCGCCAACCGCTTATGTCAATATTAACTTTTATAAGACCACAAGTTTCTTGACATTCCATCCCTCACAGCCCATAAGCCTATGACCTTTTCCAAGGCGGTGTAGCTCAGTCGGTAGAGCAGAGGAATCATAATCCTTGTGTCGGGGGTTCAAGTCCCTCCACCGC
>CAYPCP010000116.1:0-5345 GCA_964409255.1 uncultured Pseudobdellovibrionaceae bacterium
ATTTTATGGTGGGGAATGGGGAGGGTTTTCCGTGTGGAAAGATAAGCTTTTAACGCCATTCAACGCGATTTTTCTAGGAACCACGATTGTCTATGGATTGATCGTATGGAGTCTTGCGCAGGTCTATGATGCGCCGACCTATTTCACGACCAGCTTTTATTCCATCACGCTGCATTGGGCGACGCTGTTTTTCCTTATCTTCTTCGTCGCGTTTCGCGTTTTTCGCATGATGATTGTTGAGCGTCCGCATCATCTGACGCGGGCGATTGTAGCCGATATAAAAGGCTTTATCACGTGGGAGAGATTTTGGACGGTTTTGCCTTTATTGATCCTGATCCCGGTTTTCTTTTCTCTTTTCACCAGCGCAAAAAACCTGATCCCCATCGTCCAGCCGTTTACATGGGACCCCACATTTGCGGATCTGGATAAAGCGCTTCATTTCGGCAAACAACCGTGGGAATGGCTCCATCCTGTTTTAGGCGTTGCGGCTGTGACGATGGTCATCAGCCTTTTTTACAAGCTGTGGTTCATCATTAAATTTTTTGTCATGTACTGGCAGGCGTTCAGCCTTAAAAATCCGGCCCTGCGGGAGCGTTTCTTTATCGCGCTGCTTGGTATCTGGATTGTCAATGGGACCATTCTTGCCATGGCCTTGTCGTCAGCGGGGCCGTGTTTTTACGGGTTGATGTATCCAGACCAGCCTAATCCTTTCGCCGGTTTGATGGAGTATCTTCATGTCGCCAATACGCAGATGGCTGTATTTGATCTGCCAGCGCAAAAATTTTTGTGGGAAGCATATATGGGGCATGCGCCTGTGCCGTTTTCGGGTATTTCGGCGATGCCAAGCATGCATGTATCGCTGGCGTTTCTGTTTTTACTGCTGGGTTGGCAATATGGGCGGGCGCATAAAGTATTTTTCAGCGTCTTTTTGTTCCTGACGATCATCGGGTCCATCCATCTCGGGTGGCATTACGCGGCGGACGGGTATCTTTCCATTCTGACCACTTTGCCTGTATGGTGGGCCGCAGGAAAAATCGTTTCTCTTTATCGCAAGGAATAGATCATGGACCGTTTGAAAACCTATACGCACAAGCCTTCGTCCGGCGGCGCGCCGAAGCAGATTGTCATGCTGCTCCACGGGCTGGGTGCCAACGGTATGGATCTGATCGGGCTGGCGCGGTATTGGGAACGGGCGTTGCCGGACGCTGTGTTCGTATCGCCTGATGCGCCATTCCCGTGCGATATGGCCCCCGTGGGGCATCAGTGGTTTTCATTGCAGGAATGGACGCCGGAATCCATCCAGCGCGGTGTGGAAGAGGCTGCACCGATCTTGAATGACTATATCGATCAGGTGCTCGCCCATTACAATCTGGGTGATGACAAGCTGTCGATGGTGGGTTTTTCGCAGGGCACGATGATGAGCCTTTATGCCGGGCCGCGCCGGGCGAAAAAGATTGCCGGTATCCTCGGTTACTCCGGCGCGCTTGTCGGCGGGGAGGGGTTGTCGGCACCGGCAATACAGAAACCACCCGTGCTTCTCGTCCATGGTGAAGCCGACTCGGTCGTGCCATTTGCGGCGTATCATCATGCGAAAGAAACGCTTTCGCAGGCAGGCTTCGATGTGACGGGTTTAAGCCGTCCGTATCTCGATCACGGCATCGACGACGAAGGCATTGAAGCGGGCGCTGCATTCTTTTCGAAGATTTATTCTTAAATTGCAGATATTTGTGCAGTGTTCCTAAAGCAATCGCACAAATTTGTTGGCAGTCGTAAACCATTCAATTATTACGGTAATTAACCTTTTTTGAAATTCGCTTGTGCATTGCGGTATCAAACTGCGTGCAACCGTTGGTTTTCTGCGGTTTTTGAAGTATAATAAAGACATAAGCAGAGGGGCCTTCACCCTATCTTCTTTCCCGCCAGAAGGCCTCCCCCGGGAGCCTCCCGGTATGTGTTTGAAGGAGAAATGATGGAAGCCTCGCTTACGTTGGAACGATGTCCTGCTCTGGTATTGAACGCCGATTTTAGGCCGCTCAGTTACTTCCCGTTGTCACTCTGGTCCTGGCAGGACGCTGTGAAAGCAGTGTTCCGTGAAACCGTGACAGTTTTATCCGAATATGACCGCACCGTGCATTCGCCGTCCTGCGAATTCAAACTGCCGAGCGTGCTGGTTTTGAAAGAATACATCCCGGCGGCGCGTTCGCCGGCGTTTACACGATATAACGTCTTCCTGCGCGATGAATGGCACTGCCAATATTGCGGCACGCGCTTCCGTACGCAGGAATTGACATTCGACCACGTGATCCCGAGATCGCGCGGCGGCAAGACATCCTGGAGCAACATCGTCACGGCGTGCCGGTGTTGTAACACGAGCAAGGGGCATCGAATGCCTCATGAGTGCGGTATGTATCCGATGCATTCGCCGGTACAGCCCACGATGTTCGAGCTTCAGGAAACAGGACGAAAATTCCCCCCAAACTTTTTGCACGAAAGCTGGGGGGATTTTCTTTACTGGGATAGCGAACTTGAATCCGAGGAGGATTCCGCCGCCCGGTAAGACTAACCCAAGAACGCACTTACAAAGGAGGTTGCTTATGTTTGGGAAGATACTTGATGTGGGTACGCACCGTTCAACGATGGATGCCGTATGGTTCTATATTCTCTCGTTGGTCCTGCTGGTTGGTATTTCAACCACGCTGGTCCATTTCCTGGGAATGGCAGGCGTCGTTGACAGCACGACAGGATTCTTCAGTGGTGGCGAAATCCACACATTGATCGGTTCGTTGTTCGTGTTGATGGTGTCTGGATTGATTTTGACCAGCCGTAAAATGACCAGTGATATCTTCGCTGTTCTGGTTGCGGGCGTCGGGATCTATCTTGCTTACACGACGAGCATCATGCTGGGCCTCATTCCTGTGGCTCTGCTGACGACGATGAAGAAGTAATTCATAAATCAGCTTAAAAAGCCGGGCGGGGGAAACCTCGCCCGGTTTTTAATTGTCTGCTTCCGTTTTTATTTCCTGACAGCGTTGCGGCGTCGCTCGTGTACTGCGTGTACACGTCGCTCCTTGCGCCTTGTCAGGAAATAAAACCGTTCGCAGCCGTTTTTTGGCAGAAATCCGCCAAAAAACGTTGACTTGAGGCGATTCGATCACTACAACCGTTGCCATAATCAAATCATTCGCGCTGAGGGCAACGGTCATGTTTGACGATCTTTTCAATTTTGGGAAACAACGGACGCTGAAACAATCCGTCGGTTTTTACCTGTTCTATGTTGCCCTGTTCATGGGCGTATCAGGGTTCTTGACACTGGTCGGCGTCTAACGCTGAAAAGTGCGGTTCATCGCCGCGAAGGCGAACATCGCCAGAACCAGACAAAACAGCACATTATAATTTGCCATCGACAGGCCGAGGACGGGGTCGGCCCATGGAATTTCATCGCAGCGCGGGGCGTCTGTGCGGGCTTCGATCTGCGCGAGGACGTCGGTAATATTGCCTTCGAGAGAGGGCACGGCGCAGCCTTCCAGAAAAGACTTCCACCAGCCGCGTTCCACGCCGGTGTGGTAACTTGCAATCGCGCTATTGGATAAAAAGACGAAGCCGAGCAGGCCCAAAATCCACGGCGTCACGCGCGGCACGATATTCGATACCCATACCGTGGCAATGCCAAGAAAGATGGCGATGGCGTAAGGCGCGCGTTGATACAGACACAGGATGCAGGGGTCGAGACCGTAAATATTTTCCGCGATAAAGGCCATGGAGAGCGCCCCCGCTGACGCTGCCGCCAGTGTAAAACCTGTGGCGGCAGGGCTTGAGAGAACGGGGGCCAGATAATTCATCAACGCTTTCATGCCGTTATCATACCCTTACGGACTGATTATAAAAAGGATTTGATCCATTCTTTCACAAGAACGAAGCCTTCAATCCCGAAAAAGATGAAGGCCACGACCAGCATGGCAATCCACGCAAGGCCCAGCGCCATGCCGCCCAGCACCGCCAGCCCGTCACGCATGACCACGCCCACGGACATCAGGCAGATGCCGATGCAGGGAACGGTATTCGTCAAAGGCACGGGCAGGGCGTTGGACATCGCCATGATAAAGCCGCTGATCCCGATCAGATGCGAAAATACACCTTGGGTCATAAAACCCAGACGCGGACGGACGAAAATCTCGAGCCGGCGGACCCATGGCATGCATAAGGTGATAAATTTTTGAATTCCCTCGCCAGAAACGGTTCGGCGTTTCAGGCTGCCGGGCAACCAGATCGTATGGAAGCCCAGCGCCTGTTGCCCGGTCAGAAGCAAAAGCGGCAAGGAAATCAGGGTGCTGATCCCCATCGACGGAATGGGCAGGGCGCAGGGCAAGGCGATCAGGAACAGGAAAAAGCCGAATCCGCGTTCGTGAAAAGCTTCCAGCAGCGAGCCAATCGTTACCGATTCCAGGGGGCGGTAACGGTCTGAAATTTCGTGAAGAAGGGTGGAAAGCGGGCGTGGTTGATCCACTTGAGGTTCCTTGAATGGAGTGCTAAACAATGGCGTCGCCTTCCTTATAACGCGGGTGTGGTGAAATTGGTAGACGCGCCAGACTCAAAATCTGGTTCCGCAAGGAGTGCCGGTTCAAGTCCGGCCACCCGCACCATAAGGGGCTTTTCCCATAAAATATATTTTCGAAGGGTTCAAACTTCGGGCTTCGTAATAAAGGCGCAAACAACGTCTTTGACGGAGATATCCATGACGAACCCTAAGAAATTTTTCCTGACTTTTGCCGGCTTTGCCGCTGCCTTAACGGCGTTTGTATCCTTTGCGCCCGATGCCAAGGCGCAAAATTATGGCGGTGGCGATTACTGCCGCGAATATACGCGCACCGTGACGATCGGCAACCGCCGCGAGGAAGCGTATGGCACGGCCTGCCTGCAGCCCGACGGCCAATGGCGCATCGTCAGCGAAGGCAGCATGCGCCCGGTGAGCTACGACAATTACGTCGAAACGAACCGCACGGTTTATGTCCAGCAGCCGACGCAGGTTATTTATCGCGACCGTACGCCGACCCGCGTGTTCTTCTTCGGCACCCCGCGACGCTACGACAATCACCGCCATTACAATCGCTATGATCGCCATGACCGTTGGGATCGCCACGACCATGACCGCGGTCGCGGACGCGGCCACCGTTAATCAGGCTTGAGTGCGGCTGAGTATCACTGACCCCACGACTGCCCCCGGCGTTTCCCCTTCGCCGGGGGATTTTTTTTGCGATTGCCTGCTTTTTTTAAGCGGCTTTTTTACCGCTGGGTTTTTTTGACAGGATGGGTTTGAGGAATTCGCCCGTGAAGCTGCCTTTGGCGGC
>CAYPCP010000117.1:0-5332 GCA_964409255.1 uncultured Pseudobdellovibrionaceae bacterium
CGACGAAAGCACGGTCGAACCCGAAGTGCTTCCGGCGCGCATTCCCAACCTGCTGGTCAACGGCTCGGGCGGTATCGCCGTCGGTATGGCGACGAACATTCCGCCGCATAATCTTGGCGAAGTTGTCGATGGCTGTCTGGCGTATATCGCGAATAACGACATTTCGATCGAAGAGCTGAATGACATCATCCCCGGCCCCGATTTCCCGACGGGCGGGCAGATTCTGGGCCGTAACGGCATTCGCAGCGCATACCATACCGGGAATGGTTCGGTCATGATGCGCGCCAAAACCTCTTTTGAAGATATCTCCAGCGGTCGTGAAGCGATCATCGTCCACGAAGTGCCGTATCAGGTGAACAAGGGCAAGCTGCTTGAACGTCTCGGCGAAGTCGCGCGCGAAAAGATCGTCGAGGATATTTCCGAGATCCGCGATGAATCCGACCGTGAAGGCGTGCGCGTTGTGATCGAGCTTAAAAAGGGCGCGATCGCCGATGTCGTGCTGAATCAGCTTTTCCGCCACACCTCACTGCAGACCTCGTTCGGCTGCAACATGGTGGCGCTGGACCATGGCCGTCCGAAAATTCTTGTTCTGAAAGACTTCATCTCGGCTTTCGTGAAATTCCGCGAGGAGGTCATTACCCGCCGCACTATTTATGAACTGGGTAAGGCGCGGGAACGTGCGCATCTCTTGGCCGGTCTTGCCGTGGCGGTCGCCAATATCGATGAAATCATCACCTTGATCCGCAATGCCAAGACGCCGCAGGACGCCAAGGACGGACTTTTGGCCAAATCCTGGCCAGCGCGCGATGTCGCGCCGTTGATCGCACTGATCGACGACCCGGAATATAGCGTCGATGAGCAGGGCAATTACCGCATGTCCGAAGCGCAGGCGAAAGCGATCCTCGATCTGCGCCTGCATCGCCTGACGGGTCTGGAACGCGACAAGATCGGTGATGAACTGAAGGAAATTACCGATGCGATTGCCGAATATCTGGCCATCCTCGCCAGCCGTGAAAAGCTTCTGGATGTTCTGATTAACGAGCTGATCGACATCAAGACTCGTTTTAACACGCCGCGCCGCACGGAACTGGTTGACAGCGAATTTGAAACCGACATCGAAGCGCTGATCCAGCGCGAAGACATGGTCGTCACAATCACCAATGGCGGGTATGTGAAGCGCGTGCCGCTCGAAACCTACCGCGCGCAGAAACGTGGTGGCAAAGGGCGTACCGGTACGGCGCTGAAAGATGAAGATTTCGTCTCAGATATGTTCGTGGCTTCCACGCATACGCCGATCATCTTCTTCACGTCGCGCGGCATCGCGCACAAATTAAAGGTATGGCAGCTTCCGCTGGCATCGCCGCAATCGCGCGGTAAGGCGCTGGTCAATCTCATGCCGCTGCAGGATGCGGAAAATGTATCCGTTTACCTGCGCGTGCCGGAGAATGAGGAGGCGTGGGACAAGCTCGACATCATGTTTGCCACCTCGCACGGCACCGTGCGCCGGAACAAGCTGAAAGACTTCCAGAGCATCCGTTCCAACGGCCTGATCGCCATGAAGCTCGAAGACGGGGAAAGCCTTGTCTCGGTCAAGATCTGCGCGCCGGACGAAGACATTCTTCTCGCCACCGCCAAGGGCAAGGCGATCCGCTTCCCGGTCGAAGATATCCGCGTCTTTACGGGCCGAACATCGACCGGCGTGCGCGGGATCAAGCTGGGCAGCGGCGACGAGGTTATCTCCATGTCCGTGCTGCGCCATGTCGAAGCGACGGCGGAGGAACGCACCGCTTATCTTAAAAAGGCGAACGCCCTGCGCGGCGCCGACGAGGAAGGGGTGGAATTCGAAGGCGAAGGAACGAACATCGCCGAAGAACGTTTCCGCGAGCTGCAAGGCAAGGAACAGTTCCTTTTGACGGCAACCAATGGCGGGTTCGGCAAGCGCACCTCGGCTTATGAATACCGCCTGTCGGGACGCGGCGGTCAGGGTGTCACCAACATGACCCTGACGTCGAAAAACGGCGGGGCGATCGTGGCGGCGTTCCCCGTGACGGACGACCATCAGGTCATGCTGATTTCCGATGCCGGCCAGATGATCCGCATGCCGGTGCGCGACATCCGCTTTACGGGCCGCAGCGCGCAGGGCGTAACCCTGTTCCGTGTGGCGCCGGGTGAAAATGTCGTGTCCGTCGCCTGGCTTATCCAGGACGAAGAGGACGACGTTACGCCTGAAGCCGCTGTGGAAGACGGAGCCGCAGAATAGCCGGAATGAAAAAAAGTTATCGGCGGAAGATCCTCGTTTCATTTATTGTGACGACGGCGGTGCTGCTGGGCATCGCCGTCTCCGTCTATTTCAGTTTCAAGGAAGTTCAGCGGCAGCGCGAATGGGTCGATCATACGTATGAGACGATCAATATGCTGCAGGGCGTCCTTTCCAACCTTAAAGATGTCCAGTCGTCGCAGCGCGGTTTTATCATCACCGGGTCTGAAGATTATCTGGCGCCGTATTACATCGCGGAGCCGGCCATTCACGAACAGCTCGAGGATCTGCGCCCGATGCTGGCCGACAACCCGGAACAGTCGCAGCGGTTGGAAGATCTTAAACTGCATGTCAAAGAGCGCATCTCCATCGCCGAAACGGTGATTGAGACTTACCGCCAGAAGGGGCAGGAAGCCGCTTTCGGCCTCGTTCATAAAGGCCCGGGCAAGCGCCAGATGGATGAGATACGCGCCATCGTCAAAGTGATGACGCTGCATGAGGAAAACCTTCTGGAACAGCGCCGCACGGCCATGGACCGCTCGCTGAAGACATCGCGCATTATCGGGATCGCCGGCCTCGGTTTATGTTTCAACATTCTGGGCTTCGTTTTCAGCGCCATCGACCGGGAAAGCCGTCAGCGCGCCAAATCCGAAGCCGAGCTGCAGAAGACGATGAACGATATGGCGGCGATCACGCAGGAAACGAAACTGATCGGGCGCATGGGCGATTACCTGCGCGGCTGCCGCACCGAAGACGAAGCCTATGAAATCATCCAGAGGAGCATGCCGGAACTGTTCCCTCACACGTTCGGCAGCATCTCGATCTTCAATAATTCGCGCAACCTTCTGCAAAGCGTCCTGTCGTGGGGCGATTACGTGCCGGAACCGAAAGAATACGATCCCGAGGATTGCTGGGCGCTGCGCCAGGGCAGAATTCATCATGCCCGCAATGACGGGTCGGTGCCGATGTGCGGGCATCTTTCGCATATGGATGCCCAAACCACGTGTGTGTGCCTCCCTATGCAGGCGCAAGGCCAGACGATCGGTCAGATATTCCTTGGCGCGCAGCAGGACGACGCGCTGATGGAGCATAAGGTTGCCATGCTGCGCAATGCGGGGGAGCAGATTTCCCTCGCGCTTGCCAATCTCAACCTTCAGCGGGTGTTGCGTGAACAATCGATCAAGGACCCGCTGACCAAGCTGTTCAACCGACGCTATCTCGAAGAAACGCTGACGCGGGAATGCGCACGGGCGCAACGGAATAAAATTCCGCTCTGCGTTCTTGTGCTTGATATCGACCACTTTAAAAAGGTCAACGATACCTATGGTCACGACGCGGGCGATGCGGTGCTGGTTTCTTTCGCTTCGCTTCTCAATAACAAGGTGCGTAAAGAGGATGTCGTCTGCCGTCTGGGCGGGGAGGAGTTTATTGTCGTCCTGCCGTCCGCGCCGCTGGAGCACGCCCTCGCGCGAGCCGAAAGCATCTGCGATTCCATGCGAAAAATGAAAGTGACCTTCAACGGACAGGTTATTCCTGTGACCGTATCCATCGGCGTTTCTTTATTCCCGGAGCATGGCCTTGAGCCGGATGAGCTGATCCGCCGTGCGGATACCGCGCTCTACAGCGCAAAACAGGGCGGCCGTGACCGCGTCGTGGTTTTCGAAAACGAAGGCAGCGCCGCCTGAATTCGTCCCCTCTTTTAATTTTCATAAATACTAACAAATTATTCATAATTTTTAGATATCCTGAGAATAGACAATTCCAGCAAAGGTTTAGGAATTATGGAACAATTTATCGAAGGCATGCATAAAGTCGGCGAATCCATGTGCGCGGCCATCAGCGCCAACGTGACCAGAGAAGCGCAGGAAAAACGCAACCTCGAAGGGAAGTAGCCTCCCTTTTACATTTCCGTTTTTTCGTTAAAAAGGTGGCTGACGGCCGCCTTTTTAGCTTGGTGGAGGGGGCTTCTTGCGATAAAACCAAGCCATGTTGGCGCTTCGCAGATTTTTTGGCAGGCCTCATCCCAGACCCGCAGGAAGGGATGACCGCGTGACGGTGGAAGCCGGCTTCCTCGACCTGACGTTTGCCGGCGCCGGATCGTTTGTTTTTTACCGTGTCACCACGACAACGGGGATTTTTACCAGGAATGACAGGGAAAAACCGGGGTGCTGGGCTTCAAGCGCCGCGCCTGGGAATTTCTTTCAATCGCCCTGGCTGGACCGTTGCGTGGCGAAAGCCTTTGAAAACGGTCTTGTCGCCGATGTCAGCGATCGTCACAAAGCCATGCTCGATTACGAGCGGCGCATGACGCAGCGCCGTCACATCATCATGAACGGCAGCGATGAGGCTTTTGGCAGGCTTGGGCGGGATTACCCGCTGCCGCCGCTTACCTGCGGTACCAATCCGGTATATCCATCCGTATCTTTCCCGGCATCCCACATTCAATAGGGTCTTTCGCATGGCGCAACGCATTGGCATTTACCCCGGCACGTTCGACCCCATTACGAAGGGGCATCTTCACCTGATCAAGCGTGCGAGCAAGCTCGTCGACGTCCTGATCGTGGCGGTTGCCGAAAATGCCCGTAAAAACCCGCTATTCGACAATGAAGAGCGGCTGGAGATGGTCCGTACCGATATCGACAACCTGCCCGAAAAGTTCTGCCGGATCGAAGTGAAGCCTGTGGATAATCTTTTGGTTAATTTTGCCCGGGACGAGGGCGCTGCGTGCATTTTCCGGGGGCTGCGGGCTGTTTCCGACTTCGATTACGAATTTCAGATGACGGGCATGAATTTCCGTCTGGCGCCCGATATTGAGACGGTTTTCCTTATGGCGGCGGATAAATGGCAATTTGTATCGGCTTCTTTCGTGAAGGAAATCCATGGTTTGGGCGGGGATATCAGCGATTTCGTGACCCCCTCGGTTCTGACCCGTCTGGACGCCAAAAAGGCCGAAAAGTAAAGCTTGACGGAAGGGGCTTAGATTCTTATGTTCCTGAAGTTCTTAAGCATTTTTTAGATGCGATCGCGTAGCTCAGCTGGTAGAGCAACTGACTTTTAATCAGTAGGTCGTGGGTT
>CAYPCP010000118.1:0-5297 GCA_964409255.1 uncultured Pseudobdellovibrionaceae bacterium
CGGCTGACGGGTCGGACGGCGCCGGGGGCGCTGCGGCGGCCTAAACACCGGCGCCAAAAAGACGTATCCTGATCACCGTGACCGACTCTTCGTGGTTGGAAATTAAGAATTTGATGGGCGAGGCGATTTTACGCCAGGTCTTGAAACCCGGCGATCAATATACCGTCCCGGATGAAAAGGGGCTGGTCATGGCCACCGGGAATGCCGGGGGGCTGATCCTGACCGTGGACGGTAAGGAAATCGCGCCTTTGGGCCGTCCCGCGCAGGTGCGCCGGAACATCCTTCTCGACCCCGACGCCCTTAAAAAGCCCCGTTAATTCCTCGACTTCGCCAAGCCGGACCGTTATATAAAACCCCATGAGTATGGACCATAACAGCGTGCGCCCGTGGCGCCAGATCCAGCGGCGTAAAAGCCGCAAGATCTGGGTTGGCGACGTGCCCGTCGGCGGCGATGCCCCGATCACGGTCCAGTCGATGACCAATACGCTGACCCATGACGTTCAGGCGACGATCGCGCAGGTCCGCGCGATGGAAATCGCCGGGGCGGATATCGTGCGCATTTCCTGTCCGGACGAAGAATCCTCCGCCGCGCTCAAACACATTGTGCCCGAAGTGACGGTGCCGATCGTCGCGGACATTCATTTCCATTACAAGCGCGCCATCGAGGCCGCGCAGAACGGCGCCGCCTGCCTGCGCATCAATCCCGGCAATATCGGGTCGAAAGAACGCGTCGCCGAGGTCATCAAAGCCGCGAAGGATTACAATTGCTCGATCCGCATCGGCGTGAATGCCGGCTCGCTGGAACGCGACCTGCTCGAACAATACGGCGAGCCATGCCCCGAAGCGATGGTCGAAAGCGCGATGCGCCATATCCGCATTCTCGAAGACCACGACTTCTTCAATTTTAAAATCTCCTGCAAAGGCTCCGACGTGTTCCTCGCCGTGGCCGCGTATCAGCAGCTCGCCGAACAATGCGATTATCCGCTGCATCTGGGCATCACCGAAGCGGGCGGCCTGCGCTCCGGCACCATCAAATCGGCCATCGGCATGGGCAATCTTCTGTGGGCCGGGATCGGCGATACGATCCGCGTGTCCTTGTCCGCCGATCCGGTGGAAGAGGTGAAGGCCGGGTTCGACATTCTCAAATCCCTCGGCCTGCGTCACCGCGGTGTCAACATCGTGTCCTGCCCGTCCTGCGCGCGGCAGCAGTTTCAGGTGATCGACACGGTCCAGAAACTCGAAGAACGCATCGCCCACATCACCACGCCGATGACCGTTTCCATTATCGGCTGCGTCGTCAACGGCCCGGGCGAGGCGCTGATGACCGATATTGGCCTCACGGGCGGCGGTTCCGGCACGCACCAGATTTACATCGGCGGCGAAAAAGCCCACCGCTTCAACGAAGGCGATATGTCGATCGTGGATTACATCGCCGATATGATCGAACAAAAGGCCGCGACCATCGAAGCGGCGAAAAAAGACAACCTCCCTCAAGCTGCGGAATAGCGACCATGGATCTCTTAGGAAAACTCGCGCCCATCAAGACGCGTCATCAGGACATTGCGGATAAACTCTCGTCTGGTGGTTTGTCGGGCGAAGAGTTCGTCAAGCTGTCGAAAGAATACGCCGAACTTTCGCCCGTGGTCGAAGCGTACGAAGCCTATGACAGGGCGCTCAAGGACCGCGCGGGCGCGCAGGAAATGCTCGCCGATGCCGACATGGCCGAAATGGCGCAGATGGAGCTGGACGAGCTGGCCGAAAAAATTCCCGCGCTTGAAGACCAGATCAAGATCGCCCTGATCTCGAAAGACGACGCCGACACCAAGAACGCCATCCTCGAAATCCGCGCTGGGACGGGTGGGGACGAGGCGGCTTTGTTCGCCGCCGATCTGTTCGGCATGTATCGCGGTTATGCCGCGCTGCAGGGCTGGCGGGTTGAGGTGATGGAGGCGTCCGAAAACGATCTCGGCGGGTATAAGGAAATTATCGTCAACGTATCGGGCACGAACGTGTTCGAACGCATGAAATACGAATCCGGCGGCCACCGTGTGCAGCGCGTGCCCAAGACGGAAACGCAGGGGCGCATTCACACCTCCGCCGCGACCGTCGCCGTGCTGCCCGAAGCCGAGGACGTCGATATCCAGATCAACGATAACGATCTGCGCATCGACGTGTACCGTTCCGGCGGCCCGGGCGGGCAGTCCGTCAACACGACCGACTCCGCCGTGCGCATCACGCACATTCCTTCGGGGCTTGTCGTCGCCATCCAGGATGAAAAATCCCAGCACAAGAACAAGGCCAAGGCGCTCAAAATTCTAAAAACCCGCCTCTACGATCAGGAGCGCCAGCGCATCGACGACGAACGTTCCGCCGCGCGCAAGGGGCAGATCGGCTCCGGCGACCGTTCCGAACGCATCCGCACCTATAATTTCCCGCAAAGCCGCGTCACCGACCACCGCATCGGCCTGACGTCCCACAATCTCGACGGTATTCTCAACGGCACGGGGCTGCAGGAACTCATCGACGCCCTGACCACCGAAGACCAGGCCGAAAAACTCGCGTCCCTCGACGTTTAAATCAATCCGTCACGACGATGAAACAATCCACGCCGTGTACGGATTGCCGCGTCGGCTTGCGGTTTCCTCGCAATAAAAAAAGAAAATTTTTTAACGCCAAGGCGCCACGATAACCACGCTTCTTATTCTTGGCGTCCGTGGCGCCTTGGCGTTTGATCGTTATCTACCGCAGCGTCTCAAATCGCAGGCCGGTTTCGCGGCGGATGGCACGGCGGCCTTGGTCGGGCGTGATATCGTCATAGAACACCGCGCTGGCGATGCGGCCAAGCTGTGCAAGCTGGCCGGCGTTCGCAAAATCTTCGTTTGTGACATCGTTGATGTTTCTGATCTTCGTGCCCTGAACGATGAGCGTGCCGCCATCTTTGGGGATGAACCACGTTTCGCGTTCGTTTCTGCCACGGCCGGTTTTCATCATCGCGAATGCGTCGCTCAGGATGCGGCGATCGTTGCCGAGGTCCAGCGCGTCGCGCAGAATTTTCAGCGGGCCGCCGATTCTCCACGTGTCTTTTGTTGTGGCAATATTAAACACGGCGATGCGGGCGCTTTCGATATGCGCGGCGCGGGCCTCAAAGCTGGTTTGCCCGGCATTGATCATATCCTGAATGACCGCCGAGCGCTGGCCCCCGTGATATTGCGGCATAACGGTTTGCCACGCGGTTTCAATCAGGCCCGGCAATAATTGCGCATCGTCCTTGCCCGCCTGATACAGCATGTTGAACAGGCGTTCGTTGCCATAGCGGTGCTTCTCCAGCCCGGCGAGAACGGCATCCTGACCCATGCGGACGATCTTACGGAGCAGCGCCGGGTCGTCCTTGGCGAGAGGCAACATTTTTCCAATGCTTTCCCTGGCGTAATCTTCACCGGGATGTTCGCGGGACACCGCCTTCAACGCGATGCCGGCATCTTCCAGTATCTCTGTCAGAAGATGCGGCTGCGCCGCTATATTTTGAACGACGAGATCAATTGTATGGCGCGCGGTGTGAATCGATTGTTGCATGATGGCGGGCATGATATCGCGCACGCCCCGCACGATGGGGCGCGTGAAGGCGTCGTTGCCTTTTGCCGCGGTGAACAGCGTGCTGGCGATGACATACTCTGTGCCTTTGACGCTGGCAGGAAGGATTTTCAACCCTTGCGCGATCAGGTGGTCCGTCGTGCCGGTTTCCTCGGCGGTGGCGAGCATCGCTTTGCTCAGGCTCCACGCGAATTGATTGTCTTCATACGCCAGCCCGCCGCCTTTAAGGCCTTCGATATCGGCCATGGTTTTCAGGCTCGCATCGATGACGGCCGGTGCGACTGCCGGTTCCCGGCGGGCGAGGGCATGCAGGTCGAATAAAATGGTACGGGCCCAGTGTGGACGATTCTCGATAAACGCCAGCCCTTGCTCGACGAATGCTTCATAAAGCGCGGGGTGATGCGTCGTGACTTGATGCAAGCCGTTATAAATGCCCTTCGCGGCCTCTAGAAAACTGAACGAGCGCGTGCCGGCCATGAACGGCAGGGCTTTCCATCCGGCGTCGATAAACGCCTTGGCGTCGTCGATCGGCATGTCTTTGATCTGCGGTTGGGTCTGGTCTTTGGAGTGTGTCATGGCGGCCCTCTCTATATATATGCCCTGTAACCGGGCTTTGTTTTTTTATGAAATATGCGCGGGACTATAAGAAGGGATTGGAAGTTATGTCAAGAATTCATGTCTTGCATACGACGCCAGAATATATGAATATATTCCTATTACTATGTTGTCCCCGCAGGGCAGGAAAGCCCGGAAAACCATAAACGCGACGAACGAACTGAAGGACCCTGTTTTATCCTTATGGTTCAATTGGTTAAGAGATGATTTCCGGTTTGGGTGCGCTCTATGCTAGAAAACCGCATGGCAACGCTTGATGACATGCTTCAGTCCGCCCGGCGGGCGCTGGCCGGGGCGGGGGTGGATACTCCGGCGCTTGATGCGCGCATTCTCGTGCGCGCGGCGACGGGGGCGGATGATGCCGCTTTGATCGCGGACGGTCGCCGGACGGTGACGGCGGATCAGAAAAACCGCATCGACGGCTGGATCGCCCGCCGGGTATCCGGCGAACCGGTTTCCCGAATTTTGGGGGAAAAGGAATTTTACGGGCGGAACTTTAACGTAACGCCCGCCACGCTCGATCCGCGGCCGGATACCGAAATATTGATCGATCGGGCGCTTGGGTGGGCGCGGGCGCAGAATCGTCCTTTGCGGATTCTCGATCTTGGGACAGGTACGGGATGCATACTGATTACGCTGCTGGCGGAGTTGCCGGGGGCGAGCGGAATCGGGGTCGATATTAACCATGACGCGGTGGCTGTTTCACGTGAAAACGCCGTAAAACACGGGGTGGAAACGCGTTGCCGTTTTCTCGCGGGAAGTTGGTTTGAGCCACTCGATGCCGGGGACAGATTCGACCTGATCGTCTCCAATCCACCCTATATCCCTGATGCGGATATCGAATCTCTGGCGCCGGAAGTGCGGAATCACGATCCGATTCTGGCCTTGGCGGGCGGAATCGACGGTCTGGACCCCTATAAAATCCTTTTTTCCGGTCTTCCGGACCGCCTTATCCCCGGCGGCGCAGCCTTTTTTGAGTTCGGCTTCGGGCAGGCCGAATCCCTCGTCCGACTCGTGGGCGACTCTACTCTGTTCATGAGTCGTATCACCCCCGATCTGGCAGGGATTCCGCGGGTTCTAGAAATCGAAAT
>CAYPCP010000119.1:0-5273 GCA_964409255.1 uncultured Pseudobdellovibrionaceae bacterium
AGATGGGCGATACCGGCCCCTGCGGCCCCTGCTCGGAGATTTTCTATGATCAGGGCGACAAACTCGCGGGCGGCCCCCCGGGCAGCAAGGACGAAGACGGCGACCGCTTCCTCGAATTCTGGAACCTCGTCTTCATGCAATTCGAACAGGAACCGGGACCGGACGGCAAACCGGTCAGAAAACCCCTGCCCAAACCCTCCATCGACACCGGCATGGGCTTAGAGCGCTTCGCCGCGCTCATGCAGGGCAAAACCTCCAACTACGACATCGACCTGCTGCGCTCTATCATCGAAACCTCCGCCGATTACACGGGCGTTTCGCCGGACGGCGCGCAGGCCGCGTCCCACCGCATCATCGCCGACCATCTCCGCTGCTCCTCCTTCCTGATTGCCGATGGCGTCATGCCGTCGAACGAAGGCCGCGGCTACGTCCTGCGCCGCATCATGCGCCGTGGTATGCGCCACGCGCATTTACTGGGCGCCAAAGACCCGCTGATGCATCGCCTGTTCCCGACCCTTCTCGCCATGATGGGCCAGGCCTACCCGGAACTGAAACGCGCGGAATCGCTCATCACCGAAACGCTGAAGCTCGAGGAAGAACGCTTCAAGAAAACCCTCGACCGCGGCCTCAAACTGCTGGACGAAGAAACCGCCAATCTTAAATCCGGCGCGCAATTCCCCGGCGAAGTCGCCTTCAAACTCTACGACACTTTTGGTTTTCCTTTGGACCTGACTCAGGACGCGCTGAAAGCCAAAAACATCACCGTCGACACCGCCGCCTTCGATGTCGCCATGGAAAAGCAAAAGGCCGAAGCCCGCAAACACTGGGCGGGCTCGGGCGATGCAGGCGTCGGCAAATTGTGGTTTGAAGTGCTCGATAATGTCGGCGCCACCGAATTCCTCGGCTACGCCAAAACCTCCGCCGAAGGGCAGGTTAAAGCCCTCGTGCAGGACGGCAAGCTCGTCCAGACCGCGCGCACCGGCTCCGATGTCATGATCATCGTCAACCAGACCCCGTTCTACGCCGAATCCGGCGGTCAAACAGGGGATACGGGGGTAATGATCACCGCCGCAGGCGACACCGTCACCATCACCGACACCCGCAAGCAGCTCGGCAAACTCTGGGTCCATATCGGCAAGGTCACCAAGGGCGAACTGAAAGTCGGCGAAGGCGTCGAACTGCGCGTCGACAATGTGCGCCGCGCCGCCGTCGAATCCAACCACTCCGTCACCCACCTGCTGCACGAAGCTTTGCGGCAGGTCTTGGGCGATCACGTCGCGCAAAAAGGCTCCCTGCAAACCGAAGATCGTACGCGCTTCGATATTTCGCACAACAAGGCCATCACGCCAGACGAACTCAAACGCGTTGAAAAAATCGTCAATGACGAGATTCGCGCCAACACCGAAGTGATCACCCGCGTCATGCCGATTGACGATGCCCGCGCCTCCGGCGCCATGGCGTTATTCGGTGAAAAATATGACGACGAAGTGCGCGTCGTGTCCATGGGCCGTCAGGAACCGGGCGCGAACAAGCCCTTCTCCGTCGAACTGTGCGGCGGCACGCACGTGAAGCGCACCGGCGAGATCGGCCTGTTCTATATCGTCTCGGAAAGCGCCGTGTCCGCGGGCATCCGCCGCGTCGAAGCCCTCACGGCGGACAACGCGCTGCGCTTCCTCACGCAACAACATGACACGGTCAAGGAAACGGCGGATGCGCTGAAATCCTCCCCCGCCGATGTCGTCAACCGGGTGAAATCCTTGCTTATCGACCGTAAAAACATCGAAAACGAACTCTCCAATGTCCGCCGCGCCATGGCCACGGGCGGCGGCAACTCTGCGGCGGGCGCAGGCCCGGAAGTCAAGGACATCGGCGGCGTGAAATTCACCGGCCGCGTCCTTACCGATTTCCCGGCCAAAGACCTGAAGCCGATGGTCGACGATTTGAAAAAGAAACTCGGCTCCGGCGTCGTCACGCTGATTGCCACGGATGAAGGCAAAGCCTCCATCGTCGTCGGTGTCACCGACGACCTCACCGGCAAAATCAGCGCCGTCGAACTCGTCAAACGCGGCGTCGAAGTCTTGGGCGGCAAGGGCGGCGGCGGCCGTCCCGATATGGCGCAAGGCGGCGGCCCCGACGCCGACGCCGCCGACAAAGCCGTCAGCGCCATCGAGCTGGCCCTTGCCTCCTAAGGCAAGCCCCACCAGCCACCGCCAAAACGTAAAGAAAAACGTTCCTCAAACCGCCCCGCAAACCGGGGCGGCCACCCTCCTTATTTCCTGTCATCCTGAGCGCAGCGAAGGATCTCAAACCGCGAAGGCGCGAAGACACAAAGGAATCAAAACATTTCCTTCGCCCCTTCGCGCCTTCGCGGCAAAAATTTTATTTTCCGTCATCCCGGCGCAGGCCGGGATCCATCGCGCCGCTTGCTCCCGCGCTAAACTATCATCCTCCCCCGTCATCCCCGCCTTGTGCGGGGATCCGGTCTTCCTTTTACAATGCGGGGCCGCGTTTCAAAACCACCGGCAACGGGGCATCCCCCGCCGCCAAGCTCATGCGCACCGCGATCATCGCCGCGTCCAGCAACCCGCCCGCGCTCAGCGCCTTGCCCGCACGCGGCATCGGAATATGAATGAACCCGCCGCGCACATGCGCGCCGCTGGTCGCTATCTCGTGCATCAACTCATAAAAAACCGCATTGCACAGATAATCGCCCGCGCTGTCCGACCCCACGCTCCACAGGCCGCGGCGGTTCAGCGCCTCGACAATCTTCTCCACCGGCAATGTCGCGCCATACCCGTCCGGGCCGCCGTCGCACACCACCGCGCTTTGCGCCGTGCATCCGGCGGCGTCCTTGCGCTCCGTGGTGACTGTATTCCACGCCGCGCGTTCCACGCGTATCTGGCCGCTGCGCGCCGCCACGCCAAAGCAAATCACGATGTCCGGCTTCACTTCCGCGATGGCTTGCCGCAACGCTTTGCCCGCCGCGCCGAATTCGGTCGGCAGCACGCGCGCCTGCACACTGAAATTATCCGCCAGTCGCAATTGCGCCGCCCGCTTCACCAGTTTTTCGCTGGGATTGTCGGGCACGCCGGGAAACGGGCCGAAGCCAGTAATCAAAATTGTCTTGTTCTTCATAACCGGCAGATTGCCGCTAACCGCCTGATAAATCAATGGGTTTTATGAATATGAATGAGCAGTTGCACAAAAAACCATGCCCCTATATAACCTTGTTCCGCGCAAGCCCAGTAAACTGTTAATAAAAGAGGATAAAATGGCCAAGCAACGCACCCTGTCCATCATCAAGCCGGACGCCACCCGCCGCAACCTGACCGGTGCCATCAACGAACGCATCGAGAAAAACGGCCTGCGTATCGTCGCGCAAAAGCGTATGCACCTGACCCAGGACGAAGCCCAGAAATTCTACGAAGTCCACAAAGAACGCCCGTTCTACAAAGACCTCGTCAGCTTCATGATCTCCGGCCCGGTGGTCGTGCAGGTTCTCGAAGGTGAAGACGCCGTCGCGAAATACCGCACCGTCATGGGCGCGACCAACCCCGCCAACGCCGATGCCGGCACCATCCGCAAGGACTTCGCTGAAAGCATCGAAGCCAACTCCGTCCACGGCTCCGACAGCGCCGAAAACGCCGCGGGCGAAATCGCCTTCTTCTTCAGCGGCGTCGAAATCGTCGGCTAATACAATACGATTGTATGCCTGTCAAAAAGGGGCCTCGCGGCCCCTTTTCATTTTAACTATCCAGCCATTTCCGCATCGCCGCCTTCGCCCGCCCGTTGGCCGGGTCCAAATCCGCGATAACCTCCGGCATACCGTCCGTGGCGTTGTCCTTGGCCGCGCGCTCCGCGCGCTCCGCCAGCTTGCTGACCTCGACCAAACCGAAATTCGCCGCCATGCCCTTCAACTCGTGCGCCCGTGCCGCCAATGTCGGGATATCCTGCTCCGCCGTGGCCTTGCCGATATCCGCGATAATCTCCTCCGCCTTAACGAACAACTCGTCCACCAACTGCCGCACCGCATCGCCGCTCAACCCCTTGCGCAACCCGCTCAGCATGCTGTTGTCGAACACAGCCGCCGCACCCGCGCTGTCCTCCTCCAACTCCAGCCCGCGCGCAATCGCATCGCTGAAAGAGTCGGAATCCTCCGTGCTGTCGTTATCGGCCAAAAGCATCTGCTTGATGGGGGCCTGCTGCGCTTCCTCTTCAAACCCCAGGCTATTGGCCGCCGCCAGCGAATCCATAGACAAACGCACTTCCGTTTCCTGCACCTGCGGCTCCGCTGCGACTTCGGGCAATTGCACGGGATTATCCAGCTTGCCGTCGATAACCTTCTGCAACGATTCCCGCAATTTCTGCGGATCGATCGGTTTCGCCAGATGTCCGTTCATATTCGCGGCGTAGCATGAATGAATATCCTCGTCGCGCACATTCCCCGTCATGGCGATAACCGGCGTGGCGGCTTTCTCCCGATCGCGCATGGCGCGTATGCTCTTGGTTGCGCCCATGCCGGATATACCCGGCAGTTCAACGTCCATAAGAATGGCGTCAAAGCGCTCCTGCTCCACCTTGGCCAGAGCATCTTCACCTGTCCCGACAACGGAAATGTCATGCCCCATGCGCTGCACGAATTCGCGCATCAATTTTTGGCTGATTTCGTTATCTTCCACGACTAACACGCGCAATACGCGCTCCGGGATCTGGGTCAGAGGCTGCTGACGGTTGTGGGATACGGTTTGCGCGCCGTCGGCCGACCCTTCCTCGACCACCAGCGTGAAATAGAACGTGCTGCCGCGCCCTTCGGTACTATCGATGGTAATACGTCCGCCCATGGCTTCGATCAGGCGCTGTGAAATCGCCAGCCCCAGTCCCGTCCCGCCAAAACGGCGCGACACGCTGGAGTCGGCCTGCGCGAATGGGTTGAACAGATTTTTCTGGGCCTCGCGCGAAATACCGATACCGGTATCCTGTACGGCAACACGAATTTTGACGATCCCCTGACGCTGCTCGCCGCTCTGGTCGCGCTTGATATGAACGGTAACGCCCCCGCGTTCGGTGAACTTGATTGAATTACCGACAAGGTTAAGGATAACCTGACGTAAACGCACAGGGTCACCAATGATGAAACGCGGCACAGTAGGATCGATATCATGGCGCAAAACGATGCTTTTGGCTTCCGCGTGGCCGGACATCAGGATAACAACACCCTGAATCATGCGATGGATGTCGAAATCAATATGCTCCAACTCCATCTTGCCGCTTTC
>CAYPCP010000120.1:0-5237 GCA_964409255.1 uncultured Pseudobdellovibrionaceae bacterium
CCTCTTTAGGTGGGGTTCGGAAGGCACCTAGCAACAGAAGCCTTCCACTTTCTTTTCCCCTTATATCTTCGTTCTTTTGTCCGGCCGCGATTGACGGGCCGTGCGCCCGCGTGGACAGTAGGCGCATGAGAATCCCATCGCTTTTCCTTGCGCGCCCGGTTTCCACGCTGTTGTGGCTTGGCGCTTTCCTGTGCAGTTTTTATTTCGTGAATGAATGGCAGCTCGGCTTTTTCGTCGGGTCCGTCACGTTGCTGTTCGTGTGGTCGTGGGCCATGATGGCGCAGGCGTCGCGCGGCGCGTGGGACGTGCCGAAAAGCGCGGTCTTGTATTTCGCCGCGGCGTTCTGGGGATGGATTTTCCTCAGCGTGTTCTGGTCGGAAGTGCCGCTGGTCACGGTCACGGGTTTTTGTTTTTTCAGCACGCTGCCGCTGACGTTCTTTATGTTCGTGCTGCGGCCCGACGACCGGCAGTTCCGCCAGATCGCGATTTTCATCGCGGCGCTGTCGGCGGGGCTGGGCGTGTGGGCGGTCGTTCAATATTGCATCGTGTACAATCCGTTCGGCGGGCAGGCGCACCATCCGCTGGGCGATCCCAATTCGCTGGCCGGGTTTTTCAATCTTTCGCTGATCCCGGCGGTGGCGGCGTTGATGATGACGCGCCGTAAGAAATATGTGTTCTTGCTGCTGCTATTGGTGGCGGCGCTGTCGGGCGGGATCGTCGCGACGGGATCGCGCAGCGCGATCGTCGCGTTGCTGCCCGCGCTGGTCGTGCTGGTTATCGGAACGTTTTATTATGCGCGTCAGGCCAAAGGCCGCCTGGCCGCGGCGGTTGCGATTTTCGCGATCATGCTGGCGCTGAGCCAGGTCGTCAGCCCGATGAAATGGAACAGCCCCGCGCAGCGCATCACCGACATGGTGCAGATGAACGAACCCGAACGCACCGCAAGCCGTCTGGGCCTGTGGGAAGGGGTGGGCGGTTACATCAGGAATCACTGGGAGATGGGGACGGGTTTTGGCACGTTCTTCCTTTATTATCCCGAATTCCGCGTCGACCATAAACACAGCGCCGTCACGATGGCGCACAGCGATCCGCTGCAATACTGGGCGGAGCTGGGGATTATGGGGCCGGTGCTTTTTTACGCCTTTGTGATCGCGGCGTTTGTCCGCACGATCAGGGTTTTGAAACACGTCCCGGCGGACGATCCGCGCCGCGTGGTGATCATGGCGAGTTTTTCCGCGCTGGGGGCGCTGGTCATTCAGGCGCATATCAATTTCAATTTCTACAATCTGTGCATTCTGTACGGCGCGGGATTCCTGCTGGCCGTGTGGTTCGTCACCGCGCAGCGGATCGTGCCGGACAAAATCGTGACGACGGGCTTCCCGGAGACTACCGGCATGGCGATGCGGCGCGTGTGCCTGGCGCTGCCGTTTATTCCGCTTTTGTATCTTTTCGGCAGCTACATGGCGAGCGAGCATTTCGTCAACAGGGCGCAGCATGCGCTGCTGCGCGAACAAAACCTTCCCAAATTCGCCAGCAATCTGTCGCTCGCGCATAAATTCGACCGCGGGCACAATTTCCGCACGTGGCTTCTGGCGGCGAATATTCCGCTCGGCGTGCTGCAGGACGATTTCAACCAGAAAAACCTGAGCGACGAGAAGAAAAAAGAATTCTACGAGCAGGCGATGGGACAGCTGGAGCGCGCCCGCGCGCTCAACCCGCGTTCGTCCTCGGCGCTTTATTATCTGGGCAAGCTGCAGACGCTCGTCCCCGCGTCACTCCTCGCGCCCGACGCACCCAAGCCGGAGGACATGTATAAGGAGGCGCTGCGCCTCGACCCGCTTCATCTCGGCGCGCGCACCGGCCTTGCGAAAATCTATCGCGACGAAGGGCGGGAGGACGAAGCCTTCGCGTTGTTGAAGGAGGGGTTCGATTATCACTATGTCTCCCCCGCCGCGATGGAATACTACATGAACATGATGGTCGAGTTCCTTTCGCGCGGCGATAAAGAATCATATAAAGCCGCCATGCGCAAAATCGCCGAATTCAGGGCCCGCATGGAAATTTCCGCCAAGCTTGAAAAACGCCGCCTGGGCAGCGCCCCGGTGCCGGTCGGGCGGGAAGCGGAGTTCGATTGAGCCGCAAACTTCTTTTCCACAGCCTGTTTGGCGGTTTTTCAGAATTCGCTGGCCCGCCGGAGTCCGCTGTGGCACATCTGGAGCGGGCCGCGCTCCGTGCGGCTTTCTTTTCAGGAAGTTCTTGATTTTCCACCCTGATCTTGCGACGAATAGAACATGATTGACGACGAAGACGAGATTCTACGGTACGACAGAATGGTCGAACAGGCGCTGCGCGGTGTTGTGCGCCAGGCCGTCGAGGAGGTCATTGAAACGGGCCTTCCGGGCGATCACCATTTTTACATCACGTTCATGACCGATTATCCGGGCGTCAGCATTCCCAGCTATCTGCGCGACCGCTATCCCGGCGAAATGACGATCGTCCTGCAATACCAATTCTACGATCTTGAAGTCGACGACGAAAAACTCGGCGTGACGCTTTCGTTCAACAACGTGCCGGAACGCCTGGTCATTCCGCTCGGCGCCATCACGATCTTTGCCGACCCGTCCGTCAACTTCGCGCTGCAGTTCCAGCCGCTGGGCGAGGAACTCGACGTTTCCGAATTCGAAGACGATGAAGACGGTGACGACGACCCGACAAGCGGTGGCGGCGGCGATAAAAAAGCCAAGAAAAAGGGCGGCGGCAAGACCGGCGAAGTTGTATCGCTCGACCAGTTCCGGAAGAAGTAGCCTTCCATGGCCGCCTTCTGGCACCCCGACATCCATCCCGAGAACGATCCGCACAAGGTTCTGATCCTGCGCGATGCGTTGATCGATACCGCGCGCGACAATCGCCCGATAAAAATCAAGGTGTATTACCCGGTCGAACACGAGCTGGGCAAGGTGCCGGTCGTGTTCTGGTCCCACGGCCTGGGGGGCAGCGTCGACGGCGCGTCGTTCCTGTCGCGGTACATCGCTTCGCACGGTTATGTGGTGGTCCACATGCAGCACCCGGGCACGGACAGCAGCCTGTGGGAAGGAAAGCCCGGCCACCCGTGGGACATCATCCGCAACACGCATATTCCGCGCAGCGCGACATTGGCCCGGTTCGCCGACGTGCCGTTCGTGGTGAACAACATTGCAGGATGGATGGAAAAGCATCCCGCTTTATCCGCCACGGCGGACATGACACGCGTCGGCATGTCGGGCCATTCGTTCGGCGCGATGACGACGCAGGCCGTATGCGGGATGATGTTCCCGGATGAAAGCGGCAAGCTGCGTTCGTTCAAGCAGGATATTTTCAAGGCCGGCATTCTGTACAGCATGGTGCCGATCCAGCACGTGGCGCTGGACGATCCGCGCGACGTATACGGGTCGATCGACCGGCCGATGTTTTTCATGACCGGCACCGACGACGATTCCCCGGTCGAGGGATGGGATTACCTGCAGCGCCTTGTCGTCTACGATTATGCGGGCGGGCCGGACAAGCATCTTCTGGTGCTTAAGGACGGCGACCACATGGTTTATAACGGCTCCCGCGGCAAGCTGGGCGACAATCCCAACCGCGAGCTGCACGAGGAAATCATCAAGATGTCGGCGCTGGCGTACTGGGACGCGGCCCTTAAAGACGACAAAGCCGCGCAGGCATGGTTGACGGACGGCGGTTATGCCACATATCTGGGTCAGGCAGGCACGCACAGATATGAGAAAAACCAATGAGTAACAGCGCCATCGCGTTAACCGGGCTGACCAAGACGTATAAGGCGTCGGGAAAGTCCCCGGAAAAAACCGCTCTCCACAGCATCGACCTTCATATCCCGAAGGGTTCCATTTTCGGGCTGCTCGGGCCCAACGGCGCGGGAAAATCCACGATCATCAACATCATGGCCGGGCTTGTCGTGAAAACGGCGGGCACGGTGAAGATATGGGATATCGATATCGACGAAAACGCCCGCAACGCCCGCGCGGCGATCGGCATCGTGCCGCAGGAAATAAATTTCGATCCGTTCTTCACGCCGCTCAAGATGCTCGATATTCAGGCGGGCATGTACGGCGTGCCGGAAAATGAACGTCAGAGCATGGAACTGCTGGAGATGGTCGGTCTGGCCGACAAGGCGAATGCGTATACGCGCAGCCTGTCCGGCGGGATGAAACGCCGCCTGATGGTGGCGAAGGCATTGGTGCATGCGCCGCCGATCCTCGTCCTCGACGAACCCACCGCCGGCGTCGACGTCGAACTGCGCAAGATGCTGTGGGAGAAGGTGAAGCTTCTCAACCAGCGCGGCGTCACGGTTCTTCTGACGACGCACTATCTCGAAGAAGCCGAACAATTATGCGACCGGATTGCGATCATCAATCACGGCAAGATCATCGCCAACGAAGATAAGGAAACGCTGCTTTCCCGTCTGGACAACAAGGAGATGCGCATCCGCCTCGACCGCGAACTGACCGTCATGCCCGCCGGGCTGGAGGCGTATCAGGCCACGCGCGAGGGTATCCGCACGCTGATGGTCCGGTACGCGCCGAAGGACCAGAGCGCGGGCGCCATCATCGCGGCCGTTCAGGCGGCGGGGTACGGTATCGCCGATATCTCCACCGACGAGAGTGACCTTGAAGACGTCTTTATCCAGATGACGAGCAATAAAAAGCCGTGAAACCCCCTGCATCCCGCTGTTTTCATGCGGTTTTGCCAAATTAATTGGACAGGCAAAGGCGAAGAAGCTAAAAGTCTGGGCATACGCAGCCGTAGCTCAGCTGGATAGAGCGCTTCCCTCCGAAGGAAGAGGTCGTGGATTCGAATTCCGCCGGTTGCGCCATTTCTCCCTTCTTTTAAACCGTTCTGAAATCTCAATGTCCCCGGGCAGGCTGAGCGACGTTGTGGAGGTTGATATTACAGAAACGCTTAAGGGCGAGCCGATTGGCATATATATGATGTCAGCCTGATATAAAGGCTTGGCTTTTTCAGAACCTCTTCCCGTCGGAAGAGGTTTTTTCATTTTATTTCATAAAGTTAACAGAAGGTTAAAATTTGCGGACATCTGCCTTAACGTTTTACCATAATTAATAAGGTAATAATGCCGATCACGATAATCGGAATGTTACGTCAATCATTTGTTTAGATTCGCCCCGTAAGTTGAGGGGCTAGGGGACCTAAGAGGAGGGACTGAACCATGAAGAGCAACG
>CAYPCP010000121.1:0-5181 GCA_964409255.1 uncultured Pseudobdellovibrionaceae bacterium
CGCGTCGTTGATAATACCTAGTTTTCGACGCGCTTTGCTCAAGAGAGCGGTCGGGTATCCCTTGACCATCTCTCTATTCCAAATTCTTTCTGTCAGCTTGTCAGAAAAAGATTTAATCATTTTTAACGTCCCCTATTACGGCTATTGCTACCCAAACACACGTGGCCCCTGTCTATTTGTAGTGTGACACACAACATTTTTTCTGGCAACAATATTGTTGTGTGTTATACAACATTGACAAAATAGGTTTATTTTCCTATTATTCTTTCATGATAATGATGAAAGACGCGCAGGCTGCGCAGGAAAACGACGAACGAACTGAAGGACCCCGAAAATGTCCGGTGTAACAAGGGGTTGGCCAGAAAAGCGCCGCCGGGAACAGGCGGAACGCTGCCGTCTGGCCCGTCCGTGGGACCACGCGACCGGCCCCCGGACCGGGGCGGGCAAGGATGCCGCGAAACAAAACGCGCTGCTTCACGGATTGCGCGGCGAAGCCGGGCGGGAGCTGGGCGCGCTGCTCCGCGCGCAACGTGCGTTCGTTGAATCCGTCCGCGCTGCAATCAAACTGGACAGGACACGGCCTATTCCTGATACTGACACACAATGAGTCTGCCAAAGCCTACAATTGTCCTGTTCGACATGGATGGCACCACCGTGCGCCACGTCAACCCGCGCCTTCTCGGCGCGCTCGAATTCCTCGACGATGTGATTTACAAGGGCAGCGGCCTTGTCCGCCGCGTCCGTCACGAAGAACCCGTTCCCATTACCCTTGAACGCCTGCCGTCGCTCGCCGTGCATCGCATGCTGCACAGCTTCCGGCGCAAGCCCGTCGAGCAGATCGTGCAGCCCTGCCCCGGCATCATCGCGCTGCTCGGCTTTTTCCAAAGCCACGGCATCCCGATGGGCATCGTCAGCAACGGGCTGGGCAAGGGCTACGGGCACGACATTCTCAAGAAATTCGATCTCGAAAAATATTTCGTGACCCAGACGTTCCGCGAAGACATCACGCATTCGAAACCGCATCCCGAGGCGATCATTCGCGCGCTGCGTAAAATACGCGATCCTTTAAATGAAAACGATGTCGTCTGGTATATCGGCGACCGCCACAAAGATGTGATGGCGGCTCTGGCTGCCGATAAGACGCTGGCGGCAACCGTCGTGCCTTTTGCCTACGGGATCAAGGCGTCGATCGGGATTCTCGAACGCGGGCTCAGCCCGGATCACATCATCATGAACTATGCCGATTTCACCGCGCGTGTTGCCGTGCTGTTCGGCGATCCGGCTTACCGCGCGAAATCCAAAACAGGATCGTAAGCCACCGGGCCGGCATTGATGACGGCCATCTTCGATGCCATCGTTTCCAGCGCGTCGATCCCCTTCCCGATACGCGCCTCCGCGCCGAAAAGGCTGAGCAGCTGTTCGAACGGCCCTTCCGGCTGCGGCAGGACATCGATCGATATCTTATGGCGGCCGTCGGCCCCCGCCGTCTTCGCCGCGTCGTCCAGCGCGACATCCAGGCCGCCGATCTCATCGACAAGCCCGATAGTCTTCGCCGTCTCGCCCGTCCACGCGCGGCCTTTGGCGATCGCGCGCACCTGCTCCGGCGTCATGTTGCGCCCGGCGGCGACGCGGTCGATAAACGACGTATATATATCGTCGATCAGCACGTTCATCCGTTCCGCCTGCGCCGCGCTGAACGGCTGGTTGACGGACCACAATCCGGCGTTGGCACCCCATGTGGTTTGTTCCCAGTTGACGCCCAGCTTTTCCCACAGCGCGCTCAATTCGAACTTGCCCATCACGACGCCGATCGATCCGGTCAGCGTGGCGGGCAGCGCGTAGATCCTGCTTGCGTCTGCCGCGATCCAGTATCCGCCCGACGCGGCCACGGGGCCCATCGACACGATCACGTCCTTGCCTTCGCCTTTGGCTTTCACGATCGCGCGGCGAATGGTCTCCGACGCGGTCGGGCTGCCGCCGGGGCTGTCGATGCGCACGACGATAACCTTGTAACGGTCGTCATACGCGGCATCGAGAATGGCGTTGGCGATGCGGTCGGCATCCGCGACCCCTTCGCCGCTGCCGCCCGGCGCGATCATGCCGGCGACATACACAAGCGCGACCTTCGGCCCGCGCTGCGCGGGCGCCAGGGCCACGTAGTCCTCAAGGGCGACAAGCGCAGGCTCGTCGTCGTCCGCGCTGCCGCCGACCGCCTCCTGCGTTTCCGCGACGAGCGTGTCCGCATAATCCAGACGGTCGATGAGCCCGGCGTCCAGCGCCTCCTGCCCGGTCAGGAGGCCCTTATCGACCAGCGCCTTGAACGCCGGAACCTTGATGCCGCGATCCGCCGCGATATCGCCCGCCATCTGCGCCGCAAGGCCGTCGACCAGATCGGAAACGCTTTCCCGGCTGGGGCCGGACATGCGGGTGGCGGTGAAGCTTTCCATCGCGTTCTTATATTCCTCGCGCTGAAAAAACTGCGCCCGCGCGCCGATTTTTTCGAGCAGAGTCTTCACGAACGGCATTTCCATCCCGATGCCCGCGATCGACAGCATGCCGACAGGCTGCATCCATATTTTATCGAACGCGCTCGCGAAATAATAATTGCCCAGACCGGCGCCGAAATCACCGTAAGAGGACGAGTAGACCGCCGACGGCTTGCCGCTGGCGCGGAACCGTTTGACCGCCGCGCGAATTTCCTGGATATGCGCCAGATCGACGCCGCCGGTTTCAAGATTGACGAGCAGCGCTTTCACCCGGTGATCCGTCGCGGCGCGGTCGAGAGAGTCGACAATCTGACGCACGGTCGGGCGCGAAAACGGGAACGGGTCGAGGAACGTCGGCTCGCGCCCCTGCTCCCCCACGCCGGAATCGATGGTCAGCGAAAGAATGAATTCACCCGGCACGAGCGCCTTTTTATCACCGAGCATGGTGCCCGCGCAGAATGTCAAAAGCGCGCTGAACAGGACGACGGCGCCGATGACCATGCATGCTTTTTTGATCGCGCGCCCGACAATCGACGGCCAGTTCCAGCGCTTGCGCGAAATCTCTTTCGTGCGGGGTTTCGGTTTAAAAAACAGGGAACCTTTGATCATCGTTGTGCGCCTATCGGTTTATAACCACAGGAAAACTGAAACGGGGTTGGCGAGGAAGTTTTTTCAAGGTGGACATGCAGGCCCTTTTCCCCCGCCACGCTATCGAGGCAGACCATGTTCTCGACCTCGAACATATTATCCTTATGGTGCTGCCCCCAGTCGAGAATGGTCTTGAGGGCTTTGACCTTGGCCTTGCTCTCGCTCGGGGCGGTGACGAAGATGTTTTTGTGCAGCTCGGTGAACTCGCCCGCCCGATACCCGCCGAGATTGACGAAGAACAGCCTGTCTTCCCCTTCATACGCTTCGGGTTTTAAAAGGATATCATAGCCGTCGGCGGACCGGACCTCCCCCCAGCAGTCAAGATGCAGACTTTCCGGGGTTCCCCACCATTGGCGTTTCAGATCGTCATAACAATCCTCGAACGCATCGCCGATGCAAAAACGCATGTCGTGCAATTCAATGTTGGAATTGTGTGTTTTACCGCCGACGTAAAAGGCAAACAGCTTCATGCCGTCATTCTATCCCGGCGGCCGGCAAAGTCACGTGGAGATTACAGACATTGCGCCTTATGCCGCAACCAATGGTCGGCAAGGACGCAGGCCATCATCGCTTCGGCCACCGGCGTGCCGCGCAGGCCGACGCAGGGGTCGTGGCGGCCCTTCGTGACGATTTCGGTTTCGTTGCCGTCCGTGTCGATGGTTTTTACGGGCTGCAAAATCGAGCTTGTCGGTTTGAACGCGACGCGCGTTACGATATCCTGCCCCGTCGAAATGCCGCCGAGAATGCCGCCCGCATGGTTGCTGGTGAAATGCGGCTTGCCATCGGCGCCGATGCGGATTTCGTCGGCGTTGGTTTCACCGCCCCACTCCACCGCGTTGAAACCGGCGCCGATCTCGACGCCCTTCACCGCGTTGATCGACATCATCGCCTTGGCGATATCGGCATCGAGCTTGTCATACACGGGCGCGCCAAGGCCCGGCGGAAAACCGCTCGCGACGATTTCGACGACCGCGCCGATGGACGAGCCGGACTTACGTTGCGTGTCGAGATATTGTTCCCAGCGCGGCACCGCCGCGGCATCGGGACACCAGAACGAATTCTGGTCGACTTCCTTCCAGTCCCAGTGATCGTAATTGATCGGCATCGTGCCAACCTTGACGACCGCGCCGCGGATGGAAACATGGCTGCCCAGCGCATGGGCCAGAAGCTTGCGCGCCACCGCGCCCGCCGCCACGCGCATCGCCGTTTCGCGCGCGGACGAACGCCCGCCGCCGCGATAATCGCGGATGCCGTATTTGGCGTCATACGTGAAATCGGCATGGCCGGGACGAAACTTGTCCTTGATGTCGCTGTAATCTTTCGACTTTGCATCGACGTTGCGGATCAGAAGGGCGATGGGCGTGCCCGTCGTCACACCTTCAAACACACCTGAAACGATTTCAACCTGATCCGGTTCCTGGCGCTGCGTCGTGAAGCGGCTCTGCCCCGGCTTGCGGCGGTCGAGATAAACCTGGATGTCCGCTTCGGTCAGCGGAATGCGCGGCGGCACCCCGTCCACCACGCAGCCGATCATCGGCCCGTGGCTTTCACCGAAGGAATGATATTGAAACAATGTTCCGAAGCGATTTCCACTCATGTCAAACTCCCCAGCCAATTAAAAAAATTGGTTTTTGGAATTATAAAAAATAAAATCGCCAAACCTATTGCCGTAAGCACCATTAACAATGTTGATATCCAGAGTAACTGCTCTAACACAAAAGCTACTGCTGAATATGTTTGAAAACCTAACTTCCGTGCCGAATTTTGCAAATCCGCCCCGGACACTCTAGACAATAAGGCACCGTTCCAAAAGAAGTATGCGTACGCTACGCTCATGATAAAAGGCAAAATGAGAGAGAATCTTACCACCGCTTCTTTGTCTATATATAAAAAATAGTAAGAAACGATCGCTCCTGTAACGACGTAATAGAACGCGTTCATTTTTATAGCTAGATCTAGATATTTTACATGAGTATCTATCGCGTGTTCATACTCTTTCCAAAGCATTTCAGGCGAGAGCATTCTATGCGGCCTTGTCGGTCTTCGG
>CAYPCP010000122.1:0-5034 GCA_964409255.1 uncultured Pseudobdellovibrionaceae bacterium
TTTCGGTAACCAGTACGCGTACGCCTTGCGAGGAGAGCGATTCGGCGGAGCCTTTACCCACGTCGCCGTAACCGGCAACGACGGCGACTTTACCGGCCAGCATGACGTCGGTCGCGCGGCGGATACCGTCGACCAGCGATTCGCGGCAGCCATATTTGTTGTCGAACTTGGACTTGGTGACGGAGTCGTTGACGTTGATCGCCGGGGCTTTCAGCGTGCCTTTCTTCGCCATTTCATGCAGGCGCAGAACGCCCGTGGTGGTTTCTTCGGAAATCCCTTTGATGTCTTTCATCATTTCCGGGAATTCTTCGTGCATGATTTTCGTCAGGTCGCCGCCGTCATCGAGGATCATGTTCGGCGTCCAGCCGTTCGGGCCGGTGATCGTCTGGCGGATGCACCATTCATATTCCTCTTCCGTTTCGCCTTTCCATGCGAAAACCGGCGTGCCGCGGGCGGCGATCGCGGCGGCGGCGTGGTCCTGGGTCGAGAAGATGTTACAGGACGACCAGCGGATTTCCGCGCCCAGCGCCTGAAGCGTTTCGATCAGGACGGCGGTCTGGATGGTCATGTGCAGGCAGCCGACGATGCGCGCGCCTTTAAGCGGCTGGGACTTCGCGAATTCCTCGCGCGTGGACATCAGGCCCGGCATTTCCGTTTCGGCGATTTCGATTTCCTTGCGGCCCCATTCGGCGAGGGAAATGTCTTTTACTTTATAGTCGTTTTCGACGGCTTGTGGCTTGGCGCCCATTTAAGTCTCCTGAGTTTCAGTAAATATTAATAATTCCGGGCTAAGAATTAAGGGCTAAAAGGGGCAATTGCAAGCGATTCCGGGGTCATCATGGCAAAATACTCAGTCAGCACGCATAAATATATCGGCAGCGGTCCGACCATCGTCGCGCATGAAGGCGGCGCTGAAATTCCGGCGGTGATCTTCAGCCAGATCAACCGCGATTTTCCGTTCGACACCAGCGTGATCGCCCGCAATTTCCAGTCTCTGGTCAACGGCCAGTCGCCGCTGGAGAAAATCGCCTCCCCCGGTCAGGCCGTCTATTACGAAGGTCTGCCCGGTGCTGTCGTGCTGCGCTTTCAGGGGCAGGACGGCGGTCTGACGCAGAGCGGCCTGATGATCACGGTCAATCGCTCGGCGCCGGACCATATCGTGGCCGATCTCGAAAACAGGATCGACGCCGATTTCATGAAATCTTTGTGCGACGCCATTCGCGCGCCGGTGCCTGCCGCGCCCGCGCCGACAACGCAGCAAACGCTTAGCCGCTAAGATTTACCGCTCAATATCCCGATGTTCGACGGAAACGGCGACGTTCTGCGTTTCCAGCCATGCGCCCAGCGTTCTGGCGATGTGCACGGAACGGTGATGACCGCCCGTGCACCCGATGGCGAGGGTCAGATATGACTTCCCCTCGCCGGCATAGCGGGGAAGGAGTTTTCCGATCATGTTTTTGAAGTCGGTGATGAATCCTTCATAACCCCCATCTTCTTCCACATATCTGGCCACAGGCGCATCAAGGCCCGTCAGCGGGCGCAATGCATCGACCCAGTGCGGGTTTTTAAGGAAGCGCACATCCATGACGATATCTGCTTCACGGGGCAGGCCATGCTTGAACCCGAATGACATGACCGTGACGCGAAGACCCGGTCCATCGCCCAGCGCGAAATGTCCGGCGATGATACGTCTGAGATCGTGGATCGAGAGTTCGGATGTGTCGATGATCGGGTCGGCGACCTCCTTCATCGGGTGAAGCAGCGTGAGTTCTTTTTTGATCCCGGCGCTGACGGGCCGGTCGGCGGCGAGGGGGTGGCGGCGGCGTGTTTCGGTGAACCGCTTCTGCAGGACCGCTTCATCGGCGGTCAGGAACGCGAGGGTCGCGCCGACGGCCTGCGCGGTCTGCATCACGGCGCGCGGGTCAAACCCGCGAGAGCGGCTGTCGATGCCGAATGCGAGCGGGCGCAGTGCGTCTGCGCCGTCCTTCAGCAAGGGCTCCACCAGCGTAAGCGGCATGTTGTCGAATACCTCATACCCGAGGTCTTCGAGCGCATCCAGGGCCGATGAAATGCCCGCGCCGGACAGTCCGGTGACGAATACGATACGGCGTGTCTGCGTGGTTTTCATGGTGATTTCATGTCTCGCCGGGGTGCGTTTTGATCCGAATCCGGTGAAGCGGGTGTCGTCGTTTCATCCGCGATGCGTGTCAAAATATCGATGCAACGATACCACCAATGACCCCGCCGCGTCATCAATCTTATGGCGGACTCCGCGTATCGTATTTGTGGATGATTTTCCGGGAATCGATGCAGTGATCCAGATCACGGCGCCGGCGCATGACGCGCCTGACCCTCAATCTGCATCGCTTCCCATGTGCGGTCGAGGTTTTTGAGACGGGCGTTAAAAGAAGGGTGCGGTTTATAGGCGATCCTGTTGACGAGGGAATCGAGAGGGCCTTTGTCTTTGTTTAACGTATCGAACAGATCGCGGAACGTATAAAGGGCCTCTTTCGCGGCGTCGAGATTGCCGGTGGCGCGCAGCGCGTTGGCATCGCAGCGCAGTTCAACCTCCCGCGTAATGCCCGTGTTGGCCGCGCGGAAGAAAGAATAGGACACAAGGCAGGTCATGAAATTCATGGTCATGTCGCGCGTGGCGGACGCGTCGCCGTTGAACAAGGCGGCCCCCGTCATCACAAGCCCGCCCGCGATGGAAACAAGGCCGCAGGAAAAAACCGGAATCCGTAAATTCAGATCGCGCAAATTCCGTATATGGTCCAGTTCGTGGGCCATAACCCATTCCAGCGCTTCATCCGAAAAATGCGGCGTGGTGCCGGGGTGAATCTGGATGGCCTGATTGACGACCTGAAACGGCGAGGTTTCCGGGGCGCCGTCGACGACCCGCACGGGCGGGAGGCCAAAATGCTGCGATACGCGCGCGGCGATGTCTTCTTCCCGCGTGGGTGGGTCTGACGACCGCGGTGCGAAGCTCATGCGTTTTTCGTCCTCTTCATAAAGCTGGTCGAAACTGCGAAGCATGCCGCCGGCGATCATGGTGCCCACGGCACCCATTACCGCCATGCCCTGCCAGCCATGCTGGGCGGCGTTGACGAACAAGGCCGGGAAGGCGATCGCGAAGGCTTTCGCCGCCGTGCGCCATGGGTTGAGGGACTGAAAATTGAATTCGTTTTTCACGGCGCGGACCATACGCCAGACAAAACGGTTATGTAAAGGAAATTCTTAGGCTTTATCGAGCAGGACGCAGAAACGGGCGCCCTTCACGATGTCGTTTTCGTCCTTGATATTCTCGGCCCAGATATGGCCGCCATGGGCCTGCACGATCTGGCGCGAAATCGACAGGCCGAGGCCCGAATGGTCGCCATAGCTTTCGGCGGTCGGGCGCTCGGTATAAAAACGCTCGAACACGGTTTCCAGCTTGTTTTGCGGGATGCCCGGCCCCTGATCCTCGACGCAGCATAAAATCGCGTCGCCGTCGGGCACCAGCCGCACGGTGACCGCGCCCCCCTGCGGCGAAAACGACATGGCGTTGGTCAGCAGATTGCCGAAAACCTGCGCCAGGCGGTCTTCGCTGCCGCGCACGCGGACGGGATGGCCGCCGGGAATGTCGAGGTCGATGCGCACAATATCGCCTTCTTCGCTGGCGCTGCCGGCGCGTACCAGCGGTTTTTTATAGGCGTCGCGCAGGCTGTACAGCAGGGCGGGCAGGTCTACCGCGCCCATCTGCTCGCGGGACAGCTCGGCGTCGAGGCGCGAAGCGCTCGAGATATCGGAGATAAGCCGGTCGAGACGGCGGACGTCGTGCTGGATGATATCCATGAGTTTTTTGCGGCTTTCGTCGTCCTTGACGCGGGCGGCGGTCTCGACGGCGCTGCGCAGCGAGGTCAGCGGGTTCTTGATCTCATGCGCAACATCCGCAGCAAAACGCTCGATCGTATCCATGCGGTCCCACAGCGCGCGCGTCATGTCACGCAGGGCAATCGACAGTTCCCCGATCTCGTCGTTCCGCGCCGACATGTCGGGAATCTCGGTGTGGCGGCCCTTGCCCATGCGCACGGCCTCGGCGGCGCTGGCCAGCCGCTGCAGCGGGCGGGAAATCAGGCCCGACAGATAGATCGACAGCATGACCGTAATGCCGAGCGAGCCGAGGAACACGCGGAACACATCGACCCTGACTTCGGCGATGGCATGTTCCAGCTCGGCCCCGTCGCGGATCAGGAGGACGACCCCCATCACCTGCTTGATCTTCTGGATCGGCGCGGCGGCGGTCAAAATGATGCGGCCGTTCTTGCGCTGCCACGCGGTGGTCGAAAGGTTACCTAGCATCGCGGCCTGTGTATCCGGAAACGCGAACACGTCGTTGAGCGTGTTTTCGGGATAGGCGGGCAGCTTGTTCTGCACCGGGATCAGGTTGAGGAAGCGCGTCGCTGATTGTGCGAAAAGGGAATCGAAGCCCAGCGGCGGCTGCACGGGGTCGAGCATCTCCATCTGCACGACGCCGCCCGGCCCGATCAACTGGTGGGAATCGGTCAGGACCGACCCGTCGACCGCGAACAGCCGCACGCGGCTTTTTCCGATCTGGCCCAGACGGCGCACCATGCGGCGGGCCAGCTCAGGTTTGATCGCCTCGATGGCGGTGGGGTCTTCGAACGGGACCGGCGAAATCTGGAAGACGGGGCGGACCGCGCCCTCGGAAATGGCCCCGGCGAACAATCGCGCCTCCGACCGCATCGATTCAAGCTCCCCCTGCACGAGGGAATCGGTGTACTGGCCGAGATAGAGGACCCCGAGGCCCAGAATCATGATCGCAACAATATTGACGGCCAGGATCTTGAACGTCAGGCCGGACATCTCCTCGCTCGCGGGGTCCCAGCGGCGCGGCCTTATGCTGCGCCTCCAGAACAGGATCCGGTCGCGCAGGTTCTTAGACGTCTTTATAGCGATATCCGATGCCGTAGAGGGTCTCGATGTGGTCGAAATCGTCGTCGACGGATTTGAATTTTTTGCGGACGCGCTTGA
>CAYPCP010000123.1:0-5023 GCA_964409255.1 uncultured Pseudobdellovibrionaceae bacterium
GAACTCCCGACCTTCGGTTTACAAAACCGCTGCACTACCGCTGTGCTACGCCGGCATCTTGGCTATTTTCGTGCCCTCGTTGCTGTGAGGGAAATCTGTTTACTTCGGTGCTCCGATGGACAGAGCGACGGGGACACTAGCAAATTATTTTTCGCTTGAACAGACGCGGCGCTGTTTCATTCACGCGGCGGCGCTGTCTTGCGGCGCCAGAGATCGCCGATCCGGCGCAGGACGCCCGGGCCAAGCGTCACAAGAACGACCGCCAGCGTAAAAAGCAGAATGGCGACGACCCCGCGGACGAATTCGAAATTCAGGGCGTCGTGCGCGACAAACCAGCTCGCGACCAGACCCGATACGATCAACAATCCTCTGACGACCCATCCCAGCATGTTTTTTCCCTTTCCGCCCCCTCTTTTCATACAGCGCTGAGCGCAGCGCAAGCAGATTTTAAGCCCTCCGGGCCAGCAGTGCCCGGAAGCGCCGCCCGGACCACCGCGCACGGGCGGAAAAATAAATGTTAACATCCTGAAAAAATTGGATTTTTATGAAATTGTTGTTATACTTTCGAATAGTGTAACATTCACTCGGCTTACACTAATTTTCAGTCGGTTTTTCAAGGCGATAGATGTCGGACAACAAAGGCAAGGGAGCAGCGGATGCGGCAATGGGGTGGGGTATCCTCGCCATCATTTTCGCCGGGCTCGGCTATATGGTCTGGCTGGGCTTCGATTCCCAGATCAAGAATGTTATCCGCTGGATCCGCTATGCCGAAATGTGGACCATGTCGCCGTTCCTGCCCGCCGATTACACGGTCGAATGGAACGGTCAGGCCATCCCGTTCCATGAATTCATGGAAATCGCACGCAATCTTCCCGCCGAAAATATCGATGCCACGTTCCTTGGCCTTGCGTCCGTTCTTGCCATGCATATCTACAAATGGATTTTTATCGGCCTGATGTTTGTCGGCGGCATCTGGGCGCTGCGCAGCGGCCCGGGGACGGAGCACCGCCAGGTTTTCGATCTCGACGGCCTTATCGGAAAACAATCGAACATCTTCCCGATCATCCGCCCCTTCGTGCGGTTCAACCCTTCAAAGCTGCCGGGACGCGCGCCGGGTTCGCCGGTCCCTGCGGAACTGCCGATCTTTGCCGAAGCGCTGGGGCCAGAAGAATGGGTTGCCTATCACTCCATTCCGCTTCCCGGCGGGAAGATGGATCAGGCCGCCGCCGCGAAAGCATTCGCGCAGCAACTGGGTCCACGCTGGCGCGGCACAAAACACCTGGCACCTTATCGGCAAATCCTGCTTGCGACCTGCTGCCTGAAGGCTTCGCGCCGGCGTGCCGACGCCGACAAGATGTTAAGCCGTCTTGCAACGTGCTGGTCGCATGACAAAGGACTGCAGCTCTCGAAGGACAAAACCCTGGTCAAGGATGCGCAGAAAGTGCTGCGCACGAAAGATCTTGCGCATAAGGTTCTTTCGAAATGCAATCAGCATGCGTGGGAAAACACCGCGATGCTGCGCGCCCTTCTCACGGCGCGCGAAGAAGGCGGCGTTTTGGCGCCTGCGCAGTTCGTCTGGCTGCGCGCGCACGACCGCAATCTCTGGTACCCGCTGAACAATCTCGGCCGTCACACTTTCCACATGGAAGGCATGGGCGCCATGGCGCATTACAAGGCAGAGAAAATGACGCAGCGCCCGATCCCGCGCCCGAAAATGCAGGATGCGGTAAAAAGCCTGGCCGACTACATTGAATCAGACCGCGCCCGCCCGATCCCGCAGATCGATTACAGCGGATCGAAAAAGCGCGGCGTCAAGAAACTCAAATCCGCGGAAGCATAAACAGAACGTAGAAAGAAATGACCCACGCCATGAAAAAGAACGATGCCGATGTTCGTGTAATTGATGGAAGCCTTGTGCTTTCCTTCCCCAACGCCGCAGAACCGGTTGTCTGGCGCATGAATCTGGCGCAGGCGAAAGAAGCGGGTTTCGAAGTTCGCGAAAGCAAAGGGCTGTTCCGCCTCGTCCAGAAAAGCGGCGCCGACACGCAGGATATCGCCGCGTTCGATACGCGTGAAACCGCCGTCGATGCGCTGATGCAGGTTTCCAGCGCGCTGCAGGGCGGACGCAAACCCGCCAATGACATCGGCGGCGCCTTGAAAGGCGAAGGCGTGCAATGGATCGTCGCGATCGCGGGAGTCCTTATCGTTGCCGGGCTGTTTTTCTATTTAACGCAAATTACACCTGTTGAAAGCAATCTGACCGCCGGCAGCACCGGCGCAACACAGACATCCACAGCAACCAGCGCCGACCCGCAAACTTCTTCGGGCGTGCCGGTATCCGCGGATGATTTCTTAAAAGGTCAATAACGAAAGGTTGAATGGGTTTAACCCATGGCACTAGACCAACGGAAATATGAACGGAAGTGGACGGAGCTCCTCAGGGATATCCGCCCGCTTTACGTGCGTTTCGGCGAATGGCTGAAAAAGCCGCGCCATTCGTTTGTCTGCATCTACCTTCTTGCGTCGACGCTGTTCATTTATCCGTCGACGATTTACATCGCCGACATCATTTTCCTGATCTACGCGTTGTTTATCTGGTGGCTTGTCAAACGCCCGCGGAAATTGCCTTTCAAAATGCCTGCCGATTCAAAGCTTAAGGATCTGAGCAATGTCGGCCCCGGACGCAGCGGAAAGCCCGAGGGCATTCTTTATCTCGGCAACATCAAAAACACCAACGAAGAGATCTGGTTTACCAATTCCGATGCCCGGACGCACATCCTCTATCTCGGCACGACCGGGGCCGGTAAGACCGAAGGGTTGAAATCCATCGTCACCAACGCGCTGTGCTGGGGATCGGGCTTCGTCTATATCGACGGTAAAGCCGACACCGACCTGTGGTCGTCTCTCTCCGCGCTCTGCCGCCGCTTCGGCCGCGACGACGACCTGATGGTCCTTAACTATATGACCGGGAACTCCAACGCCCGCGCCCCGTCGAACACGATGAACCCGTTCTCGAGCGGTTCGGCATCGTACCTCACCAACATGCTCGTCTCGCTGATGCCCGAAGCCGAAGGCGACAACGCGATGTGGAAAGAGCGTGCGGTTTCCTTGATCAGCTCGCTGATGCCCGCGCTTGTCTGGAAACGCGACAAGCAGGACGTCCCGCTGTCCGTCAGCACCATCCGCGATTACCTGAACCTGCACCGCATCATCCAGCTTTCGCGCGACGAAGCGCTGCCGAAAGATTTCCGCGAAAGCATCAAAGGCTACCTGAATACGCTGCCGGGTTACGTGGACGAAGCGTTCGACGACAACGGCAAGGAAAAGCCGATGGGGCCGGACCAGCCGATGGTCGATACGACCACGGTCCGCCAGCAGCACGGTTACCTCACCATGCAGTTCACCCGCGCGCTGCAATCGCTTGGTGACGATTACGGTTACATCTTCGACGCGCAGGCCGCCGACGTTGACATGATCGACATCGTCCTGAACCGCCGCATCCTGATCGTTCTGATCCCGGCGCTGGAAAAATCAGGCGATGAAACCGCAAACCTCGGTAAAATCGTCGTGGCAACCCTTAAAGGGATGATGGGATCGACGCTTGGCTCCACGGTGGAAGGCGAAAGCTCCACGGTTATCGAGAATAAACCCACGCATTCGTCCACCCCGTTCATGACCATCTTCGACGAGGTCGGTTACTATACCGTGCAGGGGATGGCCGTTATGGCCGCGCAGGCCCGTTCGCTCGGCTTCTCCCTCGTTTTCTCGGCGCAGGATTTGCCCGCGCTGCAAAAACGCGTGAAAGAAGAATCCCGCTCCATCACCGGTAACTGCAACATCAAGATTTTCGGCAAATTGCAGGACCCCACGGACACTAAGGACTTCTTCGAACGTCAGGCGGGTAAGGCGCTCATCATGGAATCCTCCGGCTTCGCGCTGCAGGGCGGCATGTCGACCGGCGCCTATCAGGACAGCATGAATGCCAGCACCCAGGCCCGCGAACGCGCCGATTACGGGGATTTGAAGTCCCTACGCGAAGGCGCCGCCGTGATGATTTTCGAAAACGTCGTCATCGACACGCAGATTTTCTATTCCAACCCCGGCCATGCGAAGGCGATGCGCGTCACGCGTTATCTCGGCCTGCCCGCGCCGGACGAACAGCTGGTCAAACACTCCGCGCAGATCACGCAGCTCCGCGACCGTCTCGTGGGTAAAACGTGGACGGCGAAGAATGCCGATGTCGCCATGACGACACCGATGGAAATCGAGGCGCTCGCCGCCGGCGTCAAACGCGTTCGCGGCCGTGTGCAGAACCCGATCGACGAAGGTATCGGCGGCCTCGCCGAGCTTCACGCCCGCCAATTCCCGGACGACGCCGCCAAGGCATTGGCCGATGCCCCTGCGGCCCCCGCAGCGCCGTCTGCGCCTGCCGCCCCGGTGATGAGCGCGCCGCCCGCTCAGCCCGCCACGCCGCCGCAAAGCGGGGGTTCGCCGATGGGCTTCTTCAAGAAACCCGATACTCCCTCTGCTGCAGCGGCGCCCGAACCTGAACCTGTTACCGCCGCCGCGCCGGCAAAACCGGCCAGCGCCGTATCGTGGAACGATCTGGTCGAAAAAACGGCGGCACCGGCCCCTGCGGATAAACCAAGCTTCACGCCGGCCGCGCTCGATAACGATGTGCAGCGCATTCTCAAGGAAGCGGGCGACACGATGCGCGCCGCTGTCTTCAAAGACGACACAACCAAAAAGGAATAGCATGACCTATCAATGCCAGCGGCAATCGGGCAATGCCTTTATGATGGTTTTGATCGGGATCGTTCTGTTCGCGGCGCTCGCCTTTACCTTTACACGGAGCGGCCGTCAGGGGATTAGCAACGTCTCCACGCAGGAAGCCTCCTTAATCGCCGGTGACGTCATTTCATACGGCCAGGCGATCGAACGCGGCGTCAACCGCATGCGTATGAAAGGCGTGTCGGAATCCGATCTCGATTTCGTCGGCGCCAACGGTCTCTACGACAATGCA
>CAYPCP010000124.1:0-4940 GCA_964409255.1 uncultured Pseudobdellovibrionaceae bacterium
GCTTTTTTGCCACAACTTGTGGATAGTCTGAAAATGACCATGCGTCAATTCCTGAGCGCAAACAAGCTGGAAAGCTTATCGGCCCTGACCCACCGCTTTAGCGGGCGGGGGTGGAGCCTGCGTCTTGGCATCCTCCTGGTCATCGCCGCCGTTTGCAGCGGTTTTGCCACCTACGCGGCCCTGACCGAAACGCCGCCGTTCGGCAACGATCCGGACACGGTGATCTGGCTTCTCAACCTCGACCTTATCATTCTTGCCTTCCTTGTCGCGATCATCGCCCGCCGCCTGACCCAGATATGGAGCGGGCGGAAACAGGGGATCGCCGGATCGCGGCTTCATACCCGACTGATCCTTATCTTTTCCATCATGGCCGCCGCGCCCGCCATTCTGATGGCCGTGTTCTCCGCCTTCTTCTTCCATTTCGGGGTCCAGAGCTGGTTCTCCGAACGCGTGCAGACCGCTGTCATGGAATCACAGGCCGTCGCCGAGGCTTATTTGGAAGAACACCAGCAGGTGATCAAGGCCGACATTCTCGCCATGGCCAACGACCTCGACCGTCAGGCGCTTTTATATATCGAGAACAAACCCGCGTTCGAGCGGTTCATGGATACGCAGTCGTTCATGCGGAACCTGACCGAGGCGATGATCTTCGACGGGTCGGGGCGCATTCTGATGCGCTCGGGGCTGACTTTTACGCTGACATTCGAAAACGTGCCGGCCTATCTTTTGGAACAGGCCATGGACGGCGAGGTTGTCATCACGACGAACGAGACCGAGGACAGGGTCCGCGCGTTCGTGAAGCTTAACAATTTTAACGACGCCTATCTTTTCGTGGGCAGGATGGTGGACCCGACGGTGCTCTCGCACCTTGATGCCACGCGCGACGCGGCGGCGGAATATGCCGCGCTTCAGGGCCGCTTCTCCGGCATGCAGATCACCGTGACGATGATTTTCGTCGTCGTCGCGATGCTGCTGATGATGACCGCCATCTGGTTCGGCATTAACCTTGCGCGGCAATTGGTCACGCCGATCGGCTCGCTCATTTCCGTGTCCGACCGACTGCGCGCCGGGGACCTGACCGCCCGCGTGCCGGAAGGGGAGCCGATCGAGGAATTCGATTACCTGGCCCGCGCGTTCAACCGCATGACCACGCAGCTTGAAGAACAGCGCGCCGAACTGGTTATGGCGAACCGGCAGCTCGATCAGCGCCGGCGCTTCACCGAAACGGTTCTGGCCGGCGTGTCCGCGGGGATCATCGGCGTCGATGAAACAGGGCGCATTGCCATCGCCAATTCCTCGGCCGGGCAATTGTTCGGCAAAACCGCCGACAGCCTGATCGGCAAACGCATTCAGGATTTGCTGCCGGAATTCGGCGACCTTCTTGAAAAGGCGCACGACCGCCCGAACCGTATCGTGCAGCATGAAATCCCGTATCAGCGCGAAGACGGCCGCGCGCTCAAACTTCTTGTCCGCATAGCCATTGAATGGATCGGGAATGAAGAAAAAGGCGCGGTTCTGACATTCGACGACATCACCGAACTGGAATCCGCCCAACGTAAGGCCGCATGGGCGGATGTCGCGCGCCGCATCGCGCATGAAATTAAAAACCCGCTTACGCCTATCCAGCTTTCCGCCGAGCGTTTGAAACGCAAATACCTCAAGGAAGTGCAGACAGATCCGCAGATCTTTGAAAAATGCACCGACACCATTATCAAGCATGTCGGCGACATCGGGCGCATGGTGAATGAATTTTCCGCCTTTGCCCGCATGCCGGAACCGGTGCTGAAGGAAGAAGACCTGAAGATGCAGATTCGCGACACGCTGATCCTGCAACGCGAGGCGCATCCGGATATTGAATTTACACTCACCGGCCTCGACAGCCGCGAAGAGGCGCCCGTCAATTGCGACGCGCAGCAGATTCGCCAGGCGCTGACCAACCTTCTGCAGAACGCCATCGATTCCATCAAGGAACATGACGGCGCCGCCCGTAAAATCCACATCCTGCTCGCCCCCGTGCAGGACGAAAATTATCTGGTCGCGATAAGCGATTCCGGCCCCGGCCTTCCGGCGGGACAGGATAGCGAAAAGCTCGCCGAGCCTTACATCACGTTCAAGGAAAAAGGCACGGGCCTTGGCCTTGCCATCGTCAAGAAAATCATGGAAGACCACGAAGGCCGCCTGATCATCGGCACCGCGGAATGGATCCGCAAAACCGACGGCTGGCAGGATCTGGGCGGCGCCACCATGTCATTGTTATTGCCGCGTCTGAAAAACCGCATCGTACAGGAAGCCGCATAAGGAGCAGAAAATATGAACACTGACATTCTTATCGTCGATGATGAAGAAGATATCCGTGCCCTGATCCAGGGCATATTGGAGGACGAGGGGTATAAAACCCGCGAGGCCGCGCACGCGAAAGGCGCATACGCGCAGATCGAGAAGGGCGCGCCCGACCTTATCATTCTCGATATCTGGCTTCAGGGATCGGATCAGGACGGCATGCAGATTCTGGCCAAGGTCAAGCAGGAGCACCCGTATCTTCCCGTTCTTATGATCAGCGGCCACGGCACGATTGAAACCGCCGTCAACGCCATCAAGCAAGGCGCGTATGATTTCATCGAAAAGCCGTTCAAGGCCGACCGCCTGCTGCTGATGATCCAGCGCGCGCTGGAAGCGTCCTCGCTCAAGCGCGAGAACGATACGCTGCGCAAAAAAGTCGAAGGGCCGATCGAGATGGTCGGCGATTCACCGGCCACCAAAGCGCTGCGCCAGGGTATCGACCGCATCGCCAAGGCCAACAGCCGCGTGATGGTGAGCGGCGAATCCGGCACGGGCAAGGAAATCGCCGCGCGCATGATCCACCGCCTGTCGGACCGCGCAGGCGGGCCGTTCCTCGCGCTCAACTGCGCCATTCTTCATCCGGAACGGATCGAGGAAGAATTGTTCGGATCGGAGAAGGAAGGGATCGTGCGTCAGGGCGTGCTCGAACGCGCCAACGGCGGCACGCTGCTTCTCGACGAAGTATCCGACATGCCGCTGGAGACGCAAGGCAAGATCGTGCGGCTGCTGCAGGACCAGAATTTCGTGCGCCTCGGCGGATCGAAGGCCGTGCCATTCGATGTGCGCGTGATGGCGTCGACCAGCCGCGACCTGAACGAAGAAATTCGCAACGGCAATTTCCGGGAAGATCTTTATTACCGCCTGAACGTCGTGCCATTGCTGGTCGCGCCGCTGCGGGAACGCCCGCAGGATATCCCCGCGCTGATCGATCATTTCGTACGCCTTTATTCGGACCAGACGGGGCAGCCCGCGCCGACCTTCTCACCGGAAACGCTCTCCGCGCTCAAAGCCTATCGCTGGCCGGGGAATATTCGGCAGCTGCGCAACGTGGTCGAAGGCGTCGTCATCATGAACGGCGGCCAGGCCGACATTCCCGTCACGCCCGATCAGCTGCCGCCGGAAATAACCGGGCGCCTGAAACGCGACGGGCAGGGCGACGAGAGCGCGGCGCAGGATGATTTCATGTCCCTTTCGCTGCGCGATGCGCGCGAATCGTTCGAGCGCCAGTATCTTCTGTCGCAGGTGGCGCGGTTCGGCGGCAATATTTCCGAAACCGCCAAATTCGTCGGCATGGAACGCTCGGCCCTGCACCGCAAGCTTAAAACCCTTGATATTTCAGCGTCCGAAAAGCAGGATGAAGGCACCGCGGATTCGCCGAAATCCGAACGGAAGAGAGCCTAAAGCCATGCGCGCCATCATCTGCGGCGCGGGACAGGTCGGTTTCAGTATCGCCGCCTATCTCAGCCGCGAAGCCAATGACATTACCGTCATCGATCACGATCCGGACACCATCGCCCGCGTGAACGAAGAACTCGACGCCAACGGCATTGTCGGTCATGCGTCGTCGCCCGATGTGCTGCTGGCCGCCGGCGCGCGCGACGCCGATCTGATCATTGCCGTGACGCATTCGGACGAAGTGAACATGATCGCGTGCCAGGTCGCGCATTCGCTGTTCAATATTCCCAAAAAGATCGCGCGCATTCGCGACCGGCGTTATATGGACCCGGTATGGTCCAACCTGTTCGGCCGTTCCCATCTGCCGATCGACGTCATCATTTCGCCGGAGATGGAGGTCGCCGCGGCGATTGTCAAACGCCTGTCCATTCCGGGCACCACGAACGTCATCCCGCTGGCGGAAGGCAAGCTTTACCTCTGCAGCGTTCTTTGCGATGCGCTATGCCCGGTCGTCGACACGCCGCTGCGCCAGCTGACGGCGCTGTTCCCCACGCTGAACATCAGCCTTGTCGCCATCAGCCGGAACGGCAAGATGATCATCCCCGACGCCGAAACGCAGATGCTGATCGGGGACGAGGCTTATTTCATCGTCGATTCCCGGCAGGTCGACCGCGCGCTGGCCGGGTTCGGTCATGAAGAAAAGAAAGCGCGCTCGGTCGTCATCCTCGGCGGCGGCAATATCGGCTACAGCCTTATTGAGGAACTGACCGCGAAGCAGCCCGACCTGCGCATCAAGGTCATCGAACATAATGAACGCCACGCCATCAAGATCAGCGAGGATTTTGAAAACATCATCGTCCTTCACGGCGACGGGCTCGACCGCACGATCCTCGAAGAGGCCGACATGCCCTCCGTCGAAACGATGATCGCTGTCACGAATGACGACGAAACGAATATTCTCGGTTCGCTCCTGTCCAAACAATATGGCGTCGACCGCACGATCACGCTTTTGAACAAAGGGACATATAACGCCCTGCTGGGGCCGCTCGGCCTCGGCGCGATTATTTCACCGCGCGCCATCACCGTGTCGACCATCATGCAGCATGTGCGCCGCGGCCGCATTCGCGGCGTCCACAACCTGATGGACGGACAGGCGGAATTGATCGAGGCAGAAATCGCCGAGACGTCCGGCCTGATAGGGACAA
>CAYPCP010000125.1:0-4836 GCA_964409255.1 uncultured Pseudobdellovibrionaceae bacterium
TGCCAGAACGTCATCATCGCGCTGAAAAGCACCGCGAACGGCAAAATCAATTGCCCCACTTCCGGCAACTTAAAAAGCCCCATCTGCAGCACGAGGCCCAAGGCAACATCTTCGAATTTCGAAGCCCGGCGCAGCAGCTCCACCGTGTCGAAAAGATACACGATCCCCAAAAGCCCCAGCAGCAGGATCAGGAAGTTGCGTATATAAACGCCCGCAAGATAACGGCTCAGCGTCGAGGGGAACAGACGGCTCATGCGCGGGCTCCTCTTTGCGGCGGATACAGCAACTGATGACGGATTTTTTCGCCGTAACGGCTCAAAATCAGCAGCCCGCCGCCCAGCGGGCCAAACACGAGGGCATACATCAGCGCCAGTCCCCATGCGGATTCGACCGCAAGGTTGTAGGTGCCCAGATATAACCCCTGCAGCACGATGACACTGAGCGCGGCGAACATCATGCGGCGGCTCTGCCCGCGCCGGTCGACCGGGCCGAGCAGCAGGCACGCCAGCGAAATCACCGCGAAGGTCAGCGCAAGGAACGGGCTGACAATACGGCGGTGTGCTTCGATCGTGAATTCATGGCGGTTTTGCATGTCGCGCTCGACCGACGGGTCCGGGCTGAGCAGTTCGGCCAATGTGCGTTCTTCGGGTTCGCGCCAGCGCTGCCGCACCGCGCCGCTCTCGGGCAGGTCAATGGAATAGCGTTCGAAATTCAGGCGGTCGAGAACGCCCGTCACAGGATTAAGAACCTGCCGCGAGCCGTCATAAACAAGAACCTGTTGCCCGGTATCGCTGATAACGATGACGCCGCGCTTGGCGATGATGGTCACGGGCTGGGCCGCGCGGTCGCGCGAATCGTAAATAACGATCCCCACCAGTTCGCCTTCCTCGTTGCGATCGCGCACATAAACGGTCAGGTTGTCGCCGACATTGTTGAACACGCCCTCGCGGAAGAAGAGCGTTGAATATTGCGCTTTAATTACCTGGCGCATCTGCTGCATCCCGGCCAGCGACACAGGCGCAAGCCACGCGGTGATCCAGATCAACAGCGCCGTGATGACCGTCGCCAGCGTCAGGGCCGGCGTCGCCAGCGCCATGGGCGAGCGGCCCGCCGCGCGCATGACCACGATCTCGCTGTCCATCGCCATGCGGTTATAAATAAAGACGATGGAGATCATCAGCGCGAGCGGCAGGATTACCTCGAAAAAGCGCGGCAGCGCCAGCGCCGTCAGCACGAAAAACGCCCCGCCCGACGCGCCCGAATTGATGATGAGTTCAAGAAACCGCAACGACTGCGTCAGCAGGATGATCATCGCCAGCGTCAACGCCGTGAACAGCGTGGCGAGGGCAAGGCTTCTAAACAGGTATCTGTCAAAAATCATCGCGTGTTCGTTCGGTTCTCTCTGGCCGGACGGCCAAAAACCCTTATATTGGATGCAGGCGCTAAATCCTAGCCCCTCCAACCCATTCGAAGAAAAGTCATATCATGTCCCTCACGCCCGTTTTCGCCGCCAAACCCAAAGAATCCGCCGACACCGCCGTTGTTTTTGTGTATGAGAACAAATCCATGAGCGCCGCGGCCAAAACGCTCGATAAAAAGGCAGGCGGGCTGATCGCGACGGCGCTGGAAAACGGCCGTAACTTCACCGGCGCCAGCGGCCAGACGGCGGCTCTTTCTCTGCCCAAGGGCGCAGGCTATAAGCGCGCCGTGCTGCTGGGCATGGGCGATGGCAAAAAACTCACGCTGCAGGATTTTGAAAACAACGGCGGCAAGCTGTTCCCCACCCTTAAGGCCGTTGGCGCGGTGCAGGCCTCGGTTTTCTTCGAAACCGAAAAAGGTCTGGGCCTGAAAGCGCCGGATGCCGCTGCCGTGTTCGCGCTGGGCGTTTCGCTGCGCTCCTACGACTTCGACAAATACCGCAGCAAAAAGAAAGATAAAAAGGATCAGGATCTCGGCAACGTAACCATCGTTCTGGACGAAGCCGCCGCCGCGACCAAGGCCTTCAAACATCATGACGCCGTGGCGCAGGGCGTGTTCCTGGCCCGCGATGTGGTCAGCGAACCGGCCAATGTGCTCTACCCCGAAAGCTATGCCGCGATCATCAAAAAGCAGCTCACGCCGCTGGGCATTTCCGTTGAGGTCCTCGACGAAAAGAAAATGCAAAAACTCGGCTTTGGTGCGCATCTCGCCGTCGGCATGGGTTCGGCCCGCAAGCCGCGCGTGGTCATCATGCGCTGGAACGGCACCGGCAAGACCGCAGCAAAAGGCGGCAAAAAAGGTAGCGGCCCCCTCGCCTTCGTCGGCAAGGGCGTGACGTTCGACACGGGCGGCGTTTCCATTAAACCCGCCGCCGGGATGGAAGAAATGATCATGGATATGGGCGGTTCCGCCGCCGTGGTCGGCCTTTTGAAATCGCTCGCCCTGCGCAAGGCGAAGGTCGATGTCGTCGGCATCGTCGGGCTGGCGGAAAACATGCTCTCGGGCGAATCGTACCGACCGGGCGATATCGTCACCTCGCTATCCGGCAAGACGATCCACGTCCTCAACACGGATGCCGAAGGCCGCCTCGTGCTGTGCGACGCGCTGACTTACGTGCAGCAAAATTACAAACCGCGCCTGATCGTCGATCTGGCCACCCTGACCGGCGCGATCATGGTGGCGCTGGGGTACGATTATGCCGGCGTGTTTGCCAACGACGATAAATTGTGGGACCAGATCGACAAGGCATCCCGCGCCACGGGCGAAAAGCTCTGGCGCATGCCGCTCGATGAAGCCTTTAAAAAGGAAATGGAAAGCCGCGTCGCCGACCTTCAGAATCTGGGCAGCATCGGCCGCTACGGCGGGGCCTGCTCCGCCGCCGGGTTCCTGGAGCATTTCATCGAAAACAAGACCCCGTGGGCCCATATCGACATCGCCGGGACCGCCTGGGGCAAGGCCGACAAGGCCACAACCCCGCGCGGGGCGACCGGATTCGGCGTGCGCGTGCTTGACCGGATGGTGGCGGACTATTATGAAGCGTAATGCGCTTCAACCCCAAGGATACCGCCACGCCTGACGCGATCGCGCGGCAGTATGTTCCCGACGACCGGGAAAACACCATCCTGCCCGATGAACTGGCCGATCCGATCGGCGACGATGTGCATTCGCCCGTCAAAGGTATCGTTCATCGCTATCCCGATCGCGTGCTGCTGAAAATCACCGACACCTGCCATCATTACTGCCGCTTTTGTTTCCGCAAGGAAATGGTCGGCGGCGGTGACGGCATGCTGAAGGCCGAAATGGTCGATGCCGCCCTTGCCTACATCCAAAGCGCCCCGCAGGTGCGCGAGGTTATCCTGACCGGCGGCGATCCGCTGACGCTTTCCGCGCGGCGCCTCCGCGAACTGTTCGCAAAGCTCGAAGCCATCCCGCATCTCGACATCATCCGCCTTCACACGCGGGCGCCGATCACCAACCCGGAAATTTTAAACGAAGAATTGCTGCAGGTTTTTGAAAACACGGCAAAGGCGTTGTATATCGTCGTGCATACCAATCACGCCGACGAACTCAACGCGCCCGTCCTCGCCGGATTTAAAAAGATGAACCGCGCGGGCGTGGTGCTGCTGTCGCAATCGGTGCTGCTCAAAGACATCAACGACGATGCTCGCACGCTGGAAACGCTCTTCCGCGCCCTCGTCGCAAACCGCGTGAAGCCTTACTATCTGCACCATCCCGACAAAGCCCCCAGCACCGGCCATTTCCGCGTATCCATCGAAAAGGGGCAAGCGATTATGACGGCGCTACAAGGTCGCCTGAGCGGTATCGCCATTCCGCGTTACGTCCTCGATATTCCCGGCGGGCACGGCAAGATGCCGATCGGCCCGTGTTATCTTGAACGCAACGAAGACGGCGCGTACGCTGTCACCGATTACCGCGGGCACACGCACCGCTATACGGAGTAAGCCGATGACCGACGTTCGTTTCTATCATCTTTCGACCCAGACGCTGGACCAGGCATTGCCCGCCATCCTGACCAAGGCCCTCGACGCCGGTCATCGCATTCTGGTGAAATGCGCCGACGAAACCCAGGCCACGCGCCTGTCGGATCATCTCTGGGTTTACCGCCCCGATACTTTCCTGCCGCACGGCACGAAAAAAGACGGCCACGCCGAAGCGCAGCCGGTTTACCTGACCGCAGGAAACGACAACCCGAACGCGGCGAACGTGCTGGTCCTCACCGGCGGCGCGGCCGCCGATGATATCGGCGCCTTCGCGCTATGCTGCGAAATGCTCGACGGCCATGACGACGATGCCGTTGCCGCCGCGCGCCAGCGCTGGAAAACCTATAAGGACGCCGGGCACGATGTGACCTATTACCAGCAAACCGAAACCGGCGGCTGGGACAAAAAGGCCTGAAACCCGCGCCCGCCGGGGCCTTCGTTCAAACAACTTGCCCCGTCCGTCCCCCTCCTTTATCATGAAAACAGGGCATGCATGGGTGGTCCATGCCTGTCCGAGGGCTTCAAAACCCTTCCTATCTGCGGCTGGCATCAGCCGACACTGATGCTTTTCTCTATAGAATGGCATCGGATTTGCCGCTCGGTCTTCTGGCCGGGTGGCGATGGCGTATGTCCAATGGCCTTCGGGCCTAAAGGCCATTGCGCCGTTTCAGATAGGACGGTTTTGAACACCCGGTCGCCAGAGACACCTCTGGTGATTTTTTCCTTCCAAAGGAAAGGGTCAGAACCAATGCGTATATTTTTCCTTGTTCTTTTCGCCATTACGATTCCCGTCGCCGTTCACGCCGCCTGCACATCGCCTGCCGGTCTGGCGTCGCAGACGCGGTACGATTCCGCC
>CAYPCP010000126.1:0-4813 GCA_964409255.1 uncultured Pseudobdellovibrionaceae bacterium
TCCCTCATCAAGAGTGAGTACGGCGCCAAATATCTCCCTGATGCGCCACGTCTTTATAAGTCCAAGGCGAAGAACGCGCAGGAAGCCCACGAAGCTATTCGCCCGACTGATCTCTCGAAATTCCCCGGCCGCGCCGGATCGCCGATGGATGATGAAGGCCAGCGCCGTCTTTACGAGCTGATCTGGAAACGCACGATGGCGTCGCAGATGGAAAACGCGGTGATGGATCAGGTCGCCGCCGATATCTCCGACGGAACCGACGATGTTGTATTGCGTGCAACGGGTTCGGTGATTTCGTTCGACGGGTTCCTTACGCTCTACATCGAAGACAAGGACGACGAAGAAGACACCGACGAACAGGACCGCCGTCTTCCACCGTTGAATGAAGGTGACAAGACCAAGCTTATGGAAGTGCGTGAAAATCAGCACTTCACCCAGCCGCCGCCACGCTACTCCGAAGCCTCGCTCGTCAAGAAGATGGAAGAGCTGGGGATCGGCCGCCCGTCGACTTACGCGTCCGTGCTTCAGGTGCTGCGCGATCGTGATTACGTCACGATGGATAAGAAACGTTTCATCCCGCAGGACCGTGGCCGTCTGGTCACGACTTTCCTGTCGAAATTCTTTACGCGTTATGTCGATTACGATTTCACCGCGAACCTCGAAGAAGAGCTGGATGCCATTGCATCGGGGCACATCTTCTGGAAAGAGGCCCTGCGCCAGTTCTGGATCGACTTCTCCAAAGCCGTCGAAGAGACCAAGGGTCTGACCATTACCGAGGTTATCGACCACCTCGACGCCGAGCTCGGCCCCCACTTCTTCCATGACGGCGAAGGCGCGCGCGATTGCCCTGCCTGCGCCGCCGACAAACGCGAGAAGGGTCGTCTATCGCTTAAGTTAGGGAAATTCGGCGCCTTCATCGGCTGTTCGAATTACCCCGAATGCCGCTACACCAAGCCGCTCGCCCTGCCCGATGCCGATGGCGGCGGTGATGAGGGTGCAGCCCTTGCAAATGAGCCAAAAATTCTCGGTCAGGACCCCGATACCGGACGGACCGTATCGCTGCGCAGAGGCCCGTATGGCCCCTATGTGCAGATCGATCCGCCGCCGGAAGGCAGCCCGGAAGCGATCGCCGAGGCCGAGAAGCTTGCCGCTGCCGAAGCCGCCGCTCTGGCAGACGCACCCGTCGAACTGGACGCCAAGGGCAAGCCCAAGAAGAAGCGCGCTTCGAAGAAAAAACCGGCCGCGCCCAAACCGAAACGTCAGGGCATTCCGAAAGGTCTGCCACTGTCCGAGGTCACACTCGAAGCCGCCCTCAAACTTCTCGCCCTGCCGCGTGATGTGGGGACGCACCCCGAAAGCGGCAAGATGATTCAGGCCGGGATTGGCCGTTTCGGTCCGTACCTGAAACACGACAACAAGTTCAAGAGCATCCCCAAGGATGACGACGTGCTGACCATCGGCATGAACCGGGCGGTCGAACTGCTGGCGCAGGAATCCAAACGCCCGCCGCGCAAGACGTTCCCGAAGAAGGGCGAAAAGGCCGAAGGCGGCGATACGGCTTCTGCAACCAAGTCGGCCAGGAAGGCACCAGCCAAAAAAGCAGCCGCCAAGAAGGCGCCCGCGAAAAAGGCTGCGGCGAAAAAATCTAAAAAGTAAGGGCGCGGTCCCATAGCGCCATGACGCGCTCGGGCGAGAAATCGTCCGTGATGCGTTTTGCCGCATGGCCAATTGCCGCGGCGCGGTCCGGGTATTGCAGCAGGGTGGCAATCGCCTGCGCCATGGTTTCGGGATTTTCCATCGACACGATCAGGCCGTTGTCGCCGTCACGAACAATTTCATCGACCCCGCCAAAACGCGTTGCGATCACGGGCAGGCCCAGGGCCATGGCTTCGGCCAGCGCGTTGGGGAAACCTTCGTAACGGGAAGGAAGAACGAATACCTTCGCCTGCGCGAGAGCGGGAAACGGGTTCTTCGACGCCCCCGGCAGATGGACGCGGCCCGCCAGACTTAACGCAGCGATGAGGTTTTCGAGCGCCGCACGCTGCGGCCCCTCCCCGATAATCAGGAGATCGGTATCGGGATAAAGCGGCGCGATGCGCGCGAACGCCTCGATCAGGATGTCATGCCCCTTTTCCTGCCCCAGCCGCCCGAGCGAGGCGATGTAATCGCGCTGCGGCGTGACGACATCGCCCAGCCCTTCGACGGCGGGCGCGACGACAGGGTTTGGAATGACAACGCAGTTTTTCGTGCCGTAATAATCGGCAACCGCCTGTTTCTGACAGACAATGCGCGCGCAGCGCGGATAGACCAGATTGCGCATCGGCCGCCAGAGGCCGGTGGGATAGGCCACCGGATCGGTGCGTTCGCACGCAATCACCGGAATGCCCAGCGGCTTTGCCGCCATGTACCCCGTCACCGTCATCTGGGCAAGGAAGGTCAGGAAAACATCGGGTTTTAATTCTTCGAGCGCCCTACGCACCGCGCGCACGCGGGTGATATTGGCCATCGCAGCGTTGAGCGCGTTACCACTGCTGCGCATGGCATCAAGGCGTTTGATCAAAACCGTATCGGGAACATGAAAGAACGGCTGCGCCCCGTGCGCTTCATAGGTGATGATGGAAACGCGGTTGCCGCGCCGAACCCATTCACCGGCCAGAAAAGATGCCTGACGCTGCGTTCCGCCGCTCTGCAGATCGGAAACGAACATCGCGATGCGGCGGGCGGCCATGACGGTCAGCCTTCGGCCGATTGAAGCGCGGGACCATTGCCCATGCCATGATAATCGCGGTACCAGCGCACGAAATTGCGCAGACCTTTTTCCAGCGGCGTGCCAGGCTTGAAACCCACGGCATCCTGAAGCGCCTTGACGTCGGCGTAGGTTTCGGCGACGTCGCCGGGCTGCATGCCCAGCATGTTAAGCTTTGCCGTCATGCCGATTTCTTTTTCCAGCATACGGATCATGTCCATCAGCTGCACCGGATCGTTATTGCCGATATTGTAGAGACGATAGGGCGCGGCGCTGGTCGCGGGGTTGGGTGCATCGCCCGTCCATGCCGGATCGGGCGTGGCCGGAAGTTCCGTCAGGCGCGCAACCCCTTCGATAATGTCGTCGATATAGGTGAAATCGCGCAGCATCTGGCCGTTATTGTACACATCGATGGCTTCGCCGGCGTAAATCGCCTTGGTGAATTTGAAGATCGACATGTCCGGGCGCCCCCACGGACCATACACGGTAAAGAAACGCAGACCCGTGCACGGCAGGCCGAACAGGTGCGCGTAGGTATGCGCCATCAGTTCGTTGGCCTTTTTCGTCGCGGCATACAGGCTGATCGGGTGATCGACATTGTCCGACACGCTGAACGGCAGTTTGGTATTCGCGCCGTACACCGAGCTGGACGACGCAAAGACCAGATGCTTGACGCCGTGATGACGGCACGCTTCGAGGATATTGCAAAAACCGGATACGTTGCTGTCGATATAGGATTTCGGATTTTCGAGCGAGTACCGCACCCCGGCCTGCGCCGCGAGATTGACGACCGCATCGGGCTTGAATTCCGTGAACAGGCGCTCCAGCGCCGCCGCGTCCTGAAGATCGGTTTTTTCAAAACGGAAATTATCCGCTTCCCTGAGCAGGTCGAGGCGCCCGTATTTAAGCGCGACATCGTAATAATCGCTGACGTTATCGATGCCGAGGACGGTTTTCCCGTCGGCGCATAGGCGGCGGCTCAGGTGAAACCCGATGAACCCCGCCGCGCCGGTGACCAGTATCTTCTTCATATTCCTGTGTTTCGTTCTAAATCAAGGATTGAGGATTAGCAAAAGGACCCTCTACAATCAATAAAAGCCCGGAAAGATAACACTATAAATGGCCAAAATCCCCTCCAAAGACGAAATATTGCGCCTGATCGCGGAATCGCGCACCCCCCTGACCAAGCGGGAGATCGTCCGGGCCTTCAATATCCACGGGGACGACCGGGGTCCGCTGAAGGATGTGCTGCGGGCCCTTGAGGAAGAAGGCGCCATCGTCAAGCAACCCGGCCAGACCTACGCCGTCCCGACCGGCCTGCCCGCCGTGGCGGTGGTAGAGGTCTATGAGATCGACATCGACGGCGACGTGTTCGCCCGTCCGGCAGACTGGGACGACGGCCTCGGCCCCGCACCGAAGGTTGAAATCGTTCCCGATACGCGGGGACATCCCGCGCTCAAGGAAGGCGACCGGGTGCTGGCCTCGCTGCGCCGCTTCACGGACGAACTGTATGAGGGAAAAGTTCTACGCCGCCTTGACGACCCGCGTGGTCAGGTCATGGGCCTGGTCGTGCAGACCAAGGGCGGCTTCATCGTCACGCCGACCGACAAGAAAGCGAAATACGATTTCGAATTGCCGCAGAAGGATCTGAACGGCGCGACGCCGGGCGATCTGGTGATGTGCGAAATTCAACCCGCGCGCGGCATGACGCGCAAGAAAGTCCGCGTCAGCGAAGTGATCGGCCGCGAGGACGACCCGAAAGCATTCTCGCTGATCGCCATCCATTCCGCCGGCCTGCGTTCGATGTTCCCGCCCAAGGTGATCGATGAGACGAAGGACATGAAAGTCCCCACGCTCAAAGACCGTGAAGACTTGACCAAATTGCCGCTGGTGACGATCGACGGCGTGGATGCGCGCGATTTCGACGATGCGGTTTTTGCACAGCGCGAGGGTGACGAGTTCCATCTTATCGTCGCGATCGCCGATGTGGCGTATTACGTGCGGCCCGGCTCTGCTCTGGATATCGAAGCGTATAAGCGCGGCAATTCCACCTATTTTCCGGTCCGC